>NZ_JBQQBO010000003.1:0-407784 GCF_052246905.1 Saccharopolyspora antiqui
CGCCGTTGCGCAGGGGCGGGGGGGGGCGATTTCGCGCGAAATCGCCAGGTTCTTACCGCGGCGACCATTCACGACCACTAGAGGAGGAGCGGCAGTGGCCGAGGAGGAGTATCGGCGGTGGTTGGCGGTCGCGGTGGCGGAGGCGAAGGCCGGGCTCGCCGAGGGCGGGATTCCCATCGGCGCGGCGCTGATCGGGCCTGATGGGCAGGTGCTCGGCAGCGGGCACAACCGGCGGGTGCAGGACGACGATCCGTCGGTGCACGGTGAGACCGCGGCCTTCCGCAACGCGGGGCGGCAGCGCTCCTACGCCGGAACCACGATGGTCACCACCCTTTCGCCGTGTTGGTACTGCAGCGGATTGGTGCGCCAGTTCGGGATCGGTCGGGTCGTCATCGGCGAGGCCCGCAACTTCCACGGCGGCCACGACTGGCTGGCCGAGCACGGGGTGGACGTCGTGCTGCTCGACGATCCGGAATGCACTCGGCTGATGGCCGAATTCATCGAAGCGAACCCCCGCCTCTGGTACGAGGACATCGGCGAGGACGCCGACTGACCACCGTTCGGAGTCCGCGCGGGAGGCACTCCTCGCCCGGTGAAACCAGCTGAGAAGCCGCGCTGACCGCTCGTGAACGGGAATTCCGGTTCGCACCGGGAACAACCGTTCACGCACGCCAACCCGCGCAACCTCTAATCCAGCCGCGTTCGCGATCGCAGGACGTACACGATCACGCCGAGCACGAGCCAGCCCGCGGCCACCGCGAGAGCCAGCGGGCTCGCCGTGACCAGGACCACCACCGAGATCACCGCGCCGATCGCCGGAATGACCACAGTGGACGCTCGGCGGTCCCGCCCGGACACCGCGAAGTAGCCGATCACCGAAGCGTGCAACAGGATGAACGCGGTCAACGCGCCGACCGTCACCATCGACGAGAGCACTTCCAGCCCGTCATCGGCCGACGCCGCCCACACCGACACGACCAGCGTCACCACCGCCGCCAGCAGGGTGGCGTTGCGCGGCACGTGCGCCCGCTGATCGACCCGGCCCAGCGCGGCGGGCAGCTGCCCGTCCCGGGCCATCCCGTACAGCAACCGGCTCACCGCCGCCTGCGCGACCATCGCCGAGAACGCCGGTGCCACCGACTTCACGGCGGTCACCGCCACGGACAGCCAGCCGCCCAACGACGCCCGCAGCATGTCGTAGAACGCCGAATCCTGCGCATCCGCGCTCAGCGCCAACTCCTGCGGGCTCAACGGGTTCAGCAACGCGGCCAGGTAGGTCTGCACGACGAACAGCACACCGCTCAACGCCAGGCAGAACAGCAGCGCCCGGCCGACCTGGCGGGTCGAGCCGGTGTTCTCCTCGGCGAACGACGCGATCGCATCGAACCCGAGGAACGACAGCACCGCCACGGACACCGCACCCAGCACGGCCAGCGGTGCGAATCCGTCGACGCCGACCAGCGGCGACAGCCACGAACGATCCGTGCCGTCGGTGGCCAGCACCACCAGCGCGGCGACGATGAACACCGCGAGCAGCACGATCTCCACCGCCAGCACCACCGCGCCGACGAGCGCCGCGACCTTGACGCCGATCAGGTTCAGCGCGGTGACCACCACGATCGCTACCCCGGTTGCCAGCCAGACCGGTATCTGCGGCACCAGCGAATTCATCGCGATACCCACGAACAGCGAGGCAACGCTCGGGATGAACAGGTAGTCGAGCATGATCATCCAGCCCGCGACGAAGCCCGGCGCCCGACCCAGGCCCGCCGAGGCGTACGCGAACACCGAACCCGCCTTCGGCACCGCCGCCGACATCCGCGCGTAGGACCACGCGGTGAATCCCATCGCGACGGTCGCGACCACGTACACCAGCGCGACCGCGCCGCCGCTGCGGGCGTCCAGCACGCCGAAAACACCAACCGGTGCCAACGGTCCGATGAACAACAGCCCGGAGACGATCAGGTCGCGCAGCGACAACCGGCGCTGCAGCCCTTCGGCGGAGGTAGTGGTCATGGCCTCAATCCTGACTGGAACAACCCGACCGCCGCGTTGGTTGACCGGGCACGGCCCGCACACCGAGGCTGGACCGCAACAGCAACCAACGTCAGGTGGTACGAATGTCTTCCACGCCGGTCGAAGTGACCCGGACAGGCCAGCACACCTTCACCGCGACCAACCCGCGCGGCGGCCAGGTGACCATCGGTCGCGACGGCGCACCCGAGGCGTTCACCCCCGGTGAGCTGCTGCTCGCCGCGATCGCCGGTTGCTCGGCGGTCACCAGCGAAAACCTGCTGGTCCGGCGGCTCGGCGAGGACGCGAAGATCACGGTGCACGCAGACCGCACCAAAACCCCGGAGGACAAGCACAAGTTCGCCTCGGTGCAGATCGACTTCGACGTGGACCTCAGCGGGATCGACGACGCCGACAAGCTCGTCGAAGCGGTGCGGCGCGCCATCGAGAAGTACTGCACGGTCAGCCGCTCGGTCGAGGAAGGCACGCCGATCGAACTCTCGGTGCCGCGCTGACCGTCCGGCGCGCGGGACCGCCTGCCGGGTGAAATGGGATCGGCCCGGGTGAAACTGGATCCGCGGAGTCGAGACGGCGACAGCGATTCCAGCAGGCGCCGCTAGCCGCACCGCGAAGCAGAACGAGATCAGCGACGGATGTTGAGACTGCGCTACAAGTCGGCTACCGGACCGACGGCGGGCGGTGACGCGTCGTAAGGTGCTCGTCGCGCACTGGCAGTTGGTGCGCGACGAGCGGAAGGCACACCACAGTGGCACAGGAGACCGCACCGGTACGGCAGTCCGGGCTGCGCCGGGATCTTTCCGGCCGCCAGGTCGGCATGATCGCCATCGGCGGGGCCATCGGCACCGGGCTGTTCCTCGGCTCCGGCCTGGCCATCTCGATCGCCGGTCCGGCCGTGATCGTCGCCTACGCGGTGGCCGCGTTCGCGATGCTGGCGCTGGCCTACGCGCTCGCCGAGATGATCGTGGTGCACCCGGAGGCCGGTGGTTTCGGCGCGATCATCCAGCGCTGCCTCGGCGGCCTCGCCGGTTTCGTCTCGCGCTGGATCTACTGGGCCGCGCAGGTGGTCAACATCGGCAGCGAGGTCATCGCGGCCGGGCTCTACCTGCAGTTCTGGTATCCGCAGCTGCCGCTGTGGATCCCGGTGGTGGGTTTCGCCGTGGCGATGCTGGCGATCAACATCGCGGCGGTGCGCTTCTTCGGCGAGTTCGAGTACTGGTTCGCCATGATCAAGGTCGTCACGATCGTGGTGTTCGTGGTGCTCGGCGTCGTCTACATCATCTTCGGCCTGCCCGGCCAGCAGCCCGCCGGGGTCGGCGCGCTGACCGAGCACGGCGGATTCCTGCCCAACGGCATCGGCGCGGTGTGGCTGGCGTTGGCCGTGGTCACCTTCTCCTACCTGGGCACCGAGGCGGTCTCGATGACCGCGGCCGAGTCGAGCAACCCGGAGCGGGACGTGCCGCGCGCGGCCCGCAGCACGGTGCTGAGGCTGGCGCTGTTCTACGTCCTCGGCATGCTCGTGGTGGTCTCGATCCTGCCGTGGAACCAGGCGGCTTCGTCCGACGACGTCACGCAGAGCCCGTTCGTGCGGCTGTTCAGCCTGGTGGGCATCCCGGCCGCGGCCGGGATCATGAACTTCGTGGTGCTCACCGCCGCGCTGTCGGCGATGAACACCAACCTCTACCTCACCGCGCGGATGACCCACTCGCTGGCCCTGGACGGCTACGCGCCGAAGTGGTTCGCCGCGGTGAGCCGCAACGGGGTGCCGCGCCGGGCGCTGGTGCTGTCCGCGGCGGGGCTGGCGCTGGCGGCGTCGTTGGCGGTGTTCGCCGAGGACACCGCGTTCCCGATCCTGCTCGGCATGGCGCTGTTCGGTGCGCTGGTGGTGTACCTGCTGATCTTCGTCAGCCACCTGGTGTTCCGCCGTCGCCGCGTCGCGGCGGGCCTGCCGCCGTCGCCGGTGGAGCTGGCGGGGGCGCCGGTGACCACGGTGCTGGCCATGCTGTTCTTCGCGGCGGTGCTGCTGACGACTCCGTTCCTGGGGCCGTTCAGCGTGGCCTGGAAGGCGGGCGTGCCGTTCGTCGTGCTGCTGTGCGTGGCGTACTACGTCGTGCACCGGCGCAGGGCCGTGGCGGCCTCGCAACCGGGGGCACCAGCGGCCGAATGAGCGTGGCCAGGGCGCCCCGCACCGGGTGACACCTGGGATTTACACTCCCGCATGTGTCGAACCAGCCGATGATCGCGCCTTCCATCCTCTCCGCCGACTTCGCCCGTCTCGCCGACGAGATCGCCGCCGTGGACGGCGAGCCCGGCAAGCGCGCCGACTGGCTGCACGTGGACGTGATGGACGCGCACTTCGTGCCAAATCTGACCCTGGGCCTGCCGGTCGTCGAGTCGTTGCTGAAGGTCACCGACATCCCGGTCGACTGCCACCTGATGATCGAGGACCCGGACCGCTGGGCCATCGGCTACGCCGAGGCCGGTGCCTACAACGTCACGGTGCACGTGGAAGCCGCCAAGGACCCGATCGCCATCGCCAAGGACCTGCGCGCCGCCGGGGCGAAGGCGGGCCTGTCCATCAAGCCGAACACCCCGCTGGAGCCCTACGTCGAGGTGCTCAAGCACTACGACACGCTGCTGGTGATGTCGGTCGAGCCGGGCTTCGGCGGCCAGAAGTTCATCGCCGAGGTGCTGGACAAGACCCGCAAGGCCCGCGAACTCGTCGACACCGGCCACCTAAAGCTGGTGGTGGAGATCGACGGCGGCATCAACGCCGACACCATCGAGCAGGCCGCCGAGGCCGGGGTGGACTGCTTCGTGGCGGGCTCGGCGGTCTACAACGCCGACGATCCGGCCGCGGCGGTCGAGGCGCTGCGCGCCAAGGCGGCTCCGGGCTTCGCGCACGCCAGGCACTGACGACCGGGAGGACACCGATGGTCGCTCATGCCGAAGAGCAGGCGATGCGAACCGCGATCGCGGCGAGCGAACAGGTGCGCGGCACGACGAGTCCGAACCCGCCGGTGGGCTGCGTGGTGCTGGACGCCGACGGCGCGGTCGTGGGCGTCGGTGCCACCGAGCCGCCGGGCGGACCGCACGCCGAAATCGTCGCGCTGCGCGCGGCCGGGGACCGCGCCGCCGGTGGCACCGCCGTGGTCACGCTGGAGCCGTGCGCGCACACCGGCCGCACGCCGCCGTGCGCGGAGGCGCTGCGCGCGGCCGGGATCGCGCGCGTGGTGCACGCGGTTTCCGATCCCAACCCGCAGGCCGCCGGGGGCGCCGAGGTGCTGCGCGCCGCGGGTGTGGATGTCCACAGTGGTCTGCTCGCCGACGAGGTGTCGGGCGGCCCGCTGCGGGCCTGGCTGCACTTCATCCGAACCGGACGGCCGCACGTGACCTGGAAGTACGCGGCCACTTTGGACGGCCGTTCGGCCGCCGCCGACGGCACCAGCAAGTGGATCAGCTCCGCGTCCTCCCGCGCCGAGGTGCACCGGGTGCGCGCGCGGATGGACGCGATCATCGCGGGCACCGGCACCGTGCTGGCCGACGACCCGCACCTGACCGCCCGCGCTCCGGACGGCGGGCTGCTGCCCCGCCAGCCGCTGCGCGTGGTGGTCGGCGATCGCGAGATTCCGCCCGCTGCCAAGGTCTTCGACGACGCGGCCGAAACCGTCCAGTTGCCCGGCGGCGATCCGGCAGCGGTGCTCACCGCGCTCGCGGATCGCGGCATCGTGGACGTGCTGCTGGAAGGCGGCCCGCGACTGGCCGGGGCGTTCGTCGCCGCCGGATGCGTGGACCGGGTGCTGGCCTACCTCGCGCCGATGCTGCTCGGTGCCGGACCGGCGGCGCTCGGCGAAGCGGGAGTGGGAAGCATCTCGCGGGCATGGCGGTTGCGTGTTGAAGAGACGACGATGAGTGGCCCGGACATCCGAGTGAGCGCGGTTCCGCTGGATCGGTGATCGGGCGCGGTGCGGGCGACGGCGCCCGCCAAGCAGGCGAGGAGGCAGGCAGGTGTTCACCGGGATCGTCGAGGAGCTCGGCACCATCGAGGCGGTCGAGCCGTTGGCCGATGGCAGTCGGCTGACCATTTCCGGTCCGGTGGTGACCGAGGACGCCGGGCACGGCGATTCGATCGCGGTCAACGGCGTCTGCCTAACCGTGGTGGCGGTCGGGGACGGGCGGTTCACCGTGGACGTGGTGGCCGAGACGTTGCGCCGCTCGTCGATGAAGGGCATCGCGATCGGCGACCGGGTCAACCTGGAACGCGCGATGGCGCTTGGCGATCGGCTCGGCGGGCACATCGTGCAGGGCCACGTCGACGGCACGGGCGTGCTGCGCGGCACCGAGGCCGACGGGCTCACCCGCTTCGAAATACCGCATCGACTGTCCCGCTACCTGGTGGAGAAGGGTTCGGTCACCGTCGACGGGGTGTCGCTGACCGTGGTCGAGGCGGGGGACACCGAGTTCAGCATCGCGCTGATCCCCACCACCAAGCGGCTGACCACGCTGGGCCTGCGCGAGCCAGGTGACGAAGTGAACATCGAGGTGGATGTGCTGGCCAAACACCTGGAACGGCTCGCCGCAGCACAACTGGACCACCGGGCCCATGGTGCGCAGACCCGTTCGGGGGACAATGGCGGCGTCAGGGAGGCGCGGTGATGAACCCCGAGGACAAGGTTGCGGTCACGGTGAGCACGAACCGGTTCGACAGCATCGAGCGCGCATTGGCCGACATCGCGGCCGGACGCCCGGTGATCGTGGTGGACGACGAGGACCGAGAGAACGAAGGCGATCTGATCTTCGCCGCGGAGCGGGCGACGCCCGAGCTGGTGGCGTTCATGGTCCGCTACACCTCCGGCTACATCTGCGTCGGGCTCACCGGTGACGACTGCGACCGCCTCGACCTCCCCCCGATGTACCACTGGAACCAGGACCGCAAGGGCACCGCCTACACCGTCACCGTCGACGCCGCCGACGGCGTCAGCACCGGCATCTCCGCCGCCGACCGCGCGACGACGCTGCGCGTGCTGGCCGGTGCGGAATCCACCGCCAAGGACCTCAACCGGCCCGGCCACGTGGTGCCGCTGCGGGCCCGCGAGGGCGGCGTGCTGCGCCGCCCCGGCCACACCGAGGCGGCGGTGGACCTGGCCCGCCTGGCCGGACTGCGCCCGGCGGGTGCGCTGTGCGAGATCGTCAGCCAGAAGTCCGAGGGCGACATGGCGCGCCGCGACGAGCTGGAGGTCTTCGCCGAGGAGCACGACTTGGCGCTGATCAGCATCGCTGACCTGATCTCCTACCGGCGCCGCTTCGAGAAGCAGGTGGTGCGGGTCGCCGAGGCCCGGATCCCCACCGCGCACGGCACCTTCCGCACCGTCGGCTACGACAGCACGATCGACGGCATCGAGCACCTGGCCATGGTCTACGGCGAGATCGGTGACGGCGAGGACATCCTGGTGCGGGTGCACTCCGAATGCCTGACCGGTGACGTGCTGGGCTCGCTGCGCTGCGACTGCGGCCCGCAGCTGGACGCGGCGATGGCCAAGGTCGCCGAGGCCGGTCGCGGCGTGGTGCTCTACATGCGCGGGCACGAGGGACGCGGCATCGGGCTGATCCACAAGCTGCAGGCCTACCAGTTGCAGGACAACGGCGCGGACACCGTGGACGCCAACGTCGCGCTGGGCATGCCGGTGGACAGCCGGGACTACGGCCAGGGCGCGCAGATCCTGTGCGACCTGGGTGTGAAGTCGATGCGGCTGCTCACCAACAACCCGGCCAAGCGGGTCGGCCTGGAGGGCTACGGGCTGCGGATCGTCGACCGCGTGCCGCTGCCGATCAGGCCGAATCCGGAGAACATCCGCTACTTGCGCACCAAGCGCGACCGGATGGGGCACGTGCTGGACAATCTGGACGACGGCGAAGACTCCTCGATCAACGGTGGGGCGGGAGTGACGGCATGAGTGGCGAGGGCCGACCGCGGATCAGCGTGCCGAAGGCGGGGGACCTGCGGTTGGGCATCGCGGCGATCCGCTGGCACGAGAAGCTCGTCGACCAGATGCTCTCCCGCGCGCTGGCGGCGGCGAAGGAGGCGGGCATCGCCGAACCGACCGTGGTGCGGGTGCCCGGCTCGATCGAACTGCCGGTGGTTTGCCAGCAGTTGGCGCACCAGCACGACGCGGTGGTCGCGCTCGGCGTGGTGGTGCGCGGCGGCACCCCGCACTTCGAGTACGTCTGCGACTCGGTCACCCAGGGGCTGACCAGGGTGGCGCTGGACGAGTCCACCGCCGTCGGCAACGGCGTGCTGACGTGTGACACCATGCAGCAGGCCGAGGACCGAGCCGGGTTCGACGACTCCGTCGAGGACAAGGGCTTCGAGGCCACCGCCGCGGCGCTGGAGACCGCGCTGGTGCTGCGGGAACTGCGGGGCTGGGACAGCGAGCGGGGGTTCTTGTGAGCGCGCAACGGGTGGAGGTTCGGCCGCGGAAGGTGCGTCGGGTGGCGATCCCGATCGCGGTCGCCCTGGTGCTGATCTTCGGCGTGGTCGGTGTCCTGCTGCGCAGCTCCCCGACCGGTGTGATCTTCTCGGTGTCCGACCAGGTGGCGATGGTGCTGCTCGGCGTGCTGCTGGCCGGTGGCGTGCTGCTGCTGGCCCGGCCGCGGCTGCGGGCCGACGGCGACGGCGTGGAGGTCCGCAACATCATCGGCACCCAGCGCTACTCGTGGCCGCTGGTGCGGGCGTTCAGCTTCCCGGACGGTGCTCCGTGGGCCCGGCTGGAGCTGCCGGAGGACGAGTACGTGCCGATCATGGCGATCCAGGCGGCCGACGGCGACCGGGCCGTCCTCGCGATGCGCCAGCTCCGCGAACTCCGTCGCCAGACCGACTCCGCCAAGTGACGAGCTGAGCGTTTCGCGTGAAATCGCCGTCTCTCGCGCGAAATCGCCAACTCTCAGCAGCGGTGGACGCGAAACGCGTCCAAGACCAGGCTCCGAAAACCCGGCCCGCGACTGGTTCCAGTCGCGGGCCGCGGTGGTTCTTCAGCGGGCGGACACCAGGTCGCACACGAAGATCAGCGTTTCGCCCGGCTTGATGACGCCTGCCGCGCCTTGGTCACCGTAGGCGAGGTGCGGCGGGATGGTGAGCCGCCGACGGCCACCCACTCGCATGCCCTGCAGGCCCCGGTCCCAGCCTTCGATGACCTGGCCCGCGCCGAGCTGCACCCGCAACGGCTCGCCGCGGTTCCAGCTGGCGTCGAACTCCGCGCCGGTGCGGTGCGAAACGCCCACGTAGTGGACGTCCACCACGGTGCCCGCCGTGGCCTCCGGACCATCGCCGACCTCGATGTCCTCGATCTCCAGATCCGCCGGGGGATTCCCGGTGGGCGGGTCGACGACCGGCTTGTCCATGCTCACGTTCCTACTCCTCAAGTGGGTTGTCCGTGGTCGTCGCCATTGTGGTCGGTCGCCTCGGCCGGGGCGTGGTGGGCCCTGGAACATGTGCGGGCCAGCACGGCGACGGCTTGGTCGAGCAGTTCCGGGCCCAGCGCGAAGCTCAGGCGCAGGTGGTCGCGGTAGCGGCGGTCGGCGCTGAACAGCGAGCCGGGGGCCACCGCCACGCCGTTGCCGCGAGCCAGTTCGGCGAAGCGGTCGGTGTCGGTGCCGGGCAACCGCACCCACAGCGACAGCCCGCCCGAGGGCTGATCCCAGGTCCACTGCGGAAGGTGCTGGCGCAGGGCGGCCGACAGGTGGTCGCGGCGCTGCGCCAGTTCGGTGCGCCAGGTCGCGAAGTCGTTGTGCCGCAACAACTCCGCCGCGAACCGTTGGCTGACCGCGCTGGTCGCCAGGTCGCTGGTCTGCTTGAGCTCGGTCAGCTGGGCCAGCAGCGGCTCGGGTGCGGTGAGCCAGCCGACCCGAAGACCGCCCCACAGCACCTTGGACAGCGAGTGGACCTCGATCGTGCCGTGCGGATGCGCCGCGGCGAACCGGCCGGGCAGGGCGCCTTCGTAGACCAGCTCGGCGAGCGTGCGGTCTTCGACGATGCGCAGGTCGGCGTCCCGGGCGATCTCGGCGAGGGCCCCGACGCGGTCGTCGTCGGCCACCGTCCCGGCCGGATTGCGCACCGCCTGGACGTAGCCGAAAGCGGGCCGGTGCCGGGCGATCGCGTCGCGAAGCGCTTCGGGCAACATGCCGCGTCGGTCCGTGGCGACGGCGACGGCTCGCGCCCCGCAGCCCTGGATCGCCGCGAGCGCGCCCGGGTAGGTGGGTTCCTCGACGAGCACCGCATCGCCCGGCCGGGCCAGGCACCGGGTGGCGAGGTCGATGCCCTGCTGCGCACCTGCGGTGATCAGCACCTCGCCGCCGAGCAGCTCGCGCAGACCCGGCTCGCCCGCCGGGTCGTAGCCGTGCTGGCTCGGCGTGCGCAGCAGATCCGCCGGATCGACCTTGGGAACCCGCAGGTGCGACGGGTCGGGTACGACCGATGTGGACAGATCCGCGAACACCGCACCGGGCCGCAGCAGCCGCCCCATCGCGGATTCGCGTCCGGCCGCGGCGGCCAGGTAGGTGCCGCTGCCGTGTCGGCGCTCGCAGATCCCGTCCTCGAAAAGCGCGTTGAACGCCGCGGCGACCGCGCCTCGGCTGCAGTCCAGCACCCTGGCGAGGTCCCGCTCGGAAGGCAGCCGGGTACCCGGGCTGAGCGCACCGGTGCGCGCGAGGTCGGTCAGCGCCGCGGCCAGTCGGCGGCCGAGCGGTCCGTGCCCGTAGCGGAGCCGGTCGCGGATCAGCGCGGCGAATTGGTCCACATCAGCACTCGACATGCGGCCATTGTGCTCAGCGGATGTGCGGGTTGGTTCGGGCAGGTGGAACCCGGCCCTGAGGTGATCCCTGAGGACCGGCGGGTGAACTCGACAACCGCGAGAGCCGGTCCACGCCTCGGATCAAGCACCTTTAATCACTAGTGGATGTGCTCGCCGCTTGTTAGCTTGTCACTTGATCGCGAAATGGCCTGTTGTGAATCGCGGTATATGTCACTTGCGAGGAGGCGGGATGGCTCTGGCGGAAGCCGACTACATCTGGATGAACGGCGCCCTGGTTCCGTGGCACGAGGCCAAGGTCCACGTGCTCAGCCACGGCCTGCACTACGGCACCGGTGTGTTCGAGGGCGTTCGCGCGTACTCCACGGCGGATGGACCGGCGCTGTTCCGGCTCGACGAACACCTGGATCGGCTGTTGCGCAGCGCCAAGATGTTGCGCATGACCTTGCCGTACCGCAAGGACGAACTGCGTGCCGCGACCGTCGACCTGGTGCGCGCCAACGGACACCGGTCCTGCTACGTGCGGCACCTGGCCCACCTGGGCTACGGCGTGATGGGCGTCGACCCGTCGGGTGCCCCGGTGCACATGTCGATCGGGAGCTGGGAATGGGGTGCCTACCTCGGCGATGCCGAGCACGGCGTTCGGCTGATGACGAGTTCCTGGCGGCGCAACGATCCCGCCGTGGTGCCGACCGCGGCCAAGGCCACCGGTCCGTACCTCAACTCGGCGCTGGCCAAGGTGGAGGCGCGCGATGCCGGGTTCGACGAGGCGGTGCTGCTGAGCACCGACGGCTACGTCAGCGAATGTTCGGGCGAGAACGTCTTCGTCCTGCGCGGCGACGTGCTCTGCACGCCGCCGTCCAGCGCCGGTGCGCTGGAGGGCATCACCCAGGACACGGTCACCGAACTGGCGGCTGACCTGGGGATCACCGTGCGGCGGGAGAACCTGCTGCGCTCGGACCTCTACGCCGCGGACGAGATGTTCCTGTGCGGCACCGCCGCGGAGGTCACCCCGGTGCGTTCGGTCGACAACCGCGAGATCGGCGCTCCCGGCCCGGTGACCGGCAAGATCCGGGACGCCTTCACCGCCGCCGTGACGGGCGCCGACGCGCGCTACCGGCACTGGCTGACGTTCGTCTGAACCCCAGCGACCGGTTGCGCCGGTAGACGGGCCTCGGTGCCCGGACGCGACATAGGGCCTGTCGTGGTGGCCGCCTCCGGCGGGCATCCTGGTGCACGGCGGAATCGGCCGGTCCGCGCCTCGGAGTGCCGGGTGCCTCCGCCGCAGCAGTCCGCACACGTTGCCGAAGGAGTCTGATCACCGTGCTGGAAGATGCGGAATTCGAGGCCCACGTCGCGGACCGGTTGGCCGGGTTGCCGGGCGTGCAGGCGGTCAGCCTCGGCGGCTCGCGCGCCCAGGGGCTGCACCGCACGGACAGCGACTGGGACTTCGCGATCTACTACCGCGGCCGGTTCGAACCGCGGGACCTGCGCGAGGTCGGCTGGTCCGGTGAGGTTTCCGAGCTCGGCGGTTGGGGCGGTGGCGTGTTCAACGGCGGGGCGTGGCTGTGCATCGAGGGCCGCCACGTGGACGTGCACTACCGCGACCTGGCCTCGGTGGAGCACGAGCTCGCCGAGGCCCGCGCGGGCCGCTTCGAATGGCAGCCGTTGATGTTCCACCTCGCCGGTATCCCCAGCTACCTGGTGGTCGCCGAACTGGCGATCAACCGGGTGCTGCACGGCGAACTGCCCTGCCCGGAATATCCGGATGCCCTGCGGAAAGCCGCGCCGCCGGTCTGGTGGGGGCGGTCTTCGATGGCGCTGGCCTACGCGCGGGCGAACCACGCGCCCTACGGGCGGCTCGCGGAGACGGCTGGCGCGATCGCACAGGCGGCCTGCCAGGCGGCGCACGCGGTGCTGGCGGCTCGCGGCGAGTGGGTCACCAACGAGAAGCGCCTGCTGACCCGGGCGGGTTTGCGGGACGTCGACCGCGTCATCGCCGGATTGGCCGCGGGGTCGCTGATCGCGTCGGTCGACGAGGCGCACGCCCTGTGCGACGCCGCGATCTCGGAAGCCGAGTAGAACTTTCCGCGCGACTCACCGGAACCTTGACACCAGTGATGTAACGCAGTTTTATAACAATGTTTCGCCACTGGGAGGACTGCATGCGGGCGTTGTCGTTGAGTGCGCAGAGCCAGTACATCGCGGGCGTGGTGCTGTTGACCATCGTCACGATCGAGTGCGGGGTGAAGGGCACCTTTCGCCAACTAACTTGGTAGAAGGTGCCCTTCACCCCGCCCGCATCGGGTGAACCCGCTGCGGGCGGGGTTGTGGGATGCGCGGGTGCGCCGGGGTCGGGGCCAAGATCAACGTCGGGTGCCGGGTTGGGCGCGGGTGGTCGGACTGCCCGGCGCGGTGCGGTGTGTCCGGTGAGGGACAATGGGGCTGGCGGCGGCGTTCGCGTACCGGCGCCGGGTAGGAGGAGATCGTGAGCGTGGCCCAGGAGCGCAACCTTCGGTTGGTGCGAGACGTCCCGTCCGAGCTCGGCGTCCGGCTCGGCGACATCAGATTGCGCAACCGCCTGGTGACCTCGTCCAGCCTGCTCGGCTACGGGGTCGCCAACACCAAGCTGGTGCCCTACGGCATGAGCCCGATCTCGCAGTTCGTGCCGCTGTCCCGGTTCGGCGCGGTCACCACCCGCACGGTCACCGTCGAGCCGCGCGAAGGGCACTTCACCACCCGCGACGTGTGGCCGCTGCACGAGCTGCCCGCGCTGCTCAAGCGCTACGGGCAGGCGCTGCGGCAGGTCGACGGCGGCTGGCTCAACGCCTTCGGCTGGTGCAACGTCGGCATCGACGCCTACCTGCGCGACTACTACCCGCGCACCCGCGAGCAGAACACCATCATCTCCGTCGGCGGCTTCTCCGCCGCGGAGTTCGTGACGCTGGTGGACAAGGTCAACGACGCGGTCGCGGTCGGCGAGATCGCCGCCGTGGAGTTCAACGTCTCCTGCCACAACGTCAACTTCGACTTCAACCAGATCATCGAATCGGTGCTGGCCGAGGCGGTGCCGCGCAGCAACCACCCGGTGATCCTGAAGCTGTCGCCGGACTACGACTACCTCGGGCACGCCCGGCTGGCGGCCCGGTACGGGGTTTCGGCGCTGACCGCGATCAACACCGTCAAGGGCCTGCGGCTGGACCCGAACACCGGGCAGCCGCTGCTGAAGAACGGCTTCGGCGGGCTCTCCGGCCGGGCCATCAAGCCGATCGGCCTGCGGGTGGTCAAGGAACTGCGCGACGCCGGGGTGAAGCTGCCGATCATCGCCACCGGTGGCATCCGCAACTTCGACGACTGTCGCGAGTACTTCTGGGCCGGTGCCGACGCGGTCAGCCTCGGCAGCGCCAGCTGGTTCGCCAGCTACCCCGGCTACGCCCTCTCGCCGCTGTACGGCGCCCGGATCCGAAACCTGCTGCGCCGCATCGAGAACTACGAACCGCCGGCCCGCTGACGAACCACCCGCCGCCTGCGCGAATCGGGTGATTGGTCGTCGTTCCGGCTTCGCGATTCCGGAGAACCGGACCACGGACTTCCGCTCGTCCAATACGGTTGGCGGAATGATCATCGGGGTCCGATGCGCAGCCGAGGCGGCTCGGTGACCGGGGAACAGCCGCAGCGCCGCTGGTGGCAACGGCTGCTCAGCGGTCCGGCCTTCGTCATCACGGCCCTCGTCGCGGCCTTGGCGGGCGTGGTCGCACCGCTGGTGTGGAACGCCGCGCGGGATGTTTCCCGGCCACCCGTGCTGGTCTGGGCGAGTTCGGACGGCGGCCGGGTCGGCGACCTCAACTTCGCGTCGCCGGAGGTGCTGTCGGCGGCCGACCCAGCGACGCCGTACGAGTTCTTCGAGGGAACCGGGCGCGGCACGAAAGCCGGGGTGCAGGGCAGCACCGTGACGATCGAAGGCGCTCGATCCCGCGACATCGTGATCACCAACATGCGAGCGCGGGTGCTCAGCCGCGAACCCAACATCACCGGCACGCTGTTCTGCGCCGGTCAGCAGGGCGACCTGCCAGCGGACCTGATCGGCTTCGACCTCGACGAACCCCGGCCGACGGCTCGGGTCCTCGACGGCGACCGCCTCGGGGAACCGTTCTTCGCCGCCAAGGCCAAGCAGCTCGCCGACGGGGAAACCGCGGTGTTCCAGATCGAATCGCGCGCCACCGGGGGCCACTACCGGTGGGTGCTGGAGATCGACATGGTCATCGACGGCAAACCCCAGACCCACGACGTGCAACCGACGAGCGGTCCGTTCGAGATCACCGGTCTCGGGTCGCAGTACGGCGCGGTGTTCAGGTGGGACGGCCACGGTTGGGCGCCCGGTCCGTCCAGGAGTTCGTGCTGATGCCCGGCAACCGCTACGGCAGGCGGGCGCTGGCCGTCGGCGGGGTGGCGGCGCTCGGCTTGGCGCTCGGCATCTGGTGGAGCTGGTCGCCGGGAGAGGTCAACTCGTCGCAGGAGATGACCGAGTTGCTGCCTGCGGCATGGCAGGCGCCGTTTCGCGCCCGCGACGAGGGGCCGGTCCAGCGCAACTCGATTCTGGCGGCGATGGAGAGCTGCGGGCCGGTGCCGGTGGTCGAGAAGTTCCGGACGCGCGATCCCGCCGTTTTCACGATTTACGAGCTCGACAACCGGGCCAGGGTGCAGGTCGCGGCCGTGCGGCTGGCACCGGAGGATCGGTCGCCGGTCCAGGACGCCCTGCGGTCCAGCACCCACTGCCAGCGACCGGCTTCGCCGGAGCGCGGCGCAACCGCGTGGACCAAGGTCGCCAGGCCCTGGTTCGGCGAGGCATCCGCGCTGTTCCGCACCTCCGACACCGACTTGGCCGCCGACAGCGCGGCAAACAGCATGGTGAACGCCGGTCCGGTGTGGTCGTTCACGATGTCCGGGCAGTGGTTGGTGGCCATCGGCGGCTACCGGACCTCGGTGGAGACCGTGGCATGGGTCTACCCGCAGTTGCTCGGGCGGTGGGATCGCGAGGTCGGCACGCATTTCCTGGCGCCGGGCGAGTCCCGCAGCGACTGCGGATCCCCTGGCCTCGACGACCTGCCGACGGGCGCCCTGCGCGAGTCGGAGCGCATGATGCTGGCCAGCGTGCACGATCTGGCCTGCCGAGGTCAGGTCGACGTGTTGCGGTCGCTGCCGTCGGTTCCGCTGATCGTCGACAACGGCTTCGCCACCGAGGTCGACATCGGCGATCCTGCCGAGTTCGCGCGGACGATGGAGACGCGCGCGGTGCACCGCAACGGCGCGATCAGCTTCCGGCAGGGCGACTCCGCGCTGGTGTTCTCGACGCTGCGCCCTGGCGGGGAGCTGAGGCCCGCCTGGGATGCTTACGTGCAGCGGTGTTCCACCGCGACGGCGCTGGCGGCGCGGATGTGCGGGCCCGACCCCTACGGTCCACTCGGCGGCGCCGACTGGTCGACCGTGCTGGCCGACACCGGTTGCGAACCGGACTCGGACCTCGGTGCGATCCGGCAGGCGGTGTTCCAGGACGTGACCGGCGATGGCCAGGGGGACGCGATCCTCGGGCTGTTCTGCGACGCGGGCGGTGGCCCGGGGCGCGGTGAAGTCCGGATCTACGACGGCGCATCGCCGCCGGAGTCCCCGGCGCTGATCCAGTCGCTGCTGCGCGAGGATCCCGGTCCGCTGGGCACCGGGCTCCTGCCGGTGGCGCTCACGACCAACGGTCCCGATCTCACCGTCGAGTCGCACGGTTGGCGGGAGTTCGGCGCTCCGGACGTGCTGGTTATCGACCGATTCCGCTGGCAGGACGGCGGTTTCGCGCCGGTGGCGCGCGAGGTCCGGTATCCGGGGTGACCGACCGCCGTCGGGGGCAGCGCGCCGATTTCGTTGGCTGAGCGGAGTTTCCGCGCGCGTCGGCGGCGAAGTCTGGTCGGGGTGCCGGGAAAACCGACGGCGTCCCGTCCCCGCGTGATAGAAGTGATCCAGAACACAAGCTACTACTGGGGAGGAAGTCTTGTCCGGATACGGATCGTTCGGCAGCAGTCTGCGGGATCTGCCCCGGCTCCGGCGCAGTCGGCGCGGGCGGGTGTCCAGTTGGGACCGAACCGGCGGCAACACCGACAACATGCGCATCGAGCCGGGTCAAACCAGGGAGTTGGCCGACATCGCCGGACCCGGCGTGATCACCCACATCTGGTGCACCGTCGCGGTCGACCACCTCGGCCGACCGGCCGAGATCGAGGGCGACTACCTGCGGCGGCTGGTCCTGAAGATCAGCTGGGACGACTCGCCGCAACCGGCCGTGCTGGTGCCGCTGGGGGACTTCTTCGGCATGGGCCACGGTCGCAGCGCCAACTTCGCGTCCGCGCCGCTGCAGATGAGCCCGCAGGACGGCAAGGGCTTCAACTGCTGGTTCGCGATGCCCTTCGCCGGGCGCGCCCGGTTCGAGCTGATCAGCGAGATGAGCATCAAGCCGGTGACCTTCTACTACTACATCGACTACGAGACCTACGCCGAGGTGGAACCGGAACTGGGTTACTTCCACGCGCAGTGGCGTCGGCAGAACCCCACCGACGGTGTCGAGCAGGGCGATCAGACCAACGAGGAATTCCTCTTCGGCGGCACCAACACCGACGGCGCGGGCAACTACGTGCTGCTGGAAGCCGAGGGGCGGGGGCACTACGTCGGCACCGTCCTCAACGTGCACAACCTGCGCCACACCACCGACTGGAACTGGTATGGCGAGGGTGACGACATGTTCTTCATCGACGGCGAGCCCTGGCCGCCGCGGCTGCACGGCACCGGTACCGAGGACTACTTCAACACCGCGTGGTGCCCGACCCAGGCGTACCAGTCGCCCTACCACGGGCTGACCATGCCGGGCGGACCGAACTGGAGCGGGCAGGTGTCGTACTACCGGTTCCACGTCGAGGATCCGGTGGTCTTCGAACGGTCCATCAAGGCCACCATCGAGCACGGGCACGCCAACAAGCGCTCCGACGACGTCTCCTCGGTCGCCTACTGGTACCAAACCCTCCCAGCCCTACCAGTAACCCTCGCCCCAGTCGACCAACGCCTACCCCGCCCCCTGTAACCCCCGGATCGGGTGATGGGTGAAGGGCACCTTTGACCGGCTTACTCGGTCAAAGGTGCCCTTCACCTCGAAAAGGTCGCTCAGACGGCGCAATCGGTTAGACGGCGCAATCGGTTAGACGGCGCAATCGGTTAGACGGCGCAGTGGAGGGGGCCGCCGTTGTAGGTGATGGCGTCGGTGAAGGCGGCGGTTAGGTCGAGTTCGGTTTCGTCGGCGTCCGCGTAGGCGCGGTGCAGGTTCAGGACGATGCGTTCGCGGTCTGGCCAGGCCGCGAATTCGCCCAGGTCGCAGCGCTGTGCCGCCTCAAGTGGGGAGAGGCCGTCGGTGCGGGCTTGGCGTGCGGTGTCGAGCACGAAGCGGTAGTAGCGGGCGTGGTCTTCGAGCACCCGGGGCAACGCCGAGCCGGGCAGCAGCGAGCCGTGGCCGGGCACCACCGTCGCGGCGGTGAAACCGGCCAGCCAGTCCAGCGATTTCAGCGCGCCCTCCACCGAACCCATGAACACCAGCGGCGTGACGCCGTGGAAGATCAGATCGCCGGTGAACAGCACCGCCGCGTCGGGCACCCACGCCACCACGTCGCCCGCGGTGTGCGCGGGGTGGCCGGGGTGGTGCAGTTCGATCCGGCGGTCGCCGCTGTGCAGCGTGAGCGAATCCTGCAACACCACCGTCGGCGCGCGGTGTTCGCCGATGCCCCACTCCGGCGATGGCTGCCAAACCGGCGGCAGATCCGTCAGGAACGTGTCGGCCAGGATGCCCGCGCGGGTCGCCGAGTGTCCGATTAGGACGGTCGAGTCGGGCAGCAGGGCGTTGCCGTGCGTGTGGTCGCCGTGCAGGTGGGTGTTCACCGCGAACCGGATCGGCGAATCCCCACCCGCGGTGCGCACCGCGTCCAGGAACCGGTGGGTGCGCTGCGCGGTGGCGCAGGTGTCGATGAGCACGATGCCGTCGTCGCCCAGCACCGCACCCGCGTTGTTGATCCACCACGAGCCGTCCGGCTGGACCCAGGCGTGTACGCCAGGCCCGACCTCGGACAACGTCGCGCGATCGGGATGGGCGTTCTCGGTGTGCACGGCTGACCTCCCAGCACAGGCGCGAAGCGTGATCACGGGCGTTGCAGCAAGTGTGCCCTGCCGAGCTGCGCGGCCGCACCGAGATCCGGCCGGTCGGTCCCCGCACGTAGGGTGGAGACGTGGCCGATCCGTCCACCTACCGACCAGCGCCTGGCACGATCCCGGACGCCCCCGGCGTCTACCGGTTCAACGACGCCAGCGGCCGAGTGATCTACGTCGGCAAGGCGAAAAGCCTGCGCAGCAGGCTGTCGTCGTACTTCGCCGACCTCGCCGGACTGCATCCCCGGACCCGGCAGATGGTCACCACCGCCACCGGCGTGCAGTGGACCGTCGTCGGCACCGAAGTCGAGGCGCTGCAACTGGAGTACTCCTGGATCAAGGAGTACGACCCGAGGTTCAACGTCCGCTACCGCGACGACAAGTCGTACCCGGTGCTGGCCGTGACGCTGCACGAGGAGTTCCCGCGCCTGCACGTCTACCGGGGCCCGCGCCGCAAGGGCGTGCGCTACTTCGGCCCGTACGCGCACGCGTGGGCGATCCGCGAAACGCTGGACCTGCTGCTGCGGGTGTTCCCGGCGCGCACCTGCTCCGGCGGGGTGTTCAAGCGGCACTCGCAGATCGGCCGCCCCTGCCTGCTCGGCTACATCGGCAAGTGCTCCGCGCCGTGCGTCGGGCGGGTCGACGCCGACGAACACCGCTCGATCGTCGAGGACTTCTGCGACTTCCTGGCCGGGCACACCGACCAGCTGATGCGCAAGCTGGACAAGGAGATGCAGGCGGCCTCCGCGGAGCTGGAGTTCGAGCGCGCCGCCCGGCTGCGTGACGACCTGGAGGCCCTCCGGCGCGCGATGGAGAAGCAGGCGGTGGTGCTCGGCGACGGCACCGACGCCGATGTGGTCGCCTTCGCCGAGGACGAGCTCGCCGCCGCCGTGCAGGTCTTCCACATCCGCGGCGGCCGGGTGCGCGGCCAGCGCGGCTGGGTCATCGACAAGGTCGCCAATGCCGATGGCACAGAAACCGACACCTCAGAACTCACCGCCCAGTTCCTCACCCAGTTCTACGGCGAGCAGGCCGCGTTGGCGGACCAGGCCGACGCTGGCGGCAGTCCGGTGCCGCGCGAAGTCCTGGTGCCGCAGCTGCCCGACGACGCGACCGCGATCGCGGGGTGGCTCAGCGAGCTGCGCGGCAGCCGGGTGAGCCTGCGGGTGCCGCAGCGCGGCGACAAGCGCGCGCTGATGGAGACCGTGGAGCGCAACGCCAAGGAGGCCTTCCAGCAGTACAAGCTGCGCCGCGCCGGTGACCTCACCGCGCGTTCGGCGGCGCTGCAGGAGTTGCAGGAGGCGCTGGGGCTGGACACCGCACCGCTGCGGATCGAATGCATCGACGTCAGCCACGTGCAGGGCAGCGACGTGGTGGCGTCGCTGGTGGTGTTCGAGGATGCCGTGCCGCGCAAGTCCGAATACCGCCGCTTCGCGGTCCGGGAGGGGGCCGCGGGCGGCGATGTGGGGTCGATCGACGAGGTGGTGCGCCGCCGCTTCCACCGCTACCTCAGCGAAACCGGCAAAGCCGAAGGGGATCGGATCGGGGCGGCCATCGACCCGGACACCGGCCGCCCGCGCAAGTTCGCCTACCCGCCGAACCTGCTGGTCATCGACGGTGGTGCCCCGCAGGCCAACGCCGCTGCCGATGCGCTCACCGAACTCGGCGTCACCGACGTCGCGGTGATCGGCCTGGCCAAGCGGCTGGAGGAGGTGTGGTTGCCCGCCGACCCGGACCCGGTGATCTTGGCGCGTACCAGCGAGGCGCTCTACCTGCTGCAACGGGTCCGCGACGAGGCGCACCGCTTCGCGATCGGCTACCACCGCAAGAAGCGTTCCAAGCGCATGACAAGCTCCACATTGGACACGATTCCGGGGCTGGGCGAAACGCGCCGCGCGGCGCTGCTCAAGCACTTCGGTTCGGTGCGCAAACTGCGCCAGGCCGGGGTGGACGAGATCGCCGCGGTCCCCGGAATCGGCCGCCACACCGCCGAGACCGTGCACTCGGCGTTGGCGGCCGACGGGGGAGCCGGGCCACGCCCGGTGCCGGACGACCGGGCCGAGCCCGGCGCCGACAACGCTGAAGGGGAGAGCAGTGACTGACGAGCAGTCGGGCATCGAGGTCGCCGTGGTCAGCGGCCTGTCCGGGGCGGGGCGCAGCACCGCGGCCAAATGCCTGGAGGACCTGGGTTGGTTCGTGGTGGACAACCTGCCACCGGAACTGATCGCCACCATGGTGGAACTGGGGGCGCGCTCCAGCGGCGCGGTCACCCGGGTCGCCGTGGTGATGGACGTGCGCAGCCGCGCGTTCACCGAAGACCTGGGGGCGGTCATCAAGGACCTGGACGCCCGCGGCTACAAGCCGAAGGTGCTGTTCCTGGAGGCCACCGACGAGGTGCTGATCCGCCGCTTCGAGCAGGTGCGGCGCAGCCACCCGTTGCAGGGCGAGGGTCGACTGGCCGACGGGATCGCCGCGGAGCGCTCGCTGCTGTCCAAGCTGCGCTCCGAGGCCGACCTGGTCCTGGACACCACCAGCCTGTCGGTGCACCAGCTGCGGTCCAAGATCGAGGACGCCTTCGGCACCGAAGCCAGCACCCGAACCCGGGTCACCGTGCTGTCCTTCGGCTACAAGTACGGTCTGCCGATGGACGCCGATCTGGTGATGGACTGCCGGTTCCTGCCCAACCCGTTCTGGATCCCGGAGTTGCGCGAGTTCAACGGCCTCGACGACGAGGTCCGCAACTACGTGCTCGGCCAGGAGGGCGCGGAGGAGTTCTTGCAGAGCTACCAGCAGCTGTTGCGGCTGGTCGGGGCGGGTTATCACCGCGAGGGCAAGCGCTACCTGACGTTGGCGCTGGGCTGCACCGGCGGCAAGCACCGCAGCGTGGCGCTGGCCGAGGAGCTGGCCCGTCGGCTGGCCGAGGACGACGGGATGATGGTCAAGACGGTGCATCGGGACCTGGGGCGCGAGTGACGAGCCCGCTGCGCGCGGTCGCGCTCGGGGGCGGACACGGCCTGCAGGCGACCCTGTCGGCGCTGCGCCGGATCACCTCCGATGTGACCGCGGTGGTGACGGTGGCCGACGACGGCGGGTCGTCCGGTCGGCTGCGGCGCGAGTTGGGCATGCTGCCGCCCGGTGACCTGCGCAAGGCGCTCGCCGCGCTGGCCGACTCGGATTCCGACGGGCAGCTGTGGTCGAGGGTGTTCGAGCACCGCTTCGGCGGCAGCGGCGCGCTGGCCGGGCACGCCGTCGGCAACCTGGTGCTCGCCGGGTTGCTGGACGTGCTGGGCGATCCGGTCGAGGTGCTCGACCAGGCCTGCCGCCTGCTGGGCGTGCGGGGCCGGGTGCTGCCGATGTCGACCGTGCCGCTGGACATGGCGGCCGACGTCGTCGGGCTGGATTCCGACCCCGATGCGGTTCGCACGATCCGGGGACAGGTGGCCATCGCGAGTACGCCCGGAAGGGTGAAACAAATCCGTTTGCACGCGAACGGTTCGGAGCAACCGGCGGCCTGCCCGCAGGCGGTTCGGGCGGTGTTGGACGCCGATCTGGTGCTGCTCGGACCCGGCTCGTGGTTCACCAGCGTGCTGCCGCACCTGCTGGTTCCGGGGTTGCACGAGGCGCTGGTGAGCACTGCCGCGCGCCGGTTCGTGGTGCTCAACCTCATCCCACAACCGGGCGAGACGGCGGGCTTCTCACCCGAACAGCACCTCGACGTACTCTCGCAGCACGCACCTCGGCTGCGGGTCGACGCGGTGCTGGCCGACGCGGACTCGGTACCCACCCCGGACCGGCTTCGCGCTGCGGCAGCCGGACTGGGTGCGCAGACTCTGCTGGACAAGATCGCCGCGCCCGCGGTGCCGGGACGGCACGACCCGCAGGCGCTCGCGGCGAGCCTGCGGGCCGCACTGGAGAGGAGGACGGACCGGTGGCGATGACCGCGGCGGTCAAGGACGAGTTGAGTCGGTTGTCGGTGACCAAGACCTGCTGCCGACGGGCCGAGGTTTCCTCGTTGCTGCGCTTCGCCGGCGGGCTGCACATCGTGGCGGGCCGGGTGGTGATCGAGGCCGAGTTGGACAGCGGCTCCACGGCGCGTCGACTGCGCAAGGAGATCCACGAACTGTTCGGGCACCACTCCGACGTGCACATGATCACCTCCGGCGGACTGCGCAAGGGCACCCGGTACGTGGTGCGGGTGGTCAAGGACGGGGAGGGGCTGGCCCGGCAGACCGGGCTGCTCGACCCGCGCGGCCGCCCGGTGCGCGGCCTGCCCGCGCACGTCGTTTCCGGCGGGGCCTGCGATTCGGAGGCCGCCTGGCGGGGCGCTTTCCTGGCGCACGGCTCGCTGACCGAACCGGGCCGGTCGTCGTCGATGGAGGTCACCTGCCCGGGGCCGGAGGCGGCGTTGGCCCTGGTCGGGGCCGCGCGGCGGATCGGTGTGGCGGCCAAGTCGCGCGAGGTGCGCGGCGCGGACCGGGTGGTGGTCCGCGACGGCGACGCCATCGGCGCGCTGCTGACCCGGCTCGGTGCGCACTCCAGCGTGCTGGCCTGGGAGGAGCGCCGGATGCGCCGCGAGGTGCGCGCGACCGCGAACCGGTTGGCCAACTTCGACGACGCCAACCTGCGCCGCTCGGCGCGCGCCGCGGTCGCCGCGGCCGCGCGGGTGGAGCGGGCGCTGGAGCTGCTGGGGCCGACGGCCCCCGACCACCTGTTGATGGCGGGTCGGTTGCGGCTGGCGCATCGGCAGGCGTCGCTGGAGGAGCTCGGCCAGCTGGCGGACCCGCCGATGACCAAGGACGCGGTGGCCGGTCGGATCCGGCGGCTGCTGGCGATGGCCGACAAGCGCGCCCGCGAACTCGGTGTCCCGGACACCGAATCCGCGGTCACGGCGGAAATGCTCGAAGCCGACGCCTGACGGGTCTAGGTCGCCCGGCTGGAAACCGGCGCCGCCTTTCCGGAGTTGCGGCGGTTTCGCGCGAAATCGCCATCCGCTCCCCACGGGAAGCGGCGGTTTCGCGCGAAATCGCCCGAGCCCGACACCGTCAATTCGGCAGCGGTGCTGGGGCAAAATCGCCAACTTCACTCGTTCGGCGTGAAATTCTCCGGTTTCCGGCGAATTCGACGGCATCCGCCGGGCGCCGTCGCGGTTTGCGAGGCCGTGCCGAAAAGTCCGTTCTGTCGCTGGTGGGGACGGTGGAAGCCGCTGGGGAAACCGGGAAAATCGGGGCGGCGATCTATACCGGTACGGAGATGTCGATCACGTAGCGTTGCCTTTCCGCGTCCGCCTTTCAGTCGCTGTTGACCAGCAGTTGTTCGTACTTTCGGCCGGTTGGGCCCGGGGCGATCGGGCGCCGCGAATGCGCTGGCCGTTCCAGACGGTGAACGCGCCGCGCCCGGCCGCGTGCGACGGCTTCTGCGGCAGATAGGGTTGGGCCGAGACCATCCACCTCACCCGCCGCCTCGTCGGCCGGGTCAGTCACGAGGAGAGATCGGCGTGACCGTTCGTGTAGGGATCAACGGCTTCGGTCGGATCGGGCGGAACTTCTGGCGGGCCGCGACCGCCAGTGATCACGACATCGAGATCGTGGCCGCCAACGACCTGGGCGATGTCGCGACCATGGCCCACCTGCTCAAGTACGACAGCATCCTCGGCCGCCTCGACCAGGAGGTGAAGGTCACCGGCGATGGCATCGAGGTGGGCGGCAAGCTCATCAAGATCCTCGCCGAGCGCGACCCGGGCAAGCTGCCGTGGGGCGAGCTCGGTGTCGACGTGGTCGTGGAGTCCACCGGCTTCTTCACCAACGCCGCGGACGCCCGCAAGCACGTGGACGAGGGTGGTGCGAAGAAGGTCATCATCTCCGCCCCGGCCAAGGGCGAGGACCTGACCGTGGTGCTGGGCGTCAACGACGACAAGTACGACGGCTCGCAGACCATCATCTCCAACGCGTCCTGCACCACCAACTGCCTGGCTCCGATGGTCAAGGTGCTAAACGACACCTTCGGCATCGAGCAGGGCCTGATGACCACGGTGCACGCCTACACGGCCGACCAGAACCTGCAGGACGGCCCGCACAAGGACCTGCGCCGCGCCCGCGCCGCCGCGGTGAACGTGGTGCCGACCAGCACCGGCGCGGCGAAGGCCATCGGCCTGGTGCTGCCGGAGCTCAACGGCAAGCTCGACGGCTACGCGATGCGCGTGCCGGTGCCCACCGGGTCGGTCACCGACCTGACCGCGACCGTGCGCGAGAGCACCTCGGTCGACGAGGTCAACGAGGCGTTCAAGACCGCCGCCGCGGACGGCAAGCTCAAGGGCATCCTGAAGTACAACGAGGATCCGATCGTCTCCAGCGACATCGTGACCGACCCGCACTCGACGATCTTCGACGCGCCGCTGACCAAGGTCATCGGCAACCAGGTCAAGATCGTCGGCTGGTACGACAACGAGTGGGGCTACTCCAACCGCCTCGCCGACCTCGTCGACCTCGTGGCGAAGAAGCTTTCGTAGGAAATGCCGTACGCAACTTGCGTGGCGGTGCGGGTGGCGTAGGTGGCCTAACCGGCTCCGCCGCTTGCGGCAGCTCAGGCAGGTGGCGAGTCGGGCGTCGCGGCGGCGGTCTACCGCAGGAAGCGGCTTCGCCGCTTGAAAAGCCAGCCCTTTAGGGACCCGCACGAGCTGAGCCGCTGAAGCCGCCCAGTTCGTGCGGGTCTTCCCATAACCATGTAGGAGCAGACCGTGGAGAACCTTGACGATCTGCTGTCCGAGGGCGTTCGGGGTCGGCGTGTCCTGGTGCGCGCCGACCTCAACGTGCCGCTGGACGGCGAGAAGATCACCGACGACGGCCGGGTGCGCGCGTCCCTGCCGACCATCCGCAAGCTGACCGGGGCCGGGGCCCAGGTGGTGCTCACCGCGCACCTCGGGCGGCCGGAGGGTGCGCCGGAGCCGAAGTTCTCGCTGGCCCCGGTCGCGCATCGGCTCGGCGAGCTGCTCGGTGCCGACGTCGCGCTGGCCGCCGACGTGGTGGGCGACTCGGCGAAGTCGGTGGTCGCCGGGCTGACCGACGGTTCGGTCGCGCTGCTGGAGAACGTCCGCTTCGACGCCCGCGAAACCAGCAAGGACGACGCCGAACGCGGCGCGCTGGCCGCCGAGCTGGCCGCGCTGGTCGGCTCGGACGCGGCGTTCGTCTCGGACGGTTTCGGCGTGGTGCACCGCAAGCAGGCGTCGGTCTTCGACGTCGCCAAGCGGCTGCCCGCTTACGCCGGAGGGCTGGTGCTCGCCGAGGTCGAGGTGCTGCGCACCCTGACCGGCGACCCGAAGCGCCCCTACGCGGTGGTGCTCGGCGGCTCGAAGGTCTCCGACAAGCTCGGCGTGATCAAGGCGCTGCTGCCGAAGGTCGACAAGCTGCTCATCGGCGGCGGCATGGCCTACACGTTCCTGGCCGCGCAGGGTCACAACGTCGGGACTTCGCTGCTGCAGGAGGACCAGATCTCCTCCACCGCGCAACTGCTGGCCGAGCACGGCGACAAGCTGGTGCTGCCGGTGGACGTGGTGGTCGCCGACCGCTTCGCCGCGGACGCGGAGCATCGGGTGGTGGCCGCGGATGCGATCCCGGCCGACTGGATGGGCCTGGACATCGGGCCGCGCAGCGTCGAGCTGTTCGCCGGGATCCTCCGCGAGGCCCGCACGGTGTTCTGGAACGGCCCGGCCGGGGTGTTCGAGTTCCCGGCGTTCGCCGACGGCACCCGCGGCGTCGCACAGGCCATTGTGGACTCCGGCGCGTTCAGCGTGGTCGGTGGTGGTGATTCGGCCGCGGCGGTGCGCACGCTCGGGCTGCCGGAGGACGGCTTCTCGCACATCTCGACCGGCGGCGGTGCGTCGCTGGAATACCTGGAAGGCAAGGACCTGCCCGGTGTGGCGGTCCTGGAAGGTGAGCGCTGAACATGGCCAGGCAGCCGCTGATCGCCGGCAACTGGAAGATGAACCTGAACCACCTGGAGGCGATCGCCCTGGTTCAGAAGCTCGCCTTCGCGTTGCCGGAGAAGTACTTCAGCAAGGTCGAGGTGGCGGTGCTGCCGCCGTTCACCGACATCCGCAGCGTGCAGACGCTCATCGACGGCGACAAGCTGCTGATCAAGCACGGTGCGCAGGACGTCTCCGAGCACGACTCCGGGGCCTACACCGGTGACGTGTCCGGGCTGATGCTGGCGAAGCTGGGCTGCAGCTACGTCGTGGTCGGCCACTCGGAGCGCCGCGAGTACCACGCGGAGACCGACGAGCTGGTCAACAAGAAGGTGCGGGCCGTCCTCAAGCACGGCATGTCGCCGATCCTGTGCGTCGGCGAGCGGCTCGACGTGCGCGAGGCCGGTGGCCACGTCGAGCACTGCACCAGCCAGCTGATCAACGGTCTGAAGGGCCTCAAGGCGGAGCAGGTGCGCCAGGTCGTGGTGGCCTACGAACCGGTGTGGGCGATCGGCACCGGCAAGGTCGCCACCGCAGCCGACGCGCAGGAGGTTTGCGCGGCGCTGCGGTCGGCGTTGGCCGAGAAGTACGGCAAGGAGATCGCCGACGAGGTGCGGGTGCTCTACGGCGGCTCGGTGAAGTCGAGCAACATCGGCGACCTGGTCGGCCAGTCGGACGTGGACGGTGCCCTGGTCGGCGGCGCCAGCCTCAACGGCGACGAGTTCGCCAAGCTCTCCGCCATGGCCGCCGGTGGACCCCTGCCGTGACTTTTCGAGGTGAGGGGCACCCGTGACCGAGTAACTTGGTCACGGGTGCCCCTCACCCACCACCTGACTGGGGGTGCCCCGGCTGCTGGGCTGCGGTGCGGGTTGTGAGACCGTCTTGGCAAACGGGTGGACAGTGGTCAACTCGCTGTTCCCGGCCCGGTACGCTTGGTTGCGAACCGCTGTGCGAACGAGGACGTGATGACTCTTTTCCTGCAGATCATGTTGATCGTGACGAGTGTGCTGCTGGTGCTGCTGGTGCTGCTGCACCGGGCAAAGGGTGGCGGACTCTCCTCGCTGTTCGGCGGCGGTGTGCAGTCAAACCTGGCCGGTTCCAGTGTGGCGGAGAAGAACCTCGACCGGATGACGTTGTTCGTCATGGCGCTGTGGATCATCTCCATCATCGGGGTCGGCCTGTTGATCAAGATCGGTTGATCGACCGGGCACCCAGCCGGTCGACGACCCGGGCCGCTTGGTGGGTGAGGACGGATGACTGGTGGTAACGCCATTCGCGGCACTCGTGTGGGCTCGGGCCCCACGATAGGCGAGTCGGAGCGGGGGGAAGCCGCACCGCGAAAGCGCGTCGACTACTGGTGCGTGAACGGGCACCACAGCCGACCGTCGTTCGCGATGGACGCCGAGGTGCCGGAGGAATGGGACTGCCCGCGCTGCGGACTGCCGGCGGGCCTGGACCAGGAGAATCCGCCTGAGGCGCGGCGCAACGAGCCGTACAAGAGCCACCTCGCGTACGTGAAGGAGCGGCGCAGCGACGCCGACGGGATGGCCATCCTGGAGGAGGCGCTGACCAAGCTCCGGGAACGCAAGGGCCGCTGATCGACAGCAGGGCCGGGTGGGCGAGCGATCGCCCACCCGGCCCTGCTGCGTTCGCACCGGAGTCAGACGTCGAACTCGTTGACGGCGGCGAGCATGTGGCGGAGCACCCGCAGGGTCGTCGCCACCTCGGCGGCGGTGAGGTCGCCGCCGACGCGGCCCATCGCCTCGTGTTCGACCGCCTGGACCGAGCGGATGGCGGCGTGGCCCCGCTCGGTGAGTGCCACCAGCGCTGAGCGGCGGTGCGCGGGATTCGGTCGCATTTCGACGAATCCCTGCTCCAGCGCATCGTTGACCATGCGTTGCACGAACTGTCGGCTCAGTTCCAGAGCGCGCGCGAGCTGCGGCACAGCCTCGGCCGCGCCGGACAGTTCCAGCCGTTCGAGGACGGCGCGCACCCCGACGGAAAGCCCGCTGCGGGGGCTGTCGCGCTCGACCACGCGTGCCACTCGGCGGTAGAGCGGGCCGATGACGGCGTAGATCTCGGCGAGCCGCGGGCCGAGTTCGTCCGGCGGCAGCGGACGATCAGAGTTGTCAACCACAGTGTCATTATGACACCTTGGTTGTCATGAGTGTTGTCGAGTCGGTGAAAGTCCCGGTGTCGGACGGCGAGCTGTACGCCGAGATCGTCGGTTCCGGTCCACCGCTGGTCATGCTGCACGCCGGATTGCTGGGCGCTGGGATGTGGGACGAGCAGTTGGAACTCGCCTCGGACCACGCGGTGATCCGCTACGACGCGCGCTCGCAGGGACGCTCCAGCACGGGGATGGTCGATTACCGCCCCGAGGAGGACCTTCGAGAGCTGCTGGACTTCTTCGGGGTCGAATCGGCGTCGTTGCTGGGCAATTCGATGGGCGGTGCCACCGCCTCGGCGTTCGCGCTGCGCTACCCCGAGCGGGTGCGCCGCATGGTGCTCAGCGGCCCCGGCATCCCGCCGGTGGAGTTCCGCGACCCGTTCCTGCTGGCTCGCCACCGGGAACAGGCCGAGGCGATCGAGGCGAAGGACGCCGACCGGTACGTCGACGCGTTCCTGCGGTTCGCCGTGGACGGTCCGCATCGGCGGCCGGACGAGGTGGACCCGGGGATCCGGGCGCGCTGCCGCGAGATGGCCATGGCCACCGTCCGCAAGCACCACGCGGCGGCCGGGAAGATGCTGGAGCGCGACGTCAAGGCCGCGTTGGAGCAGATCACCGCGCCGACGCTGCTGGTCGTCGGCGAACTGGAGCTGTCCGACCTGCACCGAATCGCCGGAGAAGCGGCCCAGCGGATGCCCGAGGCCGAACTCGTCGAGATGGCCGGTTGCGGGCACATGACGAACATGGAGAACCCGGAGCTGTTCAACGAGCTCACGTCGAGGCATCTGCTCGGTTGAAAGCCGGTGATCTCGCTCGGAATGGGCCCTGCGGAGAAGGGCATGTGTTTGCAGAAGAAAATCGAGGGATGTGTCGATTTCCGGGGAGCCCGTTCGATGCGTTGGTGAGCGGCCGGAGGGACCGGACGCACCAGACGGAGGAGTGACCCACGATGCGATTCCTGGTGATCGTCAAGGCCGACGAGGACAGCGAAGCTGGCGTGCTGCCCAGCGAAGAGGTCATCAAGGAGATGGGCGACTACAACGAGGAGCTGGTCAAGGCCGGTGTCCTGCTGGCCGGTGAAGGCCTGCACCCCAGTTCCAAGGGCTTCCGCACCGAGGTCACCGCGGATGGCGGGCGGGCGATCGTGGACGGGCCGTTCGCCGAGACCAAGGAGCTGATCGCTGGATTCTGGCTGTTCCAGGTCCGTTCCCGCGAGGAGATGGTCGAATGGGCCAAGCGGTGCCCGGCGTCGGTCGAGGTGCGCCAGATCTTCGAGACCGAGGACTTCGTCGCCGCCGACGCGATGTCCGAGGGCGAGGCCGACCGCGAGTACCGGCTGCGCGAGGAGGTGCGCAAGCACGGCGGCATCGCCTGAACCTGCTTGCCGCCACCGGCGGGACGCGCTGAGATGGCGCGGTGACCGTTGTCGAAACGCACCGCGCCATCGAGGCTGTCTGGCGGATCGAGGCGGCCCGGCTGATCGCCGGTCTGGCCCGGATCGTCGGCGATGTCGGCCTGGCCGAGGAACTCGCGCAGGACGCGCTGGTCATCGCCCTGCAGAAATGGCCGGACGCCGGTGTCCCGCCGAACCCCGGGGCCTGGCTGATGTCGACCGCCAAGCACCGCGCGATCGACCGGCTGCGCCGCGACCAGCGGTTGGCGCGCAAGCAGGAAGAGCTCGGGCGCGAGCTGGAACACCAGCAGTTCCAGGAGCCCGCCGACGTCGAATCCGGCCCCGATTTCGGTGATGATCTGCTGCGGCTGGTGTTCACCGCCTGCCACCCGGTGCTGTCCACCGAGGCGCGCGTGGCGCTGGCCCTGCGGGTGCTGTGCGGGCTGACGACCACCGAGATCGCCCGCGCGTTCCTGGTGCCCGAGGCGACCGTCGCCCAGCGCATCGTGCGGGCCAAGAAGACGTTGGCCCGCAAGCAGATTCCGTTCGAGACGCCGAGCGGCGACGAACTCGCGGCCCGGCTGCCTTCGGTGCTGGAGGTCATCTACCTGGTCTTCAACGAGGGCTATGCCGCGACGGCGGGTGAGGACTGGATGCGGGCCGAGCTGTGCGAGGACGCGTTGCGGCTCGGGCGCATCGTGGCCGGGTTGGTGCCGGACGAACCCGAGGTGCACGGGCTGGTGGCGCTGCTGGAGATCCAGGCGTCCCGCACCGCCGCCCGGACCGGCCCTTCGGGCGAGCCGGTGCTCTTGCTGGAGCAGGACCGCACCCGGTGGGACCAGCTGTTGATCAGGCGCGGGCTGGCGGCGCTGGCACGCGCGGAGCAGCTCAGCGCCAGGCCCGGCCCGTACACGCTGCAGGCCGCGATCGCCGCCTGCCACGCGCGGGCCCGGACTCCGGATGAGATCGACTGGGCTCGCATCGCGGCGCTCTACGAGGTGCTGGCCGACATCTCCCGGTCGCCGGTGGTGGAGCTCAACCGCGCGGTGGCGGTGTCGATGGCCTACGGCCCGGAGCACGGCCTGGGCCTGGTCGACCAGCTCGTGTCGCAACCGTCGTTGCGGAACTACCACCTGCTGCCCAGCGTCCGCGGCGATCTCCTCGTCAAACTCAACCGACCCGAAGAGGCCCGCGCTGAATTCGAACGAGCCGCAACCCTCACGGCGAACAGCAGTGAACGCGCCATCCTCCTCGAAAGAGCCCGCACCTGCGACCACTGACATCGGCCTGCGGTTGCCCGCCTCGTGGGCGCGTTCGCGGAAATCCGTTCGGCACCGGCGGATCCTCAGCACGTCGCCGACGGGGTCTTCAAGGACTGGTCGGGTAGATGGGGTCACTCGTCGGCGGAATGGGGAACCGCGGTCGCCGACTACTTCGCAGTGGTGGCGAGACGCGTGAAGGGATCGCAGGAAAGCCTGCGCGCCCACAACCGGCCGGATCTAGTGCCCGGGTGAGACCGGCGGAGTCGGATCGGTGTGGTGTTGATCGCGGTGTTGTGCGGAGTTCGGTCGGGGGTGGATACGCTCGCCGTTGGAGCGGCGGTGACCGGGAGGAATCATGACTGTGGCGACGGCTGATCTGGCGGATCGGGAAGGGCCGCAGGTGCGCAGCTGCGACGTGCAGTTCCGCAACTTCGGTGGCCGCGCCGCATTCGAGGGCCGGATCCGCACGGTCCGCTGCTTCCAGGACAACGCGCTGCTCAAGCAGGTGCTCTCCGAGCCGGGCGACGGGCAGGTGCTGGTCGTCGACGGTCGCGGCTCGCTGCACACCGCGCTGATCGGCGACGTGATCGCCGAGATCGGCCGCTCGAACGGCTGGCGCGGGGTCATCATCAACGGCGCGGTGCGCGATTCGGCGCTGCTGGCGGAGATGGACTTCGGCGTCAAGGCGCTCGGCACCAACCCGCGCAAGAGCACCAAGACCGGTGAGGGCACCGTCGACGAGGTGATCGAACTCGGCGGCATCCGTTTCGTGCCCGGCGAGCACGTGGTCTCCGACCAGGACGGTGTCGTGGTGATCACCGAGCCGCAGTAGGTCGGCATCAAGCGACCGGGCCGGATTTCACCTACGCGACAGCGGCAAACGGTCATCCGGCAGGAGGCCTCGTCGTCGCGGCCACCACCCATGTCCAGCACTTCGCCGAACTCACCTGAGCCCGCCTTCGAAGCCGCTCCGGCACCCAGCCGCTCCACCACCGGGCCTTGACGCGCCGTGCCGCGCCGTGTGAATACTTGTGTATGCAGCGGTGTACCGGCGAGTTGGCATCGATCGCCGCGCTCTGGGCGCTGGACCGCTGAAACCCAGGGAGGAGCAGGATGTCCGAGCAGTTCGACGTGGTGGTGGTCGGCGGCGGCAATGCCGGGTTCTCGGCCGCGCACTCGGCCGTCGAGCAGGGCGCGACGGTGCTGCTGCTGGAGAAGGCGTCCGCCGACGCCGCCGGTGGCAACTCGTTCTACACCGCCGGTGCGTTCCGGTTCGCCTTCGACAGCATCGATGACATCGCCGACCTGCTCGAACCCGACGAGCGCCACGCCAACTCGGTGGTGCCCGCATACCCGCGGCGCGCATTCGCGGACGACATGCGGCGGGTCACCGACGGCAGGTGCGATCCGATGCTGACCGAGGTGTTGGTCTCCCGGTCCACCGACACCGTGCGGTGGCTGGCGGGCAAGGGCATCAGGTGGCGGCTGCTGTACGAGCGGCAGGCGTACCTCTCCGGTGGCGAGTGGGTGTTCTCCGGCGGGCTGTTCGTCGGCACCGTCGACGGCGGCAAGGGCCTCATCGCCCGGCACACCGAGGCGGCGCTGCGTGAAGGAGTGGAGATCCGCTACGGCGCTGAGGTCACCGCGCTGCACCTCGCCGACGCCGCCGAACGCGGCGTCAGCTACCGCGACGCCGCGGGTGCGGAGCATCGGATCCGGGCTGGTGCGGTGGTGCTTTCGGCCGGTGGCTTCGAGGCCGACCCGAAGCGTCGCGCGAAGCACCTCGGGGAGGGCTGGGATCGTGCTTTGGTCCGCGGCACGCCCACCAACACCGGTGAGGTGCTCGACCTCGCGCTGGCCGCCGGTGCCGCCGCGCACGGCGACTGGGGTTCCTGCCACAGCGTGGCCTGGGACGCCGATGCCAGCCCGACCGGCGGCGACCGGGAGCTGACCAACCAGCTGACCCGGCAGAGCTATCCGATCGGCATCGTCGTCAACGCCGACGGTGCGCGGTTCGTCGACGAGGGCGCGGATTTCCGCAACTACACCTACGCCAAGTACGGCCGCGACATCCTGCACCAGCCGCGGGGACGTGCGTTCCAGCTCTTCGACGCCAAGACGCGTCCGCTGCTGCGCAAGGAGGAGTACGACTCGTGGCCGATCGCCGGTGCGCGGGCCGACTCGCTGTCCGAACTCGCCGAACGGCTCGGCATCGACGCTGATGGCCTGCGGCGCACCGTGTCCGAGTTCAACGAATCTATTGTGGACAATCCGTTCGACCCGGCGGTCAAGGACGGCCGCGCCGCCCGGGTCAGCCCGCCGAAGTCGAACTGGGCGCAGGCGTTGGACACCGCGCCGTACTACGGGTACGCGGTGGGCTGCGGGATCACCTTCACCTTCGGCGGGGTGCGAGTGGACGAATCCGCCCAGGTACTGGGCACCGACGGCAAGCCGATCGATGGGCTGTACGCAGCGGGTGAGATGGTCGGTGGGCTGTTCGCCGGGAACTACCCGGGCGGCAGCGGGCTGACCTCGGGTGCGGTGTTCGGCCGGTTGGCCGGTGCGAGCGCGGGCCGGGCGAGGTCGTGAGTCGCGGTGAGAACCGGAATTGGCGCGCACGAGAGGAGGGGAGCAGCACTGTCCGAAGTGTACGAACGGCTGCGCGGTGAGATCGTCGACGGCACGTTCGAGACCGGAGCCCAACTGGTCGAGCTGGCACTTGCCGACCGGTACGGCACCAGCCGCACGCCGGTGCGCGAGGCGCTGCGCCGCCTGGAGCAGGACGGACTGGTGGAGCGCGGCGACCGGGGCATGCGCGTGCGCACCCGCAGCCCCGAGGAGATCCTGGAGATCTACGAGGTCCGGATCTCCCTGGAAGCCACCGCGGCCTCCGCCGCCGCCCAGCGGCACACCGACTTCGACCTGATCCGGATCCGGCGCGCGCAGGCGGCCATGGACGCCACCCCGACCGATGACCCGCCCGCGATGGCGGCGGCCAACCGCGCGGTGCACGAGGCCATCTGGTTGGCCAGCCACAACGGCACCATCGTCGACCTGCTGACCCGCCTGAACAACCACCTGACCCGCTACCCGGCCACCACCCTCAAAGCCCCCGGTCGCTGGCCAGCAGCCCTCGCCGAACACCACGCCCTAATCGAAGCGATCGAGAACCGCGACCCAACCCGCGCCCACGACCTGGCCCGAGACCACATGACCAAAGCCCGCGAACTCCGCCTCCAGATCTACCGAGACACCCCCACCCCCGATTCACCACGATGAGTGCGAGGTGAAGGGCACCTTCCACCAACTATGTTGGCGAAAGGTGCCCTTCACCCGGATCCGCCTATGGGTGAAGGGCACCTTTGACCGAGTAAGCCGGTCGAAGGTGCCCTTCACTCTTCGCCTGAACGGTGTGGACGGGGACGGGATCAGTAGTCGGCGTAGTGTTCTGCGACCAGGCGGGTCATGGCTTGGGTTGCGTTGGTGGTCAGGGATTTGGCGCTGAAGTAGATGTCGCCCTTGACGTTCCGGTACTTGCTGTTGAACGTCAGGTGGGCGGAGAGCTCGCCGGGGTCGGTCCAGCCCTCGCCGCCGACCCGGTAGGCGCCCTGGCCGATGTAGAGTGCCACATCGGTGCCCGCCACCGTCTGGGACCACCACGGGACCAGCGCCGCGTAGTCGGCAACCGGATGGCCGAGCTGCCAGTAGACCTGCGGGGCGATGTAGTCGACCCAGCCCTCCCGCACCCACCTGCGGGTGTCGGCGTAGATCGCCGAGTACGACTCCAGCCCGTTGGTGTTCGAACCGGCCGGGTCGCTGGCGGCGTTGCGCCAGATGCCGAACGGGCTGACGCCGAATTCCGCGCCCGGCTTGGCCTGGTGCACCTGAGTGTCCAATTCGGACACCAGGCGGTTCACGTTGTCGCGCCGCCAGTCGTCGATGTTGTCGAAACCCCGGCCGTGCTCGGCGAAGGTCTGCTGGTCCGGGATCTGCTGGCCCTCGACCGGGTACGGGTAGAAGTAGTCGTCCAGGTGCACGCCGTCGACGGGGTAGTTCGCCACCGCGTGCATGATCGCGTCGATCGCGAACTGGCGGGCCTGCGGCACACCCGGGTTGTAGTACAGCTTGCCGCCGTAGGCGAAGGTCCACTCCGGGTGCTGCCGCGCGGGATGCTCCGGCACGAGCGCCTGCGGATCGTCGTGCATGCTGACCCGGTACGGGTTGAACCAGGCGTGGAACTGCAGGCCGCGCTGGTGCGTCTCGTCGACCAGGAACCGCAGCGGGTCGTAGCCGGGATCGCGGCCCTGCTGCCCGGTCAGCCAATGCGACCACGGCTCGTAAGGGGACGGCCAGAACGCATCGGCGGTCGGCCGCACCTGGACGAACACCGCGTTCAGCTTGTTCGCCACGGCCTCGTCGAGCAGCCTGCGGTACTCGTCCTGTTGCTGCTGCGGGGAAAGCCCCGGCTTGCTCGGCCAGTCGATGTTGTCCACCCCGGCGATCCACACGCCCCGCATCGCGGTGGTCGGCGCCTTCGCGGCAGCTCCGGTGGTCCCGAAGATCCCGAGCAGGATGGCCACCGACGCCAACGCCAGCCCCAACACGTCGGCCCGAATCCGACGCAGTCCCTGAGTGCGGGTCATCCCAGCTCGCCTTCGCCGTTGATCGTCGTTGCGCGCCACAGGGTACGACCAACATCCGGTCGAGCAAGGGAATGGCGAGGAATGGCCGCGTCACCTGATCAGGTCTGATCGGTCGATGTGCGGAGCCGCGTCCGACATCGCACCGTCTTCGCCGAATTCGCGCTGGGGTACGGCGGCGATTTGGAATGGCCGCGAATGAAAGTTCCCTCACCTTTGCTTCATCTGCCGCCCATCGTGCGACTGCGATGCTTTGCCTGGCCGAGAAAAGCGGACATAGCAACAGGATCACCGCAATTCGGCTCGTGGTGCGCCACCCGACGCACCGCGAATCCACGACTTGGAAGGAATTCGAAGATGTCGACCCTCAACCCGAGGTGGCTTGCGGCAGTTCTGCTCGCCAGCGGCGTTGCTCTCGGAACGGCCCTTCCGGCAGTCGCCGCGCCCGCTTCGACCAGCGGACCGGCCGCGAGCACGTTGGCCGATGACGACGATGACGACAACGGTGGCGACGACGACGGCGGCGCGGCGCCGCGCGGCGGTGTCGAAACCGGCATGGGTGCCACGGCATTCGTCGACGACGATGACGATGACGGCGGTGCGCCGAGCGGTGGTGTCGAGACCGGGATGGGTGCTACCGCGTTCGACGACGATGACGACGACGGCGGTGCGCCGAGCGGTGGCGTTGAGACCGGGATGGGTGCTACCGCGTTCGACGATGACGACGACAACGGGGGCGCCCCCAGCGGTGGTGTCGAGACCGGCATGGGCGGTGCGGCTGAGGACAGCGTGCTGTTCCCGATCAGCGTCGCGGGTGGCATCGCGCTGGCGACTGGCGGTGCGCTTCTGGCCCGCAAGCGACTGAGCAGCGCGCGCGGTTAAGGCGAGGGGTTTGCGGTGACGCTCTTCGAATTGCGCACCGGTGGCGGTCGCGGGCCCGTGCGGTCCGCGGCCGTTCTCGCCCTGTGCGCCGCGCTCGTGCCGACCTTGACCGGCTGCAACACCGCCCACGCTCCGCCCCGTGACGTGGCCGTAGCGGCGTCCGAACCGCCACTTCCGCCCGCGCCGCCGGTGCCGTCGTCGACACCAGCGCCGCCAGCCGTTGCGGCGGAGGTCGACGAGCAGGTCGCCGCGCCGGTGCGCATTCGGATTCCGGCGATCGGGGTCAACGCTGCGATCGGTCCGCTTGAGGTGGATCAGAACAACGTGTTGCCGCCACCGAACACCAACGAGGGCACCGGCTGGTGGCGGGCCGGGCCCGAGCCCGGCGAACGCGGTCCGGCGGTGATCGCTGGCCACGTCGACTCCTACCAGGGCCCTGCGGTGTTCTTCCGGCTCCGCGAAATGCGTCCAGGACAGGAGATCCACGTCGATCGCGCGGACGGCAGCACGGTGAGTTTCGCCGTGTCGCGGATCGAACGCCACGAAAAGAACGCGTTCCCGACCGAAGCCGTCTACGGCACCACGTCGGCGCCGGAACTGCGACTGATCACCTGCGGCGGCCAATTCGACCGCAAGGACAGGCGCTACCTCGACAACATCATCGTCTACGCCCAACCCACGTCCTGAAGCGCGCGATGAGGCGGGGTGAAGGGCACCTTTTACCAAGTTAGTTGGCGAAAGGTGCCCTTCACCTCTCACCTGAACGGAGCGCGGCGCTGCTCGTGCCGCCGCGCGAACCGGGTTCAGGTGCGTAACGAGATGCGGAAGGAGTGCCATGCGGTGGGTTCGAAGGTCAGCATGCCACCGTCGGGTGCCTTGGAGTCCCGGACCGAGGCGGCATCCCAGAGGATCCGGACCTCGACGCAGTTGTCACTGCGGGCGGTACTTCGGGAGCTCCTGACCCAGCCGGAGTCGGGCCAACCTCCGCCGCGCTCCGCGCCTTCGGCAACAGGGTGATCAAGGAGCTGAGCGCCGCCTGTGGTGCGCTATTCGCAATGGGTGAGGGGCACCCGTGACCCAGTAACTTGGTCACGGGTGCCCCTCACCTCGAAAAGTCAGCTGCCGGTGGGGATGGCTGAGGCTGCTTGGCGGTCCAGGAGCCAGAGGGTTCGGGTGCGGCCGCGGGCTCCCGCCGCCGGGATGTCGACCGGTTTCGCACCGCCCAGCGCTGCGGCCACCGGGTCGGCCTTGGCGGCGCCGGTGGTCATCAGCCACACCTCCGATGCGGCTTGGATCGCCGGAAGCGTGAGGGAAATCCGGGTCGGCGGTGGCTTCGGGCAGTCGTGCACCCCCACCACCGTCCGCTCGGTCTCCTGCACGTAGGGCGTGTCCGGGAAAAGCGACGCCGTGTGGCCCTCCTCGCCGACGCCCAGCAGCAGCACGTCGAAGTGCGGCACCGCGATGTCGGTCGCCCGCGAGGCCGTGGTCGCCAACACCTCCGCGTAGTGCGCCGCCGCGGCGTCGGCGTCCGCGCCGAACTTGCCGTCCGAAGGGGCCATCGGATGCACCCGCAGCGGGTCCACGGCGACGTGGTCCAGCAGTGCGTGGCGGGCCTGGGTGGCGTTTCGGTCCGGGTCGCCGTCCGGCAGGAACCGCTCGTCGCCCCAGTAGATGTCGACGTTCGCCCAGTCCACCGCCTCCCGGGCGGGGGAGAGGTGCAGCTGTTCGAGCACGCCGATACCGGTGCGACCACCGGTGAGCACCACCGACGCGACACCGTGCGCGGCCTGGGCGTCGACCAGCTTGGTGATCAACCGCGCCGCCGCGGCCGCCGCCAGCAGTTCGCCGGTGGCGTGCACGACGACATCGGGTCGGGTCATGCCTTCGCCCCGGTGTCTTCCGCCGGTTCCTCCTCGCCGCGCACGATGTTCGCCAACCCGTGCAGGGTGTTCTCGTAGATCTCGTCCGGGTCGAGGCGGCGCAGCTCCTCGGTGAGGCAGTCGCGCACCTCGCGGCGTTGCAACGCCACCCGCCGGTCCGGTTGGCCGGGCTGGGTCAGCGACCCGACCTTGCCGTCCGGGCGGACGATCTGCACGTCGCCCGATTCCCGCTCCAGGACCGCCGAGACGATGCCGGGGCCGCGCGGGTGGTCCAGCCGACGCACCGGAATCTTCAGGTAGCTGGCCAGCCACCCGGCCAGCAGATCGGTCGACGGCGAGTCCGCGGCGCCGGTCACCGTCGCGGCCGTGACCGGGTCGTGCGGCGGCAGGTCCAGCGCCGCCGCCAGCAGCGCGCGCCACGAGGTCAGCCGAGTCCAGGCCAGATCCGTGTCACCGTCCACATAGGACCGGACGCGTTTCTGCAGGGCGGCGATCGGGTCCGCTTCGGCCGCCGCGTCGGTGATCCGCCGGTGCGCCAGCACACCGATCGGATCCTTGGCGGGACTGTCCGGCGCATCGGTGGGCCACCAGGCCACCACCGGCGCGTCCGGCAGCAGCAGCGGCACCACCGAGCCCGCGCCCTCGTCGGCCAGCGGCCCGTACAGCCGCAGCACCACGACCTCCGACGCCCCGGCGTCGCCACCGATGCGGATCTGGGCGTCCAACCGGGGTGCGGCCTGGCGCGCCCCGCTGGCCACCACGATCACCCGGCACGGGTGCTCCCGGCTCGCGTCGTTGGCGGCCTGGATGGCCTTCTCCACCTCGGTGCCGTCCCCGGTGACGATCACCAGGGTCAGCACCCGGCCCAGCGCGACGGCACCACCGGTCTCGCGCAGTTCGACCAGCTTCTTGTTGACCTGCGAAGTGGTGGTGGACGGCAGATCGATGATCACGGTCGCCTCCAGGTGCGTCCGGTTCGGGCCAGCATCGCGTCCGCCGACGGCGGACCCCACGTCCCGGCCTTGTACGGCTCGGGCTTGCCGCGGGCCGCCCAGTGGTCCAGCACCGGGTCGAGGATCTCCCAGGACAGCTCGACTTCTTCGTTGACCGGGAACAGCGACGGCTCACCCAGCAGCACGTCCAGGATCAGCCGCTCGTAGGCCTCCGGCGAGGACTCGGTGAACGCGTGCCCGTAGCCGAAGTCCATGGTCACATCGCGCACCTCCATCGAGGTGCCCGGCACCTTCGCGCCGAAGCGCATCGTGATGCCCTCGTCCGGCTGCACCCGGATCACCAGGGCGTTCTGCCCGAGTTCCTCGGTCATCGTGGTGTCGAAGGGCAGGTGCGGGGCGCGCTTGAACACCACCGCGATCTCGGTGACCCGACGGCCCAGCCGCTTGCCGGAGCGCAGGTAGAACGGCACCCCGGCCCAGCGTCGGCTCGCCACTTCGAGGGTGATCGCCGCGTAGGTCTCGGTGGTCGAGTCGGAGGCGAAGCCGCCCTCCTCGTGCAGGCCCGGCACCAGCGAACCGCCCTGCCAGCCACCGGTGTACTGGCCGCGGGCGGTGGTCTCGTCGAACGGGCCGACCGGCTTGGTCGCCGACAGCACCTTCACCTTCTCCGCGCGCAGCGCCTGCGGGGAGAACGAAACCGGCTCCTCCATCGCGGTGAACGCCAGCAGTTGCAGCAGGTGGTTCTGGATCACGTCCCGCGCCGCGCCGATGCCGTCGTAGTAACCGGCGCGCCCACCCAGGCCGATGTCCTCGGCCATGGTGATCTGCACGTGGTCCACGTAGTTGGCGTTCCAGATCGGCTCGAACAGCTGGTTCGCGAAGCGCAGCGCCAGGATGTTCTGCACCGTCTCCTTGCCGAGGTAGTGGTCGATGCGGAACACCGACTCCTCGGGGAACACGTCGTTGACGATCTGGTTGAGCTGCTGCGCGCTGCGCAGGTCGTGGCCGAACGGCTTCTCGATGACCACCCGGCGCCAGCTGTCCTCGGACGGACTGGTCAGCCCGGATCGGGACAGCTGCTTGAGCACCGTCGGGAACGCCGAGGGCGGCACCGACAGGTAGAACGCGTGGTTGCCGCCGGTGCCCCGGTCGGCGTCGAGCTGCTTGACCGTGTCGGAGAGCCGGTCGAAGGCGGCGTCGTCGTCGAACGAGCCCGGCACGAACCGGATGCCCTCCGCCAGGCTGTCCCAGACGGTCTGCTTGAACGGCGTCCGCGCGTGCTCCTTGACCGCGTCGTAGACGACCTGGCCGAAGTCCTGGTCGGCCCAGTCGCGGCGGGCGAAGCCGGTCAGCGCGAAGCCCGGTGGCAGCAGGCCCCGGTTGGCCAGGTCGTAGATCGCGGGCATCAGCTTCTTGCGCGACAGGTCACCGGTCACGCCGAAGATCGTCAGCCCGCACGGGCCCGCGATCCGCGGCAACCGCTTGTCCCGCGGGTCGCGCAGCGGGTTGTGCCACTGGTCGCTCTGAGTCACGCCTGACCCTCCTGCCCCTGACCAACTTGGCCGTGCAGGTCCTGCACGGCCTTGACCAGCTCGACCAGTCCGGCCGCCCGGTCGGTGAGGTGCAGCCGCAGCACCGGTCGGTTCCGGTCGGCCAGCACCTGCCCGTCGCCCAACGCCTGGGCGCGCTGCAGCCCGGCCAGAGTGTACGGCCGATCCGGCACCGCCAAGTCGTGTTCCGGCGCACCTGTGATCTGCAGGAACACGCCGTTCTGGTGGCCGCCCTTGTGGTACTGGCCGGTGGAGTGCAGGAAGCGCGGCCCCCACCCGAACGTCGTCTGCAACCCGGTGCGGCGCGCCAACTCCGGGCGCAGCACTGCGGTCGAGGCGTCGTCGAGGCGATCCAAGTACGCCTGGATCGCCAGGTAGCCGCCGCGCGGCGCGGTGGCCAGGAACGCGCGCAGCGCCTCGGTCACGTTGCCCACCCCGGCCGAAAGCCACTCGCCGGAGGGGTGCACCTCGATCGAGCCGTCGACCAGCGCCGGAGTCGCGGCCGGGCCACCGGCCGCACCGTCCAGCAGCGCCCGCGCCGCCTTCTTCGCGGCCTCCACGTCCGGCTGGTCGAACGGGTTGATGCCCAGCAGCCGACCCGCCACCGCGGTGGCGAACTCCCACAGCAGGAACATGCCGCCCAGCGGGCCGGTGGTGCTGATCCGCGCACCCGGCACGCCCGGGCCGACCGCTACGGTCGTCGCATCGGCAGCGGCGTCGGCGAACCCGGGAGCGTCGGCGTTCTCCACGACGACCGGCAGCAGCCCGGTGCCGTTCTTGCCGGTGGACTCGGCGATCAGCTGCTCGACCCAGTCGCCGAAGCCCTTGATGCCGGAACCGGTGTCGGCGAACACGACCTTCTCGGCGCCCCCGGTGTGCGCCGCGCCCAGGGCCGCGCCCAGCCGCAGCGCCGGGTTGTTCTCGTCGTCGGCGCTCAGCCGCGGGAAAACGGCTGCCGCGTCATCCAGCAGGGCGGCGACATCGGCACCGGCCAGCCCGGCGGGCACCAGGCCGAAGGCGGTCAGCGCCGAGTAGCGGCCGCCGACGTGCGGGTCCGCGGTGAAGACCTTGCGGTAGCCCGCTTCGCGCGCCGCCGACTCCATCGGCGAACCGGGATCGGTGACCACGATGATGCGGGTCACAGGATCGATTCCGTTTTGCGAAAAAGCGTGCTCGAAGATTCGGCGGTGGCTGTCGGTCTCGACGGTGGTGCCCGACTTCGAGGAGACCACCAGCACGGTGCGTTCGAGATCACCGGACAGCGCGTCGGCGACCTGTCCGGGATCGGTGGTGTCCAGCACGACCAGCGGCACCCCGGCGGTCGCGGTGATCACCTCCGGCGCCAGCGATGAGCCGCCCATCCCGGCCAGCACGATCCGGTCCAGTCCCTCGGCGTGGAGTTCGGCGCGCAGCGCGTCGATTTCCGCGAGCAGCGGGCGGGAGCTTTCGTGCAGCGTGGTCCAGGACAGTCGGATGGATGCCTCGGCCTCGGCGTCCGGGCCCCACAGCGTGGCGTCCTGGGCGGCGAGCTTGCTGGCAACCGCATCGGCGGCCAGCCGCTCGACCAGCGCTCGGGCCTCGGCCGCTAGCGCCACATCGGAAATGTCGACAGAGGTTTCGGTTGCCATGTAAGTCCTTCAGCGCTTGATTCAGTTGGGCTCGAACCTGACTTCGCGGCAGCGGATTCGATCTCGGTGCCGGTCTTCGATCCCGCGCGCCGCGATGGCAGGGGATCCGCCGACCACAACGAGTTCGACGACAGGCTTCGCAAGCCGATTCCATGCGACCACAGTGTCGCCGATCCGGGCCGGTGCGGCAGGCGCGCACCGGCCCGGATCCCGGAGACTTCGACGGTTCGTTACTCGGCCTGCGCGAGCTGTTCGCTGACGGTTTGCAGCAGCTCGGCCCAGGACTTGTCGAACTTCTCGACGCCCTCGCGCTCCAGGACCGCGAACACGTCGTCCAAGTCGATGCCGATGGCGGCCAGCTCGTCGAAGACCTGCTGCGCGGCGGGGCCCGTGCCGCGGACCGTGTCGCCGCGCAGGTCGGCGTGGTCGGCGGTGGCCTTCAGCGTCGCCTCCGGCATGGTGTTCACCGTGTTCGGCGCGACCAGCTCGTCCACGTAACGCGTGTCGGAGTAGGCCGGGTCCTTCACACCGGTGGATGCCCACAGTGGACGCTGCGGCTTGGCGCCGACGGCCTCCAGCGCCTTCCAGCGCTCGGTGCCGAACATCTCCTCGTAGGCGGCGTAGGCCAGCCGGGCGTTGGCGATCGCGGCCTTGCCGCGCAGCCGGTCACCGCCGGAGATCTTCGCCAGCCGCTTGTCGATCTCGGTGTCCACCCGGGACACGAAGAACGACGCGACGGAGGAGATCTGGCTGATGTCGTGGCCGTTGGCCTTGGCCTGCTCCAGCCCGGCCAGGAACGCGTCCATCACCTCGCGGTAGCGCTGCACCGAGAAGATCAGCGTCACGTTGACGCTCACGCCCTCGGCCAGCACCCGGGTGATCGCGGGCAGACCCGCCAGGGTCGCCGGGATCTTGACCATCAGGTTCGGCCGGTCCACGGCCTTCCACAGGTCAACGGCCTCGGCCACGGTGCGATCGGTGTCGTGCGCCAGCCGCGGGTCGACCTCCAGGGAAACCCGGCCGTCGACGCCGCCGGTGGACTCGTAGACGTTGCGGAAGATGTCCGCGGCGTCCCGGACGTCGGTGGTGGTCAGCTCGCGCACCGTGTCGTCCACGCTCGCGCCGCGGGCCGCCAGCTCGCGCACCTTGCCGTTGTAGTCGGCGGCGTTGGACAGCGCGTTGGCGAAGATCGTCGGGTTGCTGGTCACCCCGACGACGGCCTTGTCGGTGATCAGCTCGGCGAGGTTGCCCGAGGAGATCCGCTGGCGGGACAGGTCGTCCAGCCAGATCGATACCCCGGCCTCGCTGAGCGCCTTGAGGTTCGGGTTGGTGGTCACAGGAATTCCTCCGCTCACGCCTGCTCGACGTTGCTCAGGCTGCGCCGGGCCGCCGCGACAACGGCGTCCACGGTGATGCCGAACTCGGTGTAAAGGGTCTTGTAGTCGGCCGAGGCGCCGAAGTGCTCGATGGACACCGACTCACCGGCGTCCTTGACGAACCGGTACCACGGCATCGCGATGCCCGCCTCGACCGAGACGCGGGCCTTGACCGCGCCCGGCAGCACCTGCTCCCGGTAGGCCTCGTCCTGCGCGTCGAACCACTCCACGCACGGCATCGACACCACACGAGTGGCAACGCCCTCGGACTCCAGGATCTTCCTGGCCTCGACGGCGAGCTGGACCTCGGAGCCGGTGCCGATCAGCACCACCTGCGGCGCACCGCTGCCTGCCTCGGCCAGCACGTAACCGCCCTTGGCGACGCCGTCGGCGGCCACGCCCTCCAGGGTAGGCACGCCCTGGCGGGTCAACGCCAGACCGGCCGGGCCGCTCGGGTCCTCCAGGATCGCCTTCCAAGCGGCCGCGGTCTCGTTGGCGTCCGCCGGGCGGACCAGCGAGAAGCCGGGGATCGCGCGCAGCGCCGCGAGGTGCTCGATCGGCTGGTGCGTCGGGCCGTCCTCGCCCAGGCCGATCGAGTCGTGCGTCCACACGTAGATGGCCGGGGCCTTCATCAGCGCGGCCAGCCGGACGGCCGGGCGCATGTAGTCGCTGAACACCAGGAAGGTGCCGCCGTAGGGGCGGGTGCCGCCGTGCAGCGCGATGCCATTGAGGATCGCGCCCATCGCGTGCTCGCGGATGCCGAAGTGCAGCGTCCGGCCGTACGGGTTGGCGCTCCAGCTGCCGGTGGAGATCGACTCCGGGCCGAACGAGTCAGCGCCCTTGATCGTGGTGTTGTTGCTCTCCGCCAGGTCGGCCGAACCGCCCCACAGCTCGGGCAGCACGTCGGCCAGCGCGGCCAGCACCTCGCCGGAGGCCTTGCGGGTGGCCACCGCCTTGCCGTCGGCCTCCCAGGTCGGCAGCTTCTGCTGCCAACCGGCGGGCAGCTCGCGGGTGCTCAGCCGGTCCAGCAGGGCCTTGCGCTCCGGATTGGCCGCCGCCCACTTGTCGAAGGCGACCTGCCACTCGGTGTGCGCGGCCTGGCCCCGCGCGACGACCTCGCGGGCGTGCGTCAGCACCTCGGTGTCGACCTGGAACGACTGGGCCGGGTCGAAGCCCAGGGCTTGCTTGACCCCGGCCACCTCGTCGGCGCCCAGCGCGGCACCGTGCGCCTTGCCGGTGTTCATCTTGGTCGGCGCCGGGTAGCCGATCACGGTGCGCAGCACGATCATTGTCGGCCGGGTCGTCTCCGCCTTGGCCGACTCGATGGCCGCCAGCAGGCCCTGGACGTCCTCGCCGCCGTGCACCGTGACGACGTGCCAGCCGTAGGCCTCGTAGCGCTTGGCGGTGTCCTCGGACAGCGCGATGCGGGTGTCGTCCTCGATGGAGATCTCGTTGGCGTCGTAGATCACCGTGAGGTTGCCCAACTGCTGGGTACCGGCCAGCGACGACGCCTCGGAGGTGATGCCCTCCTCGATGTCGCCGTCGGAGGCGATCACGTAGATGTGGTGGTCGAACGGGCTGTCACCCGGCGCGGTCTCCGGGTCGTACAGGCCGCGCTCGCGGCGGGCGGCCATCGCCATCCCGACCGCGGTGGCCAGGCCCTGGCCCAGCGGGCCGGTGGTGGTCTCCACCCCGGCGGTGTGCCCGTACTCCGGGTGGCCCGGCGTCTTCGAACCCCACTTGCGCAGCGACTTCAGGTCGTCCAGTTCGAGGCCGTAGCCCGACAGGAACAGCTGCACGTACAGGGTCAGGCTCGAATGTCCAGCCGACAGCACGAACCGGTCGCGGCCGATCCAGTTCGGGTCGCTGGGGTCGTGTCGCAGGACGCGCTGGAACAAGGCGTAGGCGGCGGGGGCCAGGCTCATCGCGGTGCCCGGGTGTCCGCTTCCGCAGTGCTCCACAGCATCGGCGGCCAGCACCCGCGCGGTGTCCACGGCGCGCTGATCCAGTTCGGTCCAGTCTTCGGGCAGTCGCTTGGTGGTCAAGCGGGCAAGGTCGTCGGTGACGGACACGGACGCAGCTCCAGTTTTTTCCCTCGGCGGTGAATGCGGTCGCTGGACCGATTCGAACCGCGGTTATCCCTCGTCCGACGGGCAGCCTAGTCGTGTCCGATCAGCCACGTGCCGACCCGTCTGAATTGATGTCTCCCCGCTCATCGGGATGCCCCGGAGTGCGGGATGCCCCATTGTCCCGGGGTCACGATCGCGCCGTTCGGCCGATACCGGAGACCCGGCCGAAACCTGCCGTGCCCTGCGACTTCACGCAAGATGGCGACTTTGCGCAAGATGGGACGTCGCGCTGCGCGCGGCCATTGATCGAGACCTCCTCCAGGATAGCGGGAAAGGGGCGTGACCAGGGCCACCCGGCACCCGCGCGAGGGTGCCTTCAGTAGCGCGCCTACTATTGCGCGGCGGTCCAATTCCGCGTGGTGCGCGCACTTCCGGGTTGGTCCAGGTCGTCGGAAATGCCGTTAGGAGTGCCATGTCGCCGGTGAGCGCAGCGTCGTGACGACCGCCGTCGACGCCCCCCGGACACGGCGTGCTCGGCGGCCCGTTGAGCTGCTGAAAGCCTATGCCGGGTTGATCAAACCGCGGGTCATCGAACTGCTGCTGGTGACCACCATCCCGGCGATGCTGCTGGCCGCGCGCGGCATCCCGTCGCCATGGCTGGTGCTCGCCACGCTGGTCGGCGGCACCATGGCGGCGGGCAGCGCGAACGCGCTGAACTGCGTCGCCGATGTGGATATTGATCAGGTGATGAAGCGCACCCGGGCCCGCCCGCTGGTGCGGCACACCGTGTCGAACCGGCACGCGCTGATCTTCGGCATCGCGCTCGGCGTGGCGTCCTTCGGCTGGTTGTGGGCGACGACGAACCTGCTGGCCGCTTCGCTGGCGGTCGGGACCATCCTGTTCTACGTCTTCGTCTACACCCTGGTGCTCAAGCGGCGCACCGCGCAGAACATCGTCTGGGGCGGTGCGGCGGGCTGCATGCCGGTGGTGATCGGCTGGGCCGGGGTGACCGGCCGGGTGGACTGGCCCGCGCTGGTGATGTTCGGGGTGATCTTCTTCTGGACCCCGCCGCACACCTGGTCGCTGGCCATGAAGTACAAGGACGATTACGAGCGCGCCGGGGTCCCGATGCTGCCGGTGGTGGCCCGCCCGACGTACGTGTCCCGGCAGATCGTGGTGTTCACCTGGCTGATGGTGGTCTGGACGCTGCTGCTGGCCCCGGCCACCGGCTGGCTGTACACGGCGTTCGCGGTGCTCGCGGGCGGGTGGTTCCTCTACCTGGCGCACCGGCTGCACGCGGCCACCAAGCGCGGCGAGAAGACCAAGCCGATGAAGCTGTTCCACATGTCCAACACGTATCTGATGATCGTGTTCGTGGCCCTGGCCGTGGATTCGGCCCTCGGCCTCCCGATCCTCGGCTGGCCCTTCTGATTCCCGCGCTATTTCGCGAGGAATTGCGATATTCAACCGAGCAAGCGCGCATTTCGTGGAATTGCGATCCGGCGCTAGCGCTTTCGGGGCCGCTGTTACGGCGGCGACCAGCCGCAGGTAGGCGATGATCGTCCACCGCAGCGCGACGGTCGGTGCGCCTGGCCGCGTCGTCGAATCCGGTTCCCGCGCCGCCGTTCTCCGTTCGGGTGAGAGGTGAGGGGCACCTTCTACCAACTAACTTGGTGGAAGGTGCCCTTCACCTCGGTTGCTGCCCGCACCCCGTCGGAATGGGTTGGTTATGGGAGCAGGAGGAGTTTTCCGGTGGTGCGGCGGCCCTCCAGGTCTTCGTGGGCGCGGCGGGCTTCGGCGAGCGGGTAGGTGGCGCCGATGCGGATCTTGAGGGTGCCGGTGGTGATCCAGTTGAACAGTTCACCCGCGCGCCAGTCCAGCTCGTCGCGGGTCAGGATGTGGTGGGCAAGGCTGGGGCGGGTCAGGAACAGCGAACCGCCCGCGTTCAACCGCTGCGGGTCCACCGGCGGCACCGGGCCGCTGGACGCGCCGAAGAGCGCGAGCGTGCCGCGCGGGCGCAGGCTGGCCAGGCTCGCGTCGAAGGTGGTCTTGCCGACCCCGTCGTAGACGACGTCCACGCCGCGGCCGTCGGTGAGGTCCTCGACCTCCTTGGCCACGTCCTCCTCGGTGTAGCGGATGATCTCGTCGGCCCCCGCCCGCCGGGCCAGCTCTTCCTTCTCCGGCGTGGACACCGTGCCGATCACGTTGCCGCCGCGAGACTTGATCAACTGGGTGAGCAGCAGGCCCATGCCGCCGGCCGCGGCGTGCACCAGGGCGGTTTCGCCGGTGCGCACCTGGTGCGTCGAGGTGACCAGGTAGTGCGCCGTCAGGCCTTGCAGCAGCGCGGCGGCCGCGGTCCGGTCGTCCACGCCGTCGGGCACCAGCACCGCCTTGTCAGCCGGGACCAGCGCCCGCTCCGCGTAGCTGCCCGGGGCCATCGCCCAGCCGACCCGGTCGCCGACCTGGAAGCCGGTGACGTCGGAGCCGACCGCGACGACCTTGCCCGCGCCTTCCGAACCGGGCGTGAACGGCAGCTTCATCTTGTAGATCCCGCTGCGCTGGTAGGTGTCGATGAAGTTCACCCCGGCCGCGGCGACCTCGACCAGGAGCTGACCGGGCTGCGGGTCGGGCGCCTCGACTTCGGTGTGCTCCAGGACCTCCGGTCCGCCGTTGGTCGCTACCCGAATCGCGCGCATGCTTTCTCCTTACCCCTGTCGTCATTGGGTGCAACTCGTCACACCGCCCCGATCTTCCCCCGAACCCACCCGGCAGTTGAACCCGCCCGCCGCCCGGGTCGAAGTGATCGGGTGTCGTGCGCAACGGTTTTTCCCGTCGTGCGGCGGAATTTGTTTATGATCCGGGCATGACGGCAGCCGACAAGGACACCGAGCAGACCGCCGCACCGCCGGCGAAGGCGATCGCCACCGCCAAGGCGTTCGTCGACGAGCACGGCGGCTCGGCGCGCGCGGTGGTGGAGAACTTGGGTCGGGCCGGTGCCCGGATCGTGCTGATCGGCGAGGACGGCCGGTTCGGCGACGTGCTGGTGCCCGATGTGGCCGTCGGTGCGGCACTGGTCGAGGCGGTCGACGGGCTGTCGCCGCACGAGTGGGACGGCGAGACGACCGCGGCGCTGAAGATCGGCGCCGCGCACCGCCGCAAGATGGCCGGACCGCGAGCCCGGTGATGGCGCGGGTGCTGCTGGCCAGTTGTGCCGAGCTGCCCGAATCCGATGGCGACGACACCGCGCTGCCCGCGGTGCTCGGGGAGGTCGGGGTGTCCGCCGGGTGGGCGCCCTGGGACGACCCGGCGGTCGACTTCGCCGCGGCCGACCTGGTGATCCTGCGGGCGACCTGGGACTACCCGGCGCGCCGCGCGGAGTTCCTGAAGTGGTGCGAGTCGGTGCCGAACCTGGCCAACCCGGCCGACGTGGTGCGCTGGAACACCGACAAGCACTACCTCGTCGATCTCGCCGCGTCCGGGCTGGACGTGGTGCCGACGCAGCTGATCGCGCCGGGCTCGGCGGCCGACTGGCCGGATGGGGAGTTCGTGCTGAAGCCGTCGGTCGGTGCCGGTTCGCGGGGCGCGGGCCGGTTCGGTCCGGGCTCGCTGGACGCCGCCCGCGAGCATCTCGACGGGCTGCACGCCGATTCGCACGTCGTGGTCCTCCAGCCCTACCAGGAGGCGGTGGACCGGGAGGGGGAGACCGCGCTGGTCTTCCTCGGCGGCGCCTATTCGCACGCGTTCGTCAAGGGCGCGATGCTGTCGGAATCCGCTGCGCTGGACGACTCGGGGCTGTTCGTCGGCGAGACCCTGCGGCCGGTCGTCCCGGAACCGGCGCTGCGCCGCGCGGCCGAGGACGCGATGGACGGGCTCGGTGCGTTCCTCGGAACGGACCGCCGGGAACTGCTCTACGCGCGGGTCGATCTGGTCCGCGCGTCGGACGGTAGGCCGCTGCTGCTGGAGTTGGAGCTCGCCGAGCCGTCGCTGGGCTTCCAGCAGACCGACGGCGGCGCCCAACTGCGGTTCGCCTCAGCGGTCCGGGCCGCCTTGGCCAGGCGCTGAAACTTCCCGACACGCCCGCGGGTGTTGCTTGGCCAATACCTTCGCTGTGGTCTATTTTTTCAGCGAGGGCTAAATCGATCACCTGGAGTCGTCGTGTCCGACTACTTGCAGCGCACCGACCGGCCAGCCATGTCGGAGTGGATCGAACAGATGGCGGCGCACTTCGAGGCCACCGAGGGCATGCCGCTGATCGCCGGCCGGATCCTGGCGTTCCTGCTGATCTGCGACCCGCCGGAGCGCACCGCGGCGGAGCTGTCCCACGGGCTGGCCGCCAGCACCGGATCGATCAGCACCAACGTGCGGCTGCTCATGCGGCTCGGCGTGATCTCGAAGACCACCAGGCAGGGCCGCGAGGCGGCGCTGTACCGGGTGGAGGAGGACCGGTGGCCGGAACTGGTGCGGCAGCGGATGCAGCGGGTGACCGCGCTCGAAGAGCTCACCGGGCAGGGCCTGCGGATGTTCAGCGGCCAGGGCGAACGGGCCCGCCGCCTGCGCAAGGTCAACGAGTTCTACCAGTGGCTCTCCGGCGAGATGCCGGATCTGTGGCGGCGCTGGGAACGCGAAGGCAAACGACTCTCGTGACCGGCGGCGTGGTGGGCGATTTCGCGCTTGGTTCGCTACCCGCACCGCCACGCAGAACGAGTTCGAGGACAGGATTTGACCGGAATCACACGGCGTCAGGCGGCGACGGATTCCTTGGCGGTGGTCTTGGGCGTCGGCTCCGGCAGCGGGCCGCGGTAGCGGGACTCGCACCACAGCAGTGCGGTGATGATGATCACCAGCGTGGCGCACAGGACGTGCGCCACCACCATCACCTCGGGAACGCCGAGGTAGTACTGCACGGATCCGATCGCGCCCTGCACCAGCACCAGCACGCAGGCCGCGCCGTAGACCTTCAGCAGCGTCCTGGTCGGCCGCGCACCGCGCAGCCACACGCCGAACACCGCGAGCACCAGCACGTAGGCCATCACCAGCAGCCCGTGGAGCTCGACCAAGGTGGGCACCGGCAGCGCGAGTCGCGGGGTGTCCGGGTCACCGGCGTGCGGACCGGCAGCGGTGACCAGCGTGCCGAGCACCAGCACCGCCGCAGTGATCACCACGAGGGCGACCAGCAGCTTGCGCATCCTCGGCGGAACCACCCCGACCGGCCGCTGGTCGCCCTCGGTGGTCGCCTTGACCAGGACGGTGGCCAGCCAGATCAGCACCGCTGAGGCCATGAAGTGCACCGACACGCTCCACCAGGCCAGGTTCACCAGCACCGTCATGCCGCCGATGATCGCCTGCGCGATCACGCCCAGCGGCATCACCAGGGCCAGCCCCACGAGCCGACGCCGGTACGGCCGCACGCCCCAGGCGGCGAGCAAGCAGGCCAGCGCGATGAATCCGATCACGCCGGTCAGCATCCGGTTGCCGAACTCGATCACCTGGTGCAGCAGCGCGACCTCGGGGTGCTGCACCGGCACCATGCTGTCCGGGAAGCACTGCGGCCAGGTCGGGCAGCCGAGCCCGGAACCGGTGACGCGGACGATCACACCGGTCACCGCGATCAACGCCTGGGTCACCAGCACCGCGAGGGCCAGCACCCGCACAGCGCGTGGTGTCGGGCGGGAGATCCGGGAGATCATCGAGGTCGTGGGCACGACCTCGATGGTAGGACGCCCGGAAAACCGCCCGTTCGCAGGGCAGAACCCGGCGTTCAGCGCGTTCGGCGGAGTCCCTCGGGCATCGCGCCCGCCTGCAGCAGTGCCTTGCTGAGCTGGCCGCCGTTGCGGAACAGCTGCGCCGTCCCGGCTTCGCCGAGGGCCGACCAGGGGGCCACCGACATCGCGTCGGTGGCGGTTTCGATCTCCTCCCGCAGCGCGAGACCGGCCTCGGTGATCTCGCCTTCGGCGTCGACGAGCTCGCGCTCGCGGAGTTGCTGGACGGCCCGCGTCCACTGCTCGTCGGACCAGGAGCGGAGCTTCTTCGCCGAATCGGGCGTGAAACCACCGGCGATGGTGCTGTGCAGCGCGAGCGCCTGGATGCCGCTGAGCCCACCATGCTGCAGCGCGGCGATGTGCGCGTCGCCGCGGAACTCGCGCAGCAGCGTGACCGCGTGCCAGAGCTTCAGGTGCGGTTCGTCCGGCCACTCCAGGTCGGCGTGCGCGGCGTACAGCGGCTTGCCTTCCGGCGGGCACGCCTGCGCGGCTTCCCGGGCCAGTTCGGCGGATTCGGAGACGACGGCCGAGCTGATCGCGTCTTCGCCGAGCATTCGGCGCAGGGCCTCGTCGGCGGCTCGCAGCCGGGTGGCGAGCACGGCTTGCGGGGCGGCGATCGACCAGGCCTTGGGGATCGCGCGGGCGATGGATGCGGGGTTGAAGTTGTAGAAGGTCGCCGCGACCACTCCGGCGCAGACCGGGCCCATCGGGGCGGATCGCCCGGCGTAGTAGGACATCCGGCCGCGTTCCAGGCCGAGTTCGGCGAAACCGTCGGCGGTCTCGGGCGCGAAGTAGATCATGGCGTGGATCAGTTCCAGGGACTTCTTGGCCTGTCGCGCGATCTTCGTCATGCGCCACACCCTAGAACTGAGTTCCAGAATTGTCCTCGTTCTTGGTCAAGTCAGCCGGGTGGTGCGGATCGCCACCGCGCCGCAGACCGCGCCCCATGCCGCGAGGACCGCGATCGGCTGCAGACCGGGCAGCGCGCCCTGCACCAGGACCGCGTCGAGAGCCTCGGCGAGCGCCCCGGAGGGCAGGTATCCGGCGACCTGCCCGACCGGGCCGGGCAGATCGCTGGCGGGCAGCGCCACGCCACCGGCCAGCAGCAGCACGAACCAGATCGCATTGGCCACCGCGAGCACGATCTCGGCCCGCAGCGCGCCACCGACCAGCACCCCGGCCGCGCCGAAGGCGAGCGTGCCCAGCACCAGCAGCGGGATCGTCGGCAGCAGTCCGGAAAGCGCCGGTGACCAGCCCAAGAAGGCTGCCGCGATGCTCAGCACGACCGCCTGCAGGGCCACCACCACCAGCGTCGCCAGGACCCGGCCGGAGATCAGCGTCCAGCGCGGCAGCGCTGTCGCGGCCAGCCGTTTGAGCACGCCGTAGCGGCGGTCGAAGCCGAGCGCGATGGCCTGGCCGGTGAACGCCGTGGACATCACCGCCAGGGCCAGGATGCGCGGCATCACCGAGTCCACCCGCGGCTCCGGCACGTTGCCGATCTGCAGCGTGCTCAGCCCGATCAGCAGTGCCAGCGGGATGATCAGCGTCAACAACGCCTGCTCGCCGTGCCGGAGGATCAGCAGCGCCTCGATCTTGGTCTGCGCGGCCAGCATCCGCCCGGCGCGGCCCCGGCCGGGCGCGGGTGCGAACGTGCCGGGCGGGAACTGGGCGCCGAGTTGGGCGGGAGCGTTGGTCTCGGTGTTCACGATCGGAGCTCCCGTCCGGTCAGTTCCAGGAAGACGTCCTCCAAGCTGCGGCGGCTGACCCGGAGTTCCTGCGCGAGCACGCCGTGCTGCGCGCACCAGGCGGTCACCGTCGAGACCACCTGCGGGTCCACCACGCCGCGCACGACGTAGTCGCCGGGGCGCAGCTCGGTGGCCTGGCAGCCTTCCGGTAGCGCGGCCAGCAGCAGGTTCAGGTCCAGTCCGGGCTGGGAGCGGAAGCGCAATTCCTGCCTGCCGTCTTCGGGTTCGGTGAGCTCCTCGGCGGTGCCGTCGGCGACCGCGCGGCCGCGGTCCACGATCACCACCCGGTCGGCCAGCGCTTCGGCCTCGTCCATCAGGTGGGTCGTGAGCAGCACGCTCACGCCGTCCCGGCGCAGCGCGCCGACCAGGTCCCAGACCAGTCGCCGGGCCTGCGGATCCAGGCCCGCGGTGGGCTCGTCGAGGAACACCAGCTCGGGGCGGCCGATGAGGGCGCAGGCCAGCGACAGGCGTTGCTGCTGCCCGCCGGAAAGCCGCTTGTAGGGGGTGCGGCGGGCGGAGGTCAATCCGAGCACGTCCAGCAGCCAGGCGGGGTCCAGCGGGTTGGTGGCGCAGCAGGCGATCAGGTGCAGCATCTCGTCGGCGCGCACCCCGGGGTAGGCCCCGCCGCCCTGCGGCATCACGCCGATGCGCGGCCGCAGCGCCTCGGACTGGTCGCCCGGGTCCATGCCGAGCACGCGGACCTCGCCGCTGTCCGGGCGCTGGAAGCCCTCGCAGATCTCGACGGTGGTGGTCTTGCCCGCACCGTTGGGGCCGAGCAGCGCCAGGACGCTGCCGCGCGGCAGGCACAGGTCGAGTCCGGCAACGGCGACGGTGTCGCCGAAGCGCTTCTTCAGCCCCCGCAACCGGACGGCCGGACTGTCGACGTTGCTCACGACGTCCAAGCCTATTGCGTGACGGGCGGAACACCGCTGCGGGTCGGCAGCAGGCCGGGCACCTTGCCGCGCACCAGCCAGAGCGTGATCGCGAAGGCGACGGCCGCGGCGATCACCGCCAGCGGGATTTGGTAGGCGCGCAGCGGGAAGCCCGCGCCGGTCGGCGGTACCAGCAGCGAGACCGCGGCGCAGATCACCGCGGCGGTGGTCCGGAACCGGTTGCTGTTGGTGGACAGCGCCAGCGGCACCACCGACCACAGCAGGTACCAGGGCCACAGCACCGGCACCGCCAGCGCCAGGGTGAGGAAGGTGATGCCCATGGCGGTCAGCGGTTCGATGCGGCCGCGGAAGGACACCCACAGCATGCGCAGGCACACCACGGCGACGATCAGGTAGCCGATGATCTTGGTGATGACCAGCATCGCGTCGGTCTGGTTGCCCAGCCCGAGCAGTGCGCTGAGGCCGCCGCCGGTCATGCCGAACGCGGTCAGCGGCGCCATGAACGTCTTGACCCGGTTCGGCACGTCGAAGGTGTCGATCCAGCCGAGTCCCCAGCCGCTGGTCACCGTGATGATCGTCATGGTGGCCAGGAACACCGCGGCCAGCAGGGCGGCGACCTGCGCGAGGTCGCGGAACCGGCCGCCGCGGCGCAGCACCAGGTAGATCCCGAAGAAGCCCAGCGCTATCCAGCCCGGTGGTTTGATCGCCCCGGCGATGGTCAGCAGCACACCGGCGGCGATGGTGCCCGGCACGGTCTGGTAGCGCAGCCCGAGTTCGATGGCGGCCAGCATGATGCCGACCATCAGCGCCTCGTTGTGCATGCCGCTGACCACGTGGAACAGCACGATCGGGTTGGCCGCGCCGAGCCACAGCGCGGCGGCCGGGTGCACGCCGCAGCGGCGCGCCAGCCGGGGGATCGCCCAGATCGCCAGGGCCAGTCCGCACAGCATCACCGCGCGCCACACCAGCACCCCGAACACCACGTTGTCGCCGACGATCCGCGAGATGACCTGGCCGAACATCAGGAACAGCGGCCCGTACGGCGAGGGGGTGTCGCGCCAGATGTTGGGCACGTTGGCGGTGAACGGGTGGTCGACGCCGAGCGCGGCGGCCGAGCCGAGCACGTACGGGTTGAAGCCGCGCGCGGCCACTTCGCTCTGCGCCAGGTAGCTGTACATGTCGGTGCTGAACAGCGGTGGGGCCAGTGCGAGCGGCAGCGTCCACATGGCCAGCGTGCGGGCCAGTTGGGTGACCGACAGCATCCGGTCCCGGCCCGGCCAGCACAGCTTGCCCAGCCACAGCCAGGCGATGACGATCATCAGGATGCCCAGCCAGCAGCAGGCCATCGCCACGGTCGGGATCCGGGTGGGCAGGCCGATCAGTCGGGCCCCGGACAGCGGGTTGTCCACCGGGGCGGCCCCGGCGCCGATCGCGCCGACGGCCAGGACCAGGGATCCGGTGGTGCCGAACCGGCGGACGACGTCGAGCTGCCGCCGTTCGGTGCGGTCCAGGGGTGCCCCGGGGTGCGGCGCCGGACGGGCTGCCGCTGTCTGTTCCGTTTCGCCTGCCGCCACGACGCCGAAGCGTAATCGCGTGAGTCAGATCACGTGCCTGCCCCGCACTATGGTCCCCGGCCCTAAATAGGTAACATTCGTGTTGTGAAAAACGTCGGGACGCCTCCAACTGCCGCCGAAGTCGGTGCAGTGGCCGACGCGGTCACCGAGCCGGGCCCCGCGGCCCAGCCCGGCGCGGCCGCGTACGGAGACGGGCGTACCCGGCACGCGGTTGCGCGGTTGCTGCTGGAACGGGGGCCGATCGCCGCTGCGGCGGTGGCCGACGAACTCGGGTTGAGCCCCACCGCGGTACGTCGGCACCTCGACGTGCTGGTCGCCGAAGGTGAGGCCTACACCAGGGAGTCCTCGCCGCGAGGCCGTCGCGGTCGAGGCCGACCCGCGAAGTTGTTCCTGCTCACCGAGGTGGGCCGGGCGCGGTTCGGACACGCCTACGACGACCTGGCGGTGGCGGCGCTGCGGTTCATCGCCGAGCACGAGGGTGAGCGGGCGGTCCGCGAGTTCGCCGACCGGCGGATGGCCGAACTGGTGGCCAACCACCGGGAGGTGCTGGCGGCCGCGGCCAACCCGGCCGAGCGCGCGGAGGTCCTTGCCGACGCGCTCACCAGGGAGGGCTACGCTGCCTCGACGCGTAGCGTCGGAACCGGCGAACAGCTCTGCCAACACCACTGCCCGGTGGCGCACGTCGCTGCGGACTTCCCGCAGCTGTGCGAGGCCGAGACGGCGGCGTTCGCCGAAGTGCTCGGTACCCATGTGCAGCGGCTGGCCACCATCGCGAACGGTGATGCGGCCTGCACCACGCACGTACCAACCGCGCGGTTCGCGGATTCGGGCGGCGATTGCCCGGACCCCGCCCAGAAATCCGCTGGTCCAATCCCGAAGGATCAGTGGAGCACCGCCCCGATTCCTGATGGAGGGGAGTCCGTATGACTGCCGCTGCCGAGCAGCGCACACCCACCACGGCGCCCAACGCCTCTGGCCAGCTCAGCCAGGAAGAGACCCTCGCGACCTTGGGGGGTTACGAGTACGGCTGGGCCGACTCGGACGTCGCGGGCGCTGGTGCCCGCCGTGGTCTCAACGAGGACGTCGTCCGCGACATCTCGGGCAAGAAGGACGAGCCCGAGTGGATGCTTGAGGCCCGGCTGAAGGCGCTGCGGTTGTTCGACCGCAAGCCGATGCCGAACTGGGGCGCCGACCTGTCGGGGATCGACTTCGACAACATCAAGTACTTCGTCCGCTCCACCGAGCAGCAGGCCCAGACCTGGGAAGACCTGCCCGAGGACATCAAGAACACCTACGACAAGCTGGGCATCCCGGAGGCGGAGAAGCAGCGCCTGGTCGCGGGGGTGGCCGCGCAGTACGAGTCCGAGGTCGTCTACCACAAGATCCGCGAGGACTTGGAGGAGCAGGGCGTCATCTTCCTGGACACCGACACCGGTCTCAAGGAACACCCGGAGATCTTCAAGGAGTACTTCGGCTCGGTCATCCCGGCCGGGGACAACAAGTTCTCCGCGCTGAACACCTCGGTCTGGTCGGGTGGGTCGTTCATCTACGTGCCGCCGGGCGTGCACGTGGACATCCCGCTGCAGGCCTACTTCCGGATCAACACCGAGAACATGGGCCAGTTCGAGCGGACCCTGATCATCGTCGACGAGGGCGCTTACGTGCACTACGTCGAGGGCTGCACGGCGCCGATCTACTCCAGCGACTCGCTGCACTCGGCGGTGGTGGAGATCATCGTCAAGAAGGGCGGCCGCTGCCGGTACACGACCATCCAGAACTGGTCGACCAACGTCTACAACCTGGTCACCAAGCGGGCCAAGGCCGAAGAGGGCGCCACCATGGAATGGGTGGACGGCAACCTCGGTTCCAAGGTGACCATGAAGTACCCGTCGGTGTTCCTGATGGGCGAGCACGCCAAGGGCGAGGTGCTCTCGGTGGCCTTCGCCGGTGAGGGCCAGCACCAGGACGCGGGCGCGAAGATGGAGCACCTGGCGCCGCACACCTCCTCGACGATCGTGTCCAAGTCGATCGCGCGCGGCGGTGGCCGCACCTCCTACCGCGGCCTGGTCAAGGTCGCCAAGCGGGCGCACCACTCGTCGTCCAACGTCAAGTGCGACGCGCTGCTGGTGGACACCATCAGCCGCTCCGACACCTACCCGTACGTGGACGTCCGGGTCGACGACGTGTCGATGGGGCACGAGGCGACGGTGTCCAAGGTCAGCGAAGACCAGCTGTTCTACCTGATGCAGCGGGGCCTGACCGAGGACGAGGCGATGGCGATGATCGTGCGCGGCTTCGTCGAGCCGATCGCCCGCGAGCTGCCGATGGAATACGCGCTGGAACTGAACCGGCTGATCGAACTGCAGATGGAAGGGGCCGTCGGCTGAGATGAGCACCACCAAGACCGACGCCCAGCACGGCCTCGGCCAGCACTCGCACGGAGGCGGCACGGGCGTCCCGCAGTCCTCGCGCGGGGCCCGCTTCACCTCCTACGACGTCGAGGCGTTCGAGGTGCCCGGCGGCCGCGAGGAGGACTGGCGCTTCACGCCGATGAAGCGGCTCAAGGGCCTGCACGACGGCACCGCCACCGCCACCGGCAACATCAAGGTCGAGGTCATCGGCGCGGGTGCGTCGGTGGAGACCGTGGACCGCGACGACAAGCGGATCGGCGGCGGCGGGATCCCGTCGGACCGGATCGCCGCGCAGGCCTGGAGTTCTTTCACCGAGGCCACCGTGGTCACGGTGCCCAAGGACACCAAGCCCGCGGACCCGATCACCATCACGGTGCACGGTCCCGGTGCGGGCGAGGTCGCCTTCGGGCACCTGCAGGTGCGCGCCGAGCAGTTCGCCGAGGCCGTCGTGGTGATCGACTACCGCGGCTCCGGCACGCTGGGCGAAAACGTCGAGTTCGTCGTCGGCGACGGCGCGCAGTTGCGGATCGTTTCCGTGCACGACTGGGCCGACGACGCCACCCAGGTCAGCGCCGAGCACGCCCACCTGGGCCGCGACGCGGTGTTCCGGCACCTCGCCGTCACCCTCGGCGGCGACCTGGTGCGGGTCAACACGACCGTCACCTACGGCGATCGGGGCGGGGACGCCGAACTGCTCGGCCTGTACTTCGCCGACGCCGGGCAGCACCTGGAGCACCGGATGCTGGTGGACCACGCGGTGCCGAACTGCCGCAGCAACGTGCTCTACAAGGGGGCGCTGCAGGGCAACTCGGCGCACTCCGTGTGGATCGGCGATGTGCTGATCCGCGCCGCGGCCGAGGGCACCGACACCTACGAGCTCAACCGCAACCTGGTGCTGACCGAGGGCGCGCGGGCCGACTCGGTGCCGAACCTGGAGATCGAGACCGGCGAGATCGAAGGTGCCGGGCACGCCAGCGCCACCGGCCGGTTCGACGACGAGCAGCTGTTCTACCTGCAGGCCCGAGGCATCCCGCAGGACCAGGCCCGGCGCCTGGTGGTGCGCGGGTTCTTCGGCGAACTGCTGCAGAAGATCACGGTGCCCGCGGTCCGGGAGCGGCTGGAAGCCGCGATCGAGGCAGAACTCGCCGTCGTCGGCGCCTGACCAGAGCTTTCACACACCCAGGAGAACGAAGAAGAAATGGCCACCCTGGAGATCAAGGACCTGCACGGCTCGGTCCTCACCGCCGAGGAAGGCGCCAAGCCGATCCTCAACGGCGTCAACCTGACCGTCGGCTCGGGCGAGATCCACGCGATCATGGGCCCCAACGGCTCCGGCAAGTCGACCCTGGCCTACGCCATCGCCGGGCACCCGAAGTACCGGATCGACTCGGGTTCGGTGCTGCTCGACGGCGAGGACGTGCTGGAGATGACCGTCGACGAGCGGGCCCGCGCGGGTCTGTTCCTCGCCATGCAGTACCCGGTGGAGGTGCCGGGCGTGTCGATGTCGAACTTCCTGCGGTCCGCGGCGACCGCGGTCCGCGGCGAGGCGCCGCAGATCCGGCACTGGGTCAAGGAAGTCAAGCAGGCCATGTCGGACCTGGACATCGACCCGTCCTTCGCCGAGCGCAGCGTCAACGAGGGCTTCTCCGGTGGTGAGAAGAAGCGCCACGAGATCCTGCAGCTGGACGTGCTGGACCCGAAGTTCGCGATCCTCGACGAAACCGACTCCGGCCTGGACGTCGACGCGCTGCGGGTGGTTTCCGAGGGCGTCAACCGCTACCACACCAAGGGTGGCAAGGGTGTGCTGCTGATCACCCACTACACCCGGATCCTCAAGCACATCACGCCCGACTACGTGCACGTCTTCGCCGACGGCAAGGTCGTCGAGTCCGGTGGCGCCGAACTCGCCGACGAGCTGGAGGAGAAGGGCTACGTGCGCTTCACCGGCAAGAAGGAGGCGGCCGTCCAGTCATGACCGTTCAGCCTCCTCGCACCTCGGGTGCGAGGTCCTCGACCACGCCACTCGACGTGGCGGCCATCCGCGCGGACTTCCCGATCCTGGGACGCACCATCCGCGAGGGACGGCGCCTGGTGTACCTGGACTCCGGTGCGACTTCGCAACGGCCGCGCCAGGTGCTCGATGCGGAGCGCTCCTTCCTGGAGACCTCCAACGCCGCCGTGCACCGCGGCGCGCACCAGCTTGCCGAGGAGGCGACGGACGCGTACGAGGGTGCCCGCGGGCGGATCGCCGACTTCGTCGGTGTTGACGCGGACGAGGTGGTGTTCACCAAGAACGCCACCGAGGGCATCAACCTGGTCGCCTACGCCATGAGCAACGCCGCCACGTCCGGGGCGGAGGCCGAGCGCTTCCGCCTCGGGCCGGGCGACGAGGTCGTGGTGACCGAGATGGAGCACCACGCGAACCTGGTGCCGTGGCAGCAGTTGTGCGAGCGCACCGGCGCCACGCTGCGCTGGTTCGGGGTCACCGACGAAGGCCGCCTCGATCTGTCCGATGTGGACGGTTTGATCACCGAGCGGGCCAAGCTGGTGGCCTTCACCCACCAGTCCAACGTGCTGGGCACGGTCAACCCGACCGAGCAGATCGTGTCGCGGGCGCACCAGGTCGGGGCGCTGGTGGTGCTGGACGCCTGCCAGTCGGTGCCGCACTCGCCGGTGGACTTCAAGGCGCTGGACGTGGACTTCGCGGCGTTCTCCGGGCACAAGATGCTCGGCCCCTCCGGGGTCGGCGTGCTCTACGGCCGCCGCGAGCTGCTGGCCGCGATGCCGCCGTTCATCACCGGCGGTTCGATGATCGAGCTGGTGCACATCGATCGGTCCACCTTCGCCGCGCCGCCGCAGCGGTTCGAGGCGGGCGTGCCGATGACCTCGCAGGCCGTGGGGTTGGGTGCGGCCGTCGACTACCTCAACGCGATCGGCATGGACCGCGTCGCCGCGCACGAGCGGCAGCTCACCGAGCTGGCGCTGCGGGAACTGTCGGTGATCGACGGGGTGCGCATCATCGGGCCCACCAACACCGAGCACCGCGGCGGTGCGGTGTCCTTCGTGATCGACGGCGTGCACCCGCACGACGCCGGTCAGGTCCTCGACGATCAAGGCGTCGAGGTTCGGGTCGGACACCACTGCGCATGGCCATTGCACCGCCGGATGGGAATTCCAGCGACCGTGCGGGCGTCGTTCTACCTGTACAACGAACTGGACGAGGTCAAGGCGTTGGTGGATGCGGTGCGCGAGGCGCAGCGCTTCTTCGGGGTGGCTTGATCGAGACTGCCGGGGATTCTTGATGCAGCTGGAGCAGATGTACCAGGAGATCATCCTGGACCACTACCGCAAACCGCACCGCCACGGCCTGCGGGAACCGTTCGACGCCGAGTCGTTCCAGATCAACCCGACCTGCGGTGACGAGGTCACCCTCCGGGTGCGGTTGACCGGCACCGACACGGATGCCATCGTCGACGACGTTTCGTACTCGGGGCAGGGCTGTTCGATCAGCCAGGCTTCCGTGTCGGTGCTCACCGACCTGGTGGTCGGCAGGCCGCTGCGGGAGGCGATGACCACCGAGGCCGCGTTCAGCGAGTTGATGCACGGCCGCGGCAAGATCGAGCCGGACGAGGACGTGCTGGAGGACGGCATCGCGTTCGCGGGGGTGGCGAAGTACCCGATGCGCGTGAAGTGCGCGCTGCTGGGTTGGATGGCTTTCAAGGACGCGGTGTCGCGTGTCGTGGTTGAGGAGGCGTCATGAGCAGCCCTGTGTCAACCTCAGTCCTCCTCCTAAACCGCACCTCAGGGGACCGTGACGCAAGCCAGCCACAAGAAACCGCGAAACGCGAGATTGAGCCGGACGCAACCACCACTGAGAAACGCGGAGAGGCGGAACAGTGAATCGCGGAGAGGCGGAACTGTCATGAGCGACGAAGCCCTGGTGCAGGAAACCGACGTGGTGCGCAGCGCCGAGGCGTTGCCCGAGCAGGCCGCGCCGTCCGCTGAGGTCGCCGCGCTGGAGGACGTCGAGGAAGCGTTGCGCGACGTGGTCGACCCGGAGTTGGGGATCAACGTGGTTGATCTCGGCCTGGTCTACGACATCCGCGTCGAGCAGGACAACACCGCTACCGTCGACATGACGTTGACCTCGGCGGCCTGCCCGCTGACCGACGTCATCGAGGACCAGGCGCGCGCCGCGCTGACCAGCGGGCCGGGTGGCGGGCTGGTCAACGACTTCCGCATCAACTGGGTCTGGATGCCGCCGTGGGGTCCGGAGAAGATCACCGAAGAGGGCCGCGAACAGCTGCGCGCCCTCGGCTTCACGGTCTGAGCGCCTCTTTCCAACCGGTTTCGGGCAGTGGCCCCCGTGCGAGTCGCCGTGGCGGCTCCGCACGGGGGCCACTGCCGTGAAATCCGATTCCTGTCCCGCACTCTCTTACCCGAAGTCGCGGCGGCGGAGTGCGAGCAGTCCGCCGCCGAGCGGGGCCGCCGTGACCGCGAGCAGGACCAGGACCGGTCTGGCGTCCGGTGCTGCGGCGAAGGCGTTGGGGATGTAGTGGAACGGCTCCAGCGGGCTGCCGCCCCACGCCCCGTACAGGGGACCGGCGACCTGCCCGAGCGCGGCGGTCAGGATCCACGCGATCCAGGAGATCGCCGTGCTCGCCCGCGGCAGCATCGCGTAGGCGAGCACGCACACCGCTGCGACGCACCAGGCGGCCGGGACGGCGCCGAGCGCCCCGGCCAGGAAGCGGGGCAGGTCGGTGGCGAGGTCGCCCACGAGCACCGAGTACAGCGTGCCGAGCCCGGTCACGACCAGGTGCCCGACCGCCCACCGGAGCCGGGTCACCGGGGTGGCCAGTACCGCCTCCGCGCGGCCTGAGGTCTCCTCCGAGCGCAGCCGCAGCGTCATGAGCACGGGGTAGAGAGCGATGGCGTACGCGAGGATCAGGATCATGTACCAGCAGTACGCGCCGAGCGTCGCGTCCGCGGGCACGCCGAGGGTGTTCCTGATGTTGTCGACCACGATGCTCGGTCGCGCGAGCAGATCCCGGCCCAGCGGGCTCAACCCGGCGCCCGCCGCCGCGAAGAACGCGACTCCGGCCATCCATTTCACCAGCAGGCCGCGGTGCAGCCGCCAGGCCAGGCTGATCGGGCCGCGCAGCTCCGGGGCCGTCGCGCGCCCGAGGCGTTCGGGCAACAGTCCGGCGCCGAGGTCGCGGCGGTCGAGCAGCTGATAGGCGACGGCGAGCAGGACAGCGCCGACGAGGATCGAGATCCCGAGCATCCACCACCGCTCGTCCTGGTAGGCCCGCACCAGATGGCTCCAGCCGATCGGGGACAGGTACTTCAGCCAGTGCCGCGAGCTCGCGTCACCGGCATAGCGCAGCACGTAGGAGATGGCGAGCACGGACAGGCTGACCGCGGTCGCCGTGCGGGCATTGCGCGCCAGCTGGGCGGCGACGGCGGCGATGCCCGCGAACACCCAGCCCGCCACCGCGATGGCGGCCCCGTAGGCCAGGACCCGGAGCGATCGGCAACACGAGAGAATTTTGCGAGCGTTTACTCGCCAACTGCTGACGTGGCGGGGTCCGCGGCGCTAGATTCCTGATCACCTGTTCCCTTTGGGCGTTTTGACTGGAGGTCGGCGTGATCGGTCGAGGTCGTTGGTCGGGTGTCTGCGCGGTGGTCGCGGTCGCGCTGCTGGCCGTTCCTGGCGCGGCGTACGCGCACCACGGCCTGACCGGGGAGTACGCGGTGGGTCAGCCGGTCTACATCACCGGGACGGTGGTCTCCAGCGACTGGCGGATGCCGCACGGCAGCCTGGTCGTCGACGTGCCACCGACCGCTGCCTTGCCGGCGGATCGCAGCGGCCTGGCGCCGCTGGACGAAGGCGCCGGGCGCGAGGTCTCCGGTCTCCTGCGGCCTTCGCCGGGCGGACAGCACACGTTCCTGCTCGACGGGACCGTCACCTCGGGTTTCATCGACGATGCCGCGCGACCCGAGCAGGGCCACCAGATGCGGGCCGTGGCATATCCGCGCTGCGCGCAGGGCAGCGAGTACGACGGGGAGTTCCGCATCATGGCGCTGGCCCGACCCGACGGCCAGTGGGTGATCAACGACGACGACATCTCCGACATGCCGGACGAATGCCCGGCCGGTGACGCCGCGGCGGCTCCCGCCGACGGCGGATCCGGTGCCACCCTCGCGGTCGTGGGCATCGCCGGTGTCTTGGTGGTGGCGGGGATCGTCGGCGGAGTCGTCCTGGTGCGCCGCCGCTCGACCGGTGGTTGATCTTGCTCGACGATCTGTTGACGCTGGTCCAGGGCAGCCCGATCGCCCAGTTCGTCGGGGGCGGCTTCGCGTATCCGGTGCTGGAAGTCGTGCACTTGGCCGGGCTCGCCGTGCTGGTCGGTGCCGCGGCCGGGTTCGACCTGCGGTTGCTCGGGGTCGCCAGTTCGCTACCCGTGCGCACGGTCGCCGGGCTCCTGCTGCCCGCCTCGCGGATCGGGTTCTCCGTGGCGGTTTGCAGCGGGCTGCTCCTGTTCAGCAGCAGCGCGGTCAGCCTGGCCGCCAATCCCGCCTTCCAGCTCAAGGTCGCGCTGCTCGCCGTCGCCGGGGCGAACATCGCGGTGTTCCACTTCGGCGTCTACCGGCGGGTCGGCGAGTGGGAGGTCGGCGACACGCCCCTGCCCGCGGTGGCTGCCGGGGCCGTGTCGCTGGTGGTGTGGGTCGGGGTCATCGCCTGCGGGCGGTGGATCGCTTATGCGTGACGGAATTGCTGGTTTCTGCCCGGCCGGGTCGGGTGCTCGCCGCGGCGGAGTTTGACGATCAGGTTGCCGCGCAAGGGGAAACCGGTGCGGCGTCGGGACCGGTGGCCCAGTCGGTGGGTTGGTCGGCGAGGCGGTGTTCGATCGTGCCGCCCACCCGCAGCCGCTCCAGATCCACCCACACCCGCTCCTGCGGGACACCGGCGACCCGGACTTCGTCGATGTACTGCAACTTCGCGCCGTCGGCACCCGGCGCGCCGATCGTCAGCGGTGCCCCGCCGGGCAGTTCCACGACGGCGCTGGTGAACCGCGGCGCGTTCAGCACGAACTGGCCGGTGCCGGGTGTTGTCGGGTACAGGCCCAGCGCGCTGAAGACGTACCACGCCGACATGGTGCCCAGGTCGTCGTTGCCGGTCACCCCGTCCGGGGCGCCGGTGAACAGGGTTTGCTGGGCGCGCACCACCGCCGAGGTCTTCGCCGGTTGGCCGACCAGCGAGTACATCCACGGCGCGTGCAGGTCGGGTTCGTTGTTGGGGTTGTAGCGGAACTGCCCGTAGTAGTCGTACGGGTCGATCACCCACTCCTCCCGCGCGGTGCGGGCGGGATCCCGCACCAGCAGGTCGTAGGCGAAGAAGGTGTCCAGCCGCCGACCGGCCTGGTCCGCGCCGCCGACCGCATCGAGCAGTCCTGGCACGTCCTGCTGCACGAGCCACTGGTACTGCCACGCGGTGCCCTCGTGGAAACCCTTGTCCGAGATCGGTTCGTACGGCTGGAACCAGGAGCCGTCGGCGCCCCGGGGCCGGGGGAATCCGGTGAAGCCCCGCTGCGGATCGGCCACCTGCGGATCCCAGACGTTGCGCCACGACCGGCCGCGCCCGGCCAGCGCGGCGGCGTCATCGGTGCGGCCCAGCGCCCTGGCCAGCAACGACAGCGAGCAGTCCGCCAACGCGTACTCCATCGTCGCCGAACCGCCGTGCGCCGGGTCGACGTCCTGGCCCTTCTTCGGGAAGTTCGGGTCGTACTGCACGAAACCCCGTGCCAGGTAAGACGTATTGCCCGCGCGGCCCTCGAACGGCGACTGCGCTGGCGGGACTTCGGTGGCATTGCGCCACAACGCCTGGTAGGCCTGCTGCTCGCGCCCGCCCAGCGCGCCGAACCGCCACAGGTCCACCAGGAACGGCGTGACCGGGTCGCCGGTCATGGTGTTGGTCTCGAAGTTGGCGTAGGCCCACCTCGGCAGCCAGCCGCCCTGCTCGTGGACGGTCAGCACGCTTCGGGCGATGTCGCGGGCGCGGTCGGGAACCAGCAGCGCCAGCAGCTGGTTCTGCGTCCGGTAGGTGTCCCACAGCGAGAAGTACTGGTAGTAGGTCCAGCCGTCGGCGCGGTGGATCCGCTCGTCGAACCCCCGGTAACGGCCGTCCGTGTCGGTGGCGGTCAGCGGCTGCAGCAGCACGTGGTAGAGGGAGGTGTAGAACACCGCGGTGTCGTCCGGAGTTCCGCCGGAGACCCGGATCCGGTCGAGCTCCCGGCCCCAGCGATCTTGGGTGCGCTGGCGCACCGCGTCGAAGCCGAGCAGCCGCGCGCCGTCGGCGCCTTCGGCCGCTAGGTTGGCGTCCGCGCCGTTGGAGTCCACATAGGATATTGCCGTTGTCGCGGTGACCTGGCGGTCGGCGAAGGTCAGCCACGCGCCGCGCAGGCCTGCACCGCCGGAGACGGACCTGCGCTCGAACTGCCCGCCGTCGGGCTGCCAGGTGCCGAACGAGCTCAGCGGCCGGTCGAAGCGCGTGGTGAACCACAGCGTGTAATCCCGGCCGCCGCAGAAGCCCTTGCTGCGCACCCAACCTCGCACCGTCCGGTCGTCGACGACCTCCAGCCCGCTGGCCTTGACCGGGTTGCGCTCGTTGGCCTGGCCGACGTTGAGGAACAGGTGCGCGGGGTCGCCGCTGTCGAAGGTGTAGCGCTCGACGCCGATCCTGGTGTCCGCGGTCGCCTCGACGTCGATACCGCCGTAGTCGGTCAGCCGGGTGCGGTAGTAGCCCGCATCGCCGACCTCGCCTTCGTGCGTGGCGGCCGCGGCGTAGGTCTCGTGGTCGAAAGTGGACGGTGTGCTGATGTCGAAGTCGTGGCCAGCTCCCGCGCCGATGCTGCCGGTGGTCGGCAGCGTCGTGATCAGCCCGCCCTGCTCCCAGCATCCCGCGCCGGAGAGGAAGGAGTGGCCGAACCCCTTGATCCGGGCGTCGTCGTAGTGCCAGCCCGCGTAGTGCGAACCGATCGGGCTGACCTGCGTCATGCCGAACGGCGCGGCCGCGCCGGGGAAGGTGTTGCCCTCGTCCTTGGTGCCGATGAACGTGTTCACCGCCTGGACCGGGTCGACGGGTTGTGCGGCGGCGGGCAGCCCGGCCGCGGTCAGCGCGGTGAGCAGCAGCGCGCCGGTGGCCGTGATCCGGCGCCGGTGGTGTGGTGGCACTTGCCCTCCCACGGCTTGACAACGTTGTCAGCTGGTGCCTGGTCACCAGCCTAGGGTGACCTCGGGCGGGCAGGGCAATCGTCGAAAAGGGTGATTGGCGCGAAAAACACCCGTCCGCGCGGCATTTCCGCTGTTGGCGGGCAATCCGGGGGCGATCCGGTTTCGTGCCGTGATTACCAGTTGCGGCCGGGCAGCTGTTCCGGGTCGTAGGTCGGAAAACCCGTCGGCGGTGTTGGCGGAGCCCCCGGCCGCGACCCGCGGAGCACCTCGATGCGATCCGAACCCGGTCGCGACATGACCCAGCTGGAGCCGTGCAGCGACTTGGCGCGCTGCTTCAGCGGCGCCAACTTGCGGGACACCTCGTCGTAGCTGTCGACCGTGCTCTGCGTGCACACCAGGGTCGCCAGCGACATGCTCACGTCGAGTTCGCCCGCCGAGCGCGGCGGGTCGAGCACCATCTCGGCCAGCGCCACCAGGTCGTCCAAGTCGGCCACCAGCAGGAAGTCATCGCCGCCGACGTGCCCGACCTGCACCGAGCTCAACGACGCGGCCGCATCGGTGAGGCTGCGGCCGATCGCGCGGATCAGGTCGTCGCCCGCCGAGAAGCCCGCCGAGTCGTTGACCGTCTTGAAGCCGTCGATGTCCAGCCAGCTCACCGCGAAGATCTCACCGGAGGCGATCCGGCGCGCCACATCGCGAGCGATCGCGTCGCTGCCCGGCAGCCGGGTCAGCGGGTTCAGCGCGGCCGCCTCCTCCACCTTCAGCTCCGCCATGCCCCGGATCAGGTCGCCGGCGCGGACCGCCCCCAGGCAGCGGCCGGACTCGTCCACCACGATCGCGTCGTCGTACATCCGGTACTGGTCCGAGCGGGTCACCATGTTCAGCGCTTCGATCGCCGTCGTCGCGGTGTTGACCACCCGCGGCTCGTCGGCCAGCCGCGACGCCGGGCGCTTGGCGTGCAGCGCGTGCCCGTAGGGGCCGGTCACCGCCAGCAGGAACCGGTTGCGGTCGATGGTCCACTGCGGCCGGTTCTGCTCGTCGACCAGCACCACGCCGCTGATCTCCGGGTGGTCGGCCAGCACGCTGCGCACCTTGTCCGCGGTGACGTCGATCGGCAGCATCGTCGCCGGGGACAGGAACTCCGTCACCCGCGGCCCGCTGGCCAGGGTGCTGATCGACGGCACGTGCGGATCGGTCACCTCCGCGGCCACGCCCGGGACGCTGCTCGCCGTCGGCGGACGGCGGGCCGCCGGGGCCAGCAGGTTGCCCTGCACCAAGCGGATTCCGTTGTGGCGCAGCGCGGTCAGCTGGCGCTCGTTCTCCACGCCTTCGGCCACCAGTTGGCTCTCGGTCGACTCGCAGAGGTGGCGGACCGACTCCACGAGCGCGACCCGGGCCGAGCTGTCCGGCAGGCCCGCCACCACGCCCCGGTCCAGCTTCACCACGGCGGGCCCGATGTCGGCGACCAGGGTCAGCGGCACATCGCCCTCGCCCACACCGTCCAGGGCGATCTGGAATCCGTCGGCGCGCAGCTTCTCCACCCCGGCGAGCAGCTGGTTGCGGTTCAGCTTCGCGAACGGCGGGCCGATCTCCAGCGTCACCTCCTGCTCGCGGCGGCCGATCTCGCGGAGCTTCTTGCGCACCAGGTCGAACCGGCCGATGTCGTGGGTCACCGTGCCGCCGAAGACGTTCAGGTGCAGGGGGAGCAGCGACTCGTGCTCCGCAGCCGAATTCAACGCGGCCACGGCGAGTTCCACGTCCAGCTCGGTCAGCCGTCGCTGCCGGGCGGCCTCCCGGAACAGGTCCTGGACATGCGCACCCGCCGGCCGGGCCAACGCCTCGACCGCGACGATGGCACCGGTCTTGATGTTGATCAACGGCTGGAACGCGAAGCGCACTTCGTCAACCAGCGCAAGCACGGAGTCGATGTTGCCCGGACTCATGCCGCTCCATCGACGGTGTTCACGACCTGTTCACCGACATCTCAGTGTTCCTCCTCCTTCGCGGAGGACCGCTCACTCCCCGCAGACCAACCTAGCCTGCCTGAACAGGGGGGAACATCAGCCGGACGGGAAACCTGTGGCCATCGACACAGCGAAACGGAGCAGTTTCGTTACTGTCTGTAGGGATTTGTCGGTTCAAATCCGTTTGCACTGTGCACGGTGGGCGTACCTGATGTGAATACGGTAATCACAATTACATTTCCGTAATTCGCGTCCGACCGCGTCAACCGCCGCCGAGCCCGTGGCGGGCCGGCGGCCGCCCCACCGACAGACCGCCCAGCACCAGGCGTCGGCGGATCCGCCACGGCGCATTGCGGAACAGCGCCGACATCGCCGCCGCGGTCCCGGCCGCGCTGCCGCCGTCGGCGGCCAGGAACTCCCGCCGGTGCGGCTCGTCCAGCCGGAAGAACGCCTCGAAGAAGACCGGCACCAGGTCCGGGGGCAGCGACAGCAGGGCGCGCAGCGCCCGGTGCCGCAGCACGTGCGCGGCCACCGCGCTCGGCGGCCACAGGATCGACCAGCTTGCCCTGGCCGCGACCGCCGGGCCGGACGGGAGCGCGGCGCTGATCGCCGCCGCCAGCCACGGCGCGCGGTGCAGCGACGTCGCCACGCTGAAGCCGGTCGCCGGGTGCACGAAGCTCGCCGCCGCGCCGAAGGGGATCACCCGACCCGGCCGGGGCAGCGGATCGTCCACCGGGAAGCGCACCCGCTCCTCGGTGAGCCGCTCCGAAGCGCCCAGCCCGGCCGCGTCCAGCCGACCGACCAGCCGCCTGCGCAGCAACGCCAGCGGCAGCGCCGGGCGGCGCGCCAGCGACGTCTCCTCCAACAGCACCCGATCCGGACCGAGGTGGACGGCGTAGAGGAAGGTCGGCCAGCCGCCGCGGGTCTGCGGGGCCGGGCGCCAGTCCATGAACACCCCGGTGTCCGGCCCGCAGAACGGTTCCGCGGCCGCGGCGCTGACCACCCAGCCGACGGCGGTCTGCTGCACCGAGGTGTGCGCCGGTCGGCCACCGGTGAGCGCCCGCACCGGGCCGGTCGCGTCGACCACGACCGCCGCGGCGATCCGGCGGCCGTCCTTGAGCACCACCGTCGATCCGGTGGGCCCGTGCTCGGCGGCCATCGCGCGGCCGGTCACCTCGACGACGTCGGAGCGCCAGAAGTGCTTCCACAGCGCCGTGTTGTCCAGCACCGCGTACGGCCTGCGCCATTCGTGCCGGTCAGTGCCGTGCACCAGCATCCGCCGCTGGACCGAGGCCAGTGCGCTCGACGGCACCGACGGAGGAAGTTCGTCGAGCCAGGCCCCGTAGGTGTGCGGCCAGACGCGGCGCGGCGCCGGGTCGACCAGGGCGGCCCGCAGGCCCGTGTCGCTGCAGGCTGCCGCCGCCGCACGACCCGCCGGGCCGCCACCTACCACAACGACATCCACCACAGCATCAGATCACGGCGACCGGAGAAATCGCCGCGCGGGCGGCTAACGTGTGGCCATGCAAGATGTGCAGCCTTCTCGGACGGGTCGGCGCAGTGGTCGCTCCGGTCTCCGCAAAGCCCCTGGTGATCTTGCCGCGAGCCCGTTCCGGGCGGACCGCGACCGGGTGTCCAGCTCGGCGTTCTTCGCCCGGCTCGGCGGCGTGACCCAGGTCGTCAGCCCCAGCGGCTCGGGCCTGCTGCTGCACAACCGGCTGACCCACAGCCTCAAGGTCGCCCAGGTCGCGCGGGCGATCACCGAGCGGCTGATGGCCAATCCCGACCACCTGGCGCGGTTGGACCTGCTCGGCGGCTGCGACCTGGACGTGGTCGAGGCCGCCGGGCTCGGCCACGACCTCGGCCACCCGCCGTTCGGGCACCTCGGCGAGAGCGTGCTGGACCGGCTGGCCCGGCAGCGGTTCGCGCTGCCCGACGGGTTCGAGGGCAACGCCCAGACCTACCGCGTGGTCACCCGCATCGACGTGCGCGGCATCGACGGCGAGGGCCTGGATCTGACCGCCGCGGTGCGGGCCGCGCTGCTGAAGTACCCGTGGACGCGGCTGTCCCGCCCGCAACCGCACCCCAGGCACCTGCCGACGCCGCCGCGCGGCGCGTCCGAGCCGGCGGACCAGCCGGGCACCGGCTCGGCCAAGTTCTCCTGCTACAGCACCGAGCTCGACGACATGATCGACGCCCGCGAGCCGTTCCGGGGTCGCCTGGCGGACTGGCAGCAGACCGTCGAGGCGTCGATCATGGACACCGCCGACGACATCGCCTACGCGATCCACGACCTGGAGGACTTCCACCGCGTCGGGATCCTGCAGCACACCAGCGTCTCGCACGAGCTGGCCGAGTGGCTCGGGCACGTCGCCGAGTTCGCCGCCCGCAGCGACGCCGACCTGGCCGATGACGGGCTGCGCTCCGGCGGTTCGCTGGAGCGGCTGCGCCGCCGCCTGCACGCCAAGGACGACTGGATCGCCGACGACGAAGCGTTCGTCAGCGCGGTCAAGAAGGTGGTCGCCAACCTGGTGAACAAGCTGCTGGAAGTGCCCTTCGACCGATCCCAGCAGGCCGAGCAGGCCGTTGCGGCCTTCTCCGGAGAGTGGACCCAGCGGCTGGTGGAGGGCATCCAGGTCGCCGAGCACCCGAGCGTCCGGTCCGGGCACGTGGCGCTGGCCGTCGAGCAGTGGCACGAGGTGCAGGTGCTGAAGTTCGTGCACCGCCGGTTCGTGCTGCAACGGCCGGACCTCGCGCTGCACCAGCGCGGCCAGGACCGGCTGCTGAGCAAACTCGTCGAGGCGCTGGACAACTGGCTGATCGACCGCAGCGAGGCCGCCCGCCTGCCGCACCGGTTGCGGGATCTGTTCGACCGGGCCCGCGCGGAGTTCTCGCAGCTGCGCCGCGACGCCCCGGAACTGCTGGTCGTGCCGGGCGCGTCGCCCCAGGTCGGCGCCGAGCACCTGGAGCGGATGGCGCGCGGCCGGGCCGTGATCGACTTCGTGGCCTCGCTCACCGATGATCAGGCCGCTGCGCTGCTGGAGGCCCTCTCGGGCCGGACCACGCAGCTGTGGAACGACACGTTCGTGCTGTGAGCCGGATTCGCCAGCTCGCGGGCGGCGGGCGCGCGGTCGAGGTGGCCCCGGAACGGCTGGCGGGCTGGTTCGACCGCTTCGCCGCGTCCCACGGCGGCGCGGCGCGCACCGTCGTGCGGGCCCAACGGGTCGAGGTGCATGCCGCCGACGGTGCTTCGGCGGCGGTCGACGTGCCGTTCGGGCCGCTGCCGCCGCCGCACGGCGAGCAGCCGGGACTGGCGGTGCGCGCGTTGGTCGAGCACGTGAACCGGCCGCGGCGGATCGGCCTGGTGCTGGTGCGCCTGGGCGCGCACAGCGTGGGCATCGCCTACGGCGGCGAGGTCGAGCAGTCCGCGACCGACCGGCACCTGGTGCACGGCCGCAACAAAGCGGGCGGCTGGTCGCAGCAGCGCTTCGCGCGGCGCCGCGCGGGCCAGTCGCGGCGCTCGCTGGACGCGGCCGCCGACGCGGTGGCCCGCCTGCTGCTGCCCGCGCGGGATCGGCTGGACGCCGTGGTGCTCGGCGGGGACAGGCACGCGTTGGAGGCGCTGCGGACCGACAGCAGGCTGGCGGAGCTGCTCGCCCGCGCCGAGGCGCGGGTGCTCGACGTGCCCGAACCGCGTCGGGCGGTGCTCGACGACGCCGCCCGGCGGGCGGTCGCGGTCGAGATCGAGGTGCGCGAGGCCGATCGGGTGTGACCGATGTGATGCGATCCGCGATCAAATCGCTCGACATCGCCCGTTACACTGAATTCGTGGTCAGCAAGCGTTTCGTGGTTCGGGTTCCCCGTGCCACCCCAACCGCCAGCTAGCGCTGTCGCCAGCACCGCGACTTCTCAACCTTGACTTGTTCAGCGGTGTTCTACGCCCACTCGGTCCCGGCCGGTGGGCGCGTTCGTGGAACTGCTCGACCACTAGATCCCGGAGTTTCCCTTGATAGCTGCCACCGGCCTGGAACTGCGCGCCGGGTCCCGCATCCTGCTCTCCGGAGCGACGCTGCGCGTTCAGCCCGGCGACCGGGTCGGCCTGGTAGGCCGCAACGGCGCGGGCAAGACGACCACGCTGCGCGTGCTCGCTGGCGAAGGCCAGGCCTACGCCGGTGACGTGGTCCGCAGCGGTGAGCTCGGCTACCTGCCGCAGGACCCGCGCGAAGGCGACCTCACCGTGACCGCCAAGGACCGGGTGCTCTCCGCCCGCGGCCTGGACCAGCTGCTGCGCGACATGGAGAAGACCCAGACCGCGATGGCCGAGCTGGTCGACGACCGGGCGCGGGACAAGGCGATCGCCCGCTACGGTCGGCTGGAGGAGCGCTTCGCCGCCCGAGGTGGCTACGCCGCCGAGAGCGAGGCCGGGCGCATCTGCAGCAACCTCGGCCTGCCCGACCGGGTGCTGGGCCAGCAGTTGAGCACGCTTTCCGGTGGTCAGCGCCGCCGCGTCGAGCTGGCCCGGATCCTGTTCGCCGCCTCCGAGTCCGGGCCCGGCGGCCGGTCGGCCAGCACGCTGCTGCTCGACGAGCCGACCAACCACCTCGACGCCGACTCGATCAACTGGCTGCGGGATTTCCTCAAGGCCCACGACGGCGGCCTGGTGGTCATCAGCCACGACGTCGATCTGCTGGCCGCCGTGGTCAACAAGGTGTGGTTCCTGGACGCCGTCCGCGGCGAGGCCGACCTGTACAACATGGATTGGGGCCGCTACCAGGAAGCCCGCGCGGCCGACGAGAAGCGCCGCCGCCGCGAGCGCACCAACGCCGAGAAGAAGGCCTCGGCGCTGATGGCGCAGGCCGACAAGATGCGGGCCAAGGCCACCAAGGCGGTCGCCGCCCAGAACATGGCCCGCCGCGCGGAGAAACTGCTGGCCAGCGCGGAGGCCGAACAGGTGCGGGACAAGGTCGCCAAGATCCGCTTCCCGGATCCCGCCCCGTGCGGGCGCACCCCGCTGACCGCCGACGGGTTGTCGAAGTCCTACGGCTCGCTGGAGATCTTCAGCGGCGTGGACCTCGCCGTGGACCGCGGCTCGAAGGTCGTGGTGCTCGGCCTCAACGGTGCCGGCAAGACCACCCTGCTGCGGCTGCTCGGCGGTATGGAGAACGCCGACTCCGGGGCGGTCGTGCCTGGTCACGGGCTGCGCATCGGGTATTTCGCGCAGGAGCACGAGACCCTCGACCACGATGCGACGGTGTGGGAGAACGTGCGCAGCGCCGCCCCGGACACCGGTGAGCAGCAGCTGCGCACGCTGCTCGGCGCGTTCCTGTTCCAGGGCGAGCAGTTGCAGCAGCCCGCGGGCACTCTCTCCGGTGGTGAAAAAACCCGGCTCGCGCTGGCTGGCCTGGTCTCCAGCGCGGCGAACGTGCTGTTGCTGGACGAGCCGACCAACAACCTGGACCCGGCCAGCCGCGAGCAGGTGTTGGACGCGCTGCGCAACTTCGCCGGTGCGGTGGTGCTGGTCACGCACGATCCAGGTGCGGTGCAGGCGCTTGAGCCGGAGCGGGTCATCCTGCTGCCGGACGGCACCGAAGACCACTGGTCGGATGATTATCTGGACCTCGTCCAACTGGCCTAGCCGTGGTTGCGCTCGCGGTGCGCGCTACTACGGATGGATTAGTGCATTCCGGTGATCGCCGCGTGGTCATCTCGACCGTTGGCCGATCTTTTTTCCATGATCGCCTGGCGTTCCTGCCTTTCCTGTTCGATCATTGCGCTGACAGGGGTCGCGAGGCCCGACCTGCTCAGAGGGAAGGCGGGGACACCGTGGCTGAGCTGAAGAAAGGCGCGCGCATCACAGGTAGTGCGCGGGACAAGCTTGCCAGTGACCTGAGAAAGAAGTACGAGAAGGGGGCGAGCATCCGCGCTTTGGCGGAGGCAACTGGCCGATCCTACGGGTTCGTGCACCGCGTCCTGAGCGAATCAGGCGTTCAGCTGCGTGGCCGTGGGGGCGCGACGCGTTCGAAGAAGAAGTGAGCACGGCGGCCACCGGTCGCCTCCATTCGACATAACACGACTCCAGCGATCTGTTCAGATCTGCAATGGAGGTCCGCTTGGCGGAGTCGATAGTGGACGCCGACCTGTTGGATCGTGGCGGTGTGGGGCTCACGATCCACGGGCGGCGCGCCACGATCACCTTGAACCGCCCGGACAAGCTCAACGCGCAGACACCGCACACCTGGCAGGCGTTGCGGGAGATCGGACGACGTCTCGGCGCGGAGGTCCGGGTGGTGGTGGTGCGCGGCGCCGGTCGGTCGTTCTCGGCCGGGCTGGATCGTCGGCTGCTCGGATTCGCCGAGGTGGACGGGGCGCCTGGGCTGGGGGACCTCGCCCGGCGTCCGACCGAACAGGCCGATGCCGAGATCGCCGGGTTCCAGCAGGGCTTCAGTTGGTTGCGGGAACCCGATCGGGTGAGCATCGCGGCGGTGCAGGGGCATGCCGTCGGTGCTGGATTCCAACTCGCGCTGGCCTGTGATCTGCGCGTGCTGACCACCGATGCCCGGTTGCGGATGGCCGAGGCCTCGTGGGGTCTCGTGCCGGATCTTGGCGGTACGTTGCCACTGGTCAGGACTGTGGGATATGCGAAAGCGGTGGAGATCTGCCTGACCGGTCGGGAAATTCAGGCCGAGGAGGCGCTGCGGCTCGGTTTGGCGAACTCCGTCGTCGAGCCCGATCGGCTCGACGCGGCGGTGGATCAGCTCGCCGAAGCGGTCTGCCAACCGCCGGTCGGCGCAGTCCGCGAGACGCTGGCGCTGCTGGTGCAGGCCGACGAGGCGGTCGATCCCGAGCAGCAGCTCGCGGCCGAACGGGCCGCGCAGCTGCGCCGCATCGTGGAACTGGCCGATCGGTTCGACTCGGAGTAGTTCAGTGCAGGCCCGGGACCCGTTCGCCGTAGTGCGCGAGGTTGGCCGCGTTGGCTTCGTCGCCGCCGATGGTGTTCGAGCTGCGCCAGACCGGCAGCTCGACGCCCGCGGCGGCTGCCAGGTTGTACATCTGCACCAGCAGCATGTTCCACAGGAACGCGTTGGCCAGCGAGGACAGCGGCGCGGTCACCGGGGCTGCCGGTGGGTAGCTGGCGTCGCCGCCGGGCACCTTGGTGTCCAGCACGATTTCGGCTTGCTCGGCCAGCGTTGTGCCCGCGCGCTTGGGGGCTTCGGCGCTCGCGGCGGGCGAGGTGATCGCGACGACCGCTGATCCGGCCGCGCGCGCCAGTTTGGCCAGCTCCACCGGATACGGGTTCACCCCGGAGTTGGAGAACACCACGAGCGCATCCGCGCCACCCCGGAATCCGGCTGCGGTGAGCACCTCTTCGGCCAGGCCGCTGCGGCGTTCGGTCTTGGTGCTGGCCACCGCGCCGTGCAGCGGCAGCAGGTCGGGGTGGTACAGCGGCCGGACCGCGGCCAGGCCGCCGGCCCGGTAGAAGGACTCCATCACGCCCGCCAGCGAGTGGCCCGCGCCGGCGGTGAAGACCAGGCCGTCCGCCCGCACGGCGGCGAACAGCCGATCGGCGGCGGTGCGCAGGTTGGCGGCGTTGTGCGCGCCGATCCTTCGCAGGTGCTCCAGCGTTTGCTCGGCGTGGACCGGCCCGTTGTCCGACATTTTGCGCTCCTGTGGCGAGGTGATCGGTGAACATGAGGTCTATACCAATCTGCCGGATATCGGTCAAGACGCCGAGCGCCCCTGTCCACCACTGCTGTGGTGCGCGAGCTACGCTGTTGATCAGCAACCGAGATCGAACCGTCCAGACCCGAATCGTCCCAAGACCCCAATCGGCAGAGGATGCATGCCGCAACGAGGCAACCGCCGGGAACTGCTCGCCGACGCCGCCATCGAAGTGCTGGCGCGCGAAGGTGGGCGCGGGCTCACGCACCGCGCCATCGACCGCGAGGCCGAGGTTCCCGAGGGCACCACCAAGAACTACTACCCGACGCGCAGCGCGCTGTTCCTGGCCGTGGCCCGGTATCTCGCCGCCCAGCACATCGCCGCCCTGCACGGGCTGCGCAGCCAGATCCCCGCCGATGTCACCGGTGAGGACATCGCGGCGGTGTACGCGGCGATTTTGCGGCGGATGGCCACCAACGCGCGGTCGCAGTTCCTGGCGCTGTTCGAACTGCACCTCGAAGCGGTGCGCAATCCCGACGTGCGGGCGGCCCTCGGGGACATCACCGGGGCCAATGTGGACACTGCGGTCGAGCTGCACGCCGCAGTGGGCCGCCGGATGAGCCGCCGCGGCGCGGGACTGCTGGACGCGGGCATGCTCGGCGTGGCGCTGTCGATGCTCAGCCTGCCCGACGATCTGGTCGAGGAGCTCGGCTTCGACGACGCCGACGGGTTGGCGCGGGCCTTATTGTCACTCGGCTCGATTCGCGACGAACCGGCGATCGGCGTGCTGCGGGACTTCGCCAGCTGACCGCCGATGGCGCTGCGGGACCGCAGGTTGACGCGCGGTAGCCTCTGGGGAATCGAGATCTGGGCAGGACGTCCTGGGGGTCGTCCCTGATCGAAGTGGGATGCGGGGAAGGCATGTCGAATCCAGCGCAAGACGAGCCAGGCCCGCTCGTCGAACCGCCCGCGGTCGTGTTCGCCCGCCTCGCCGACGTGCCGGTGGACGCCCTGGACAAGCTGATCGAGACCACGCACGCCGTCTACGACGACCTCAACAAGGTGCTCGGCCACCCGTACTGGGGCGATCTGGTGTTCCACCAGGGCGCGGCCATCAAAGCGCTGAAGGAGGCGCGGATCTGCCTGGAGGGTCTGCGCGCCGAGGCGATCGGGGCCCGAAACACCGAATTGGGCGTCACCGTCGTGACCGCGGTGGCCGACGCCGAGCGGCACTACGCGCAGACCGAGGACGACAAGGCCGCGCTGGTCGACCGGGTGCTGCGCCCGCAGCGGCCCGGCGCCAGCCACCTCTACGTCTGGGACCGGCCGCACGAAGATCCCGAAGCCGCCGGGCCCTACCAGCAGATCCGGATCGTCACCGACGTGGAATCCGAGGTCGGGGTCCTGAACTTCACCGAGGAGTCCGAGGACGGCGAACTGCAGTCCTGGCACACCCGCAACCCGGCGCCGTCGGCGGACGCACCGGCGCTGCCGTTCGACGCGGGCAGCACGCTGAAGTTCCCGCGTGACGCCGTCCTGCCGTTCCGCGAACTGCGGGCGGCACTGGACGAATTCACCCGAACCGGTCAGAGACCGGAGGCGGTGCGCTGGCAGCCCGCGCGCTGGGGGGATCTGTAGCAGCTCGCCCGCGGATGCCCTGGATGACGCGGGGCGGGACCGGGCGGCACGCCGATCGGGTAACGGTTGAGTACCTGTGCGTGACGCGGGTCGGCGACAACCGCTGGTGAACTATTGACGAACAGCGCCCGAAGGTGGTTCCTTCTTCTCACCCATTGTTAAGGAGGGTTCAACGTGCGCAGACGACTCGCCGTGCTCTGGGCTGTCTTGCTGGTCGGTTTATTGGCGCCGATGCCAGCGTTGGCGCAGGAGGACGGCGCGCGCCCAGCCGGGGCGACGCTGCGGATCGGGCTGCAGCAGCAGGTCGACTCGCTGAACCCGTTCCTGGGCTACACGTTGGCCTCCACCGACATCTTCCGGATCATCTACCCGACGCTGACCACCTACAGCCCCGACGACTTCTCGGTGATGCCGGAGTTGGCCGACACCTGGGAGTCCGCACCGGACAAGCTCACCTGGACCTTCCGCATCCGGCCCGGCGTCAAGTGGTCCGACGGGCAGCCGGTGACCGCCCGCGACGCGGCCTACACCTACAACCGGATGATGACCGAACCGGCCGCGAGCACCGCCAACGGCAACTTCGTGGAGAACTTCGAAACCGTCACCGCGCCGGACGACGCCACCCTGGTGATCCGCACCAAGACGCCGCAGGCGACGATGCTGGCCATCGACGCGCCGATCGTGCCCGAGCACATCTGGTCGAAGGTCCCCGACGTCGCGACCTTCGCCAACGACCAGATGCCGGTGGTCGGCAGCGGACCGTTCACGCTCACCGGCTACCGCGCGGAGCAGGACGTCACGCTGACCGCCAACCCGGACTTCTGGCGCGGCGCACCGAAGACCGCCGGACTGCAGTTCATCCAGTTCAAGAACAGCGACGCGGCGGTGCAGGCGCTGCGCAAGGGCGACGTGGACGTGGTCCAGAAGCTCACCCCAGCGCAGTACGAAGCGCTCGCCGACCAGCCCGACATCACGCAGGTCAAGGGCCAGGGACGGCGGTTCTACGAACTGATCCTCAACCCCGGCGCGACCAACGTCGAGAACACCCCGATCGGCACCGGGCACCCCGCGCTGAGGGACGTGCGGGTGCGCCAGGCCATCGACCGGGCGATCGACCGGCAGGTCCTGGTGGACCGGGTGCTCGGCGGCTACGGGCAAGTGGGCGGCGGGTACCTGCCGCCGATCTTCGCCGATTTCCACTGGACCCCGCCGCAACCGCGCACCTTCGACCTTGCGGCGGCCAACCGGATGCTCGACGAGGCGGGCTACGCCCGCGGCGCGGACGGCATCCGCCGGACCCCGCAGGGCGAGCCGCTGAACTTCGACTTCGTGCTGCACGGCGACGAGTCCTACGACACGCAGGTCGGTGAGTACGTCAAGCGCTGGCTGGCCGATCTGGGCATCAACGTCGAACTGCAACCGGTGTCGGACAACCAGCTCAACGACCGCACCACCGCCGGTGACTTCGACATGGTCATCAGCGGCTGGTCGGCCAACCCCGACCCGGACTACGTGCTGCGACTGCAGACCTGCGGGGCCCGCCCGGACCCCGACGGCGGCGGCACCAACGACTCGTTCCTGTGCGACCAGCAGTTCGACGGCCTCTACAACCAGCAGCTCGCCGAATTCGACGCGGCCAAGCGGACGGATCTGGTCAAGCAGGCGCAGGCCCGGTTCTACGACCAGGCGGCCGGGCTGATCCTGTACTACCAGAACTCGCTGGAGGCCTACCGGTCCGACCGCTACACCGGATTCACGCTGCAACCCAGGGGCGAAGGCGTGATCACGGGCCAGCAGGGCTACTGGGGCTACTACGGAGCCCAGCCCACCGAGGCCGCGATGAGCGGTTCGTCGGGCACCGACTACACCGGTGTCGCCTGGGTGCTCGGCGGGGTCGTGGTGCTGATCGGCGTCGTGGTGGCGCTGGTGGTGGTCCGTCGCAGGGCGACCGCCGATACCCGGGAGTGAGCCGTGTCCGATCTACTGGTCACCGTTGCCGAACCGGCCGCACCATCCGGCGGTGGTCGCCGGATGGCGCGGTACCTGGGCGGCAAGATCGGCGGCGGCCTGGTGAGCCTGTTCCTGGTGGCGGTGCTGGGTTTCTTCCTGTTCCGCGTGATGCCCGGCGACCCGGTGCGCACCATGACCCGCGGCGCACCGGTCACCGACCAGCAGCTCGCCGTGCTGCGGGAGCGGTTCGGCCTGGACCAGCCGCTGTGGAAGCAGTTCGTGGACTTCCTGGGCAATCTGCTGCGCGGTGACCTCGGCACGTCCTACACCTACAGCCGACCGGTGGGCGAGCTCATCCTCGAACGCATCGGCCCGACCGTGCTGCTGGTGGGCACCGCGACCATCATCGCCGTGCTGCTGGGGTTGTGGATGGGGGCCCGCGCCGCGTGGCGGCACGGCGGTGCCTTCGACAAGACGTCGACCTCGATCGCCCTGACGCTGTGGTCGGTGCCGACCTTCTGGCTCGGTTTGATCGTGCTGATGGCCTTCGGCGTCGGGGTCGGCCCGATCCCGGGTCTGTTCCCGGTCGGCGGGATCTCCTCGCCGGACACCCCGCCGGAGCTGCTGCCGCAGATCCTCGACGTCGCCCACCACCTGGTGCTGCCCGCGCTGACCATGGTGGCGGTGATCTACGCCGAATACCTGATGGTGATGCGCTCATCGCTGCTGGAGGAGATGGGCGAGGACTACCTGACCACCGCCCGCGCGAAGGGCCTGCGCGAGGACCTGGTGCGGCGCAAGCACGCGGTGCCCAACGCGCTGCTGCCCACCGTCACGCTGATCTTCCTGCGGCTGGGGCTGGTGGTGGGGGGTGCGATCACGGTGGAGACGGTGTTCTCCTGGCCCGGGCTGGGGCTGCTGACCTTCGAAGCGTTGCGGGTGCCGGATCTGCCACTGCTGCAAGGCATTTTCATCGTGCTCGCGGGGAGCGTGGTGGTGATGAACGTGCTGGCCGATGTGCTCTACCGGGTGCTCGATCCGAGGGTGCGGGAATCATGACCGCCACCGCAGCCCAGATCATCTGGGCCCGCCGCAAGGCCAGGGTGGGCGAGGCGTGGCGGGTCTTCCGCGCGGACCGGGCCGGGGTGGTGGGCCTGGTGCTGCTGGCCGTGATCGTCGCGCTGGCGCTGTTCGCGCCGCTGCTCAGCGACTCCAGCGGCCTGGACGTCACGCGGGCGACCGGTGAGCCGCTGCAGGCGCCCAGCGGCGAATTCTGGCTCGGCACCGACGAATCCGGTCGTTCGGTGCTGCTGCTTACCTGGTGGGGCGCGCGGGTGTCGCTGGTCGTCGGGCTGTCCGCGGCGGTGCTCTCGGTGCTGATCGGCACCGTGGTCGGCGTGCTCGCGGCGCACTTCGGCGGCTGGACGTCCCGAATCCTGTTGCGCTTCACCGATTTCTTCCTGGTGCTGCCGTCGCTGGTGCTGGCCATCGCGCTGTCCACGGTGCTCGCCCGCGGGCTGTGGACGATCGTGCTGGCCATCGGGGTGACCGCCTGGCCGGCCACCGCGCGGATGGTGCGCGCCCAGACCCTGACCATCGAGGCCCGCCCGTACATCGAGCGGGCCCGGGCGCTGGGGGCCGGGCCCGGCCACGTCATCGGCCGCCACGTGCTGCCCGCCGTGCTGCCGCTGGTGTTCGCCAACACCACGCTTTCGGTGGCCAGCGCGATCATCGCCGAGTCGACGCTGTCGTTCCTCGGGCTGGGCGACCCGAGCCGGGTTTCGTGGGGCACGATGCTGAAATCCGCGATGGACACCGGCGCGGTCACCGGCGGTGCGTGGTGGTACCTGCTGCCGCCGGGCGTCGGGATCGTGGTGGTGGTGCTCAGCTTCACGTTGTGCGGGCGGGCGCTGGAGACGGTGTTCAATCCGAGGCTTCGGGGGCGACGGTGAGTCCGATTCTGCAACTGCGCGACGTGTCGGTGACCTACCGGGGCGTCGAGGAAGCCGCGGTGCAGGGCGTGAGCCTGAGCCTCGGCGAAGGCGAAACCCTCGGTCTGGCCGGGGAATCCGGCTGCGGCAAGACGACGCTGGCGATGTCGGTGCTGCGGCTGCTGCCCAGCTCGGCGCGCATCAGCGGCGAGATCCTGCTGGACGGCGAGGACGTGCGGGAGATGTCGTTCGGGCAGCTGCGCGCGGCCCGTTGGGCGGACGCGTCGGTGGTGTTCCAGGGCGCCATGCACGCGTTGAACCCGGTGCGCACCATCGGCGATCAGATCGCCGAGCCGATCAAGCTGCACGGCCTGGCCGACGGCGACCCGCGGGCACGGGTAGCGGAACTGCTCGCCCAGGTGGAGTTGCCCGCCGAACGGGCCGATGCCTACCCGCACGAGCTCTCCGGCGGGCAGAAGCAGCGGGTCATGATCGCGATGGCGCTGGCCTGCGACCCGCGGCTGGTGATCGCCGACGAGCCGACCACGGCGCTGGACGTGGTGGTGCAGGCCCAGATCCTGGAGCTGCTGGGACGGTTGGTCACCGAGCGCGGCATCGCGCTGATGATGATCAGCCACGACCTGTCGGTGCTGTCCGCCAGCTGCGCCCGGCTGGCGGTGATGTACCAGGGCCGCGTGGTCGAGCACGGCCCGGCGCGGCAGGTGATGGCCGAGCCGCAGCACGCCCACAGCCAGGCGCTGGCCAGCGCTTTCCCGACGGTCGGCGATGCGCGGTTCCGGCTCACCGAGGGCGCCCCGAGCGGTGCGGCGCTGCTGTCCGCCGAGGACGTCAAGGTCGACTTCACCAGCCGTTCCGGGCAAAGAGTGCAGGCCGTGCGCGGGGTGGACCTGGAGGTCGACGAGAACGAGATCGTCGCGCTGGTCGGCCAGTCCGGCTCCGGCAAGACGACCCTGGCCCGCACCCTGCTTGGACTGCAGAGGCCGACCGGCGGCGCGGTGCGCTTCGACGGCGTGCCGCTGCCGACCAGCAGCGCGGGCCTCCGCTCCTACCGCAAGCAGGTGCAGTTGGTGTTGCAGGACCCGACCGGCGCGCTCAACCCGCGGCACACGGTTTACGAAGCGGTCGCCGAAGGTCTGCGCATCCACGGCAGCACCGACGACGAGCGGGGCCGGGTCGCCGCGGCGCTGGAAGCGGCCGAGCTGCGGCCCGCGGAGAAGTTCTTCGGCCGCCTGCCGCAGGAGCTCTCCGGCGGTCAGCGGCAGCGCGTGGTGATCGCCGGTGCGCTGGTGCTCCAGCCGCGCGTGCTGGTCGCCGACGAGCCGGTGGCGTCGCTGGATGCCACGGTGCGCGGCGAGATCCTGGCGCTGCTGCTGCGGCTGCGCGTCGAGCACGGCCTGTCGACCCTGGTGATCACCCACGACCTCGGCCTGGCCTGGAACATCGCCGACCGGGTGGCCGTGATGTACCAGGGCGAACTGGTCGAAGTCGGTACGGTGGAACAGGTTCTGCTCGACCCCCAGCACGGCTACACCAAAACCCTGCTGGCCGCAGTCCCATCCGTAACCCGCCGCGCGGCGTAGCGGTCAGACGAGCATCATCGGGCAACTCCCATGAAGCGCTGTATGGCCAGCATTTCCGCCTCGATGTCCGGATCATCGTTCTCGGCCCGTTCCAACAGGAACTCGTCGTACGTGCGCAGGAGCGCGTAACGGACTGCTTCGGAGCGGCTGTGCGCAGCCACCACGTGTGACGGCTCAGTGCAGGCTGTCGACGATGGCGGGGTGGCCCGGGCGGTCGACGCGGACCACGAAGTCCGCGATCTGCTCCGGGCCGACTTCCTCGGTGTAGCGGCGGAAAGCGGGCAGCGTCCACCGGTCGGGCTCGGCGGTCCGCCGTTCGAGTGCTGCCCCGGGCAGCCACAGGTGCACCGCGAAGTCGAACGGCAGGCCCGTGCCGAGCAGCAGCGGTCCGTCCACAATGGCCACGCCGAGCACCGGCAGGGTGATGCGCGGTAGGCGGGGCGATCGATCCGCCCCGGCGTCCCAGAGCGCGGGTAGCACCTGGCCGTTTCCGCTGTCGGACAACGGGTCCAGCACTTCGCGGGCCAGCCCCTTGAGGTCGAACCAGCTCTCGTAGAACGAGTCCGGGTCGTGGTGCCCGTGCTCCAGCCGCAGCGATGCCGGGCGCAGGTAGTCGGTGGTTCGCACCCGGACCACCTCGCGACCGAGGGTCCGCAGCGGTTCGACCAGGCTGGCGGCGAAGCCGTCGGTGTCAGCGGCGGGCGCACCGTCGACCGCCACCCGCACCCAGCGGCGGGGGAGCGCGTCGATGCGCTCGACCACCTCCGACGCCAGCAGATCGGGGGTGATGGGTCGGACCCGCATGCCACACCTCTCGCCGAACGCGTACGCGGCCGACGCTACCAACCGCACCGCTGGGGCTGGCACTGCGCCGATTTCGCGCGAAATCGCCCGGGCGATCCGACGGTGCGGGGCCTAGAGCAGTGCGGGTTGGAGGATGGAGAGGCGCTGCGCGTCGGTGTCGAGTTCGGCGGCCACTCCGAGCGGGATGGTGCGCTGGGCCGTGCAGTGCCCGAAGCCGAGCTCCCACATGATGGGCACGCCCAGGCTGCCCAGCAGATCGGACATCACCGCGTGCACGTCCTCCAGCGGCCCGCAGTCGGTCCAGGAGCCGAGCGCGATCCCGGCGGCGTGGTCGAACCAGCCCGCGCGCAGCAGCTGGGTGACGAAGCGGTCCAGCCGGTACGGGTCCTCCGTGACGTCTTCGAGCATGGCGATGCCCCGCTCCGGCGGGGTCGGCGCATCCGATGCGCCGAGCGAGCCCGCGACGATGCTCAGGTTGCCGCCGTAGGTGATGCCCCGCGCGCGCCCGCGCACCAGCGCGCCCGCGCTGGAGCGGGTCAGGATGGTGACCGATTCGGGCTGGAACAGGGTGCGGCGCAGGTGCTCGCGCGCCGCCTCGTCCGCCACGAACGCCTTCGTGGCCAGCATCGGGGCGAACAGCGTGACCAGGCCGAGCTGGGTGGCGAAGGCGTCGTGCAGCGCGGTGATGTCGCTGGAACCGGCGAAGATCTTCGGCCCGGCCGCGGCCATCTCGGTCCAGTCCAGGTGGTCGAGGATGCGCATGCTGCCGTAGCCGCCGCGCACGCAGAAAACCGCGGCCACATCCGGATCGCACCACGCGTCCTGCAGGTCGGCGGCGCGGTCGGCGTCGGTGCCCGCCAAGTAGTCCAAGCGCGGATGGCGGTCCCGGACGTGTTTGCCGACCCGCGCGTGCAGCCCCCAGGAGCGCAGTTGCTCCAGCCCGGCGTCGAGCAGGTCTTCGGGCACCGGCCCGGCGGGGGCGACCAGCGCCACGGTGTCCCCGCTGTGCAGCCGGTGCGGGCGACGTAGTTCGCGCATGCTCATGGCGTGCTCCATCCCGCGATCTTGACCACCGCCGGTGAGGGTATCCGCAGTCGGCGCAACGCGCTGGAGTTCGCCATCGGCGAACACCGACGAAACCGGTGGTCGGGCGCCTGTTCAGCGAGTAAACCGGCGTGTGACCCGGTGGAAACCGGGCCGGTTCGAAACGGTGATGAACAAAACGGGGGCCAGCCGCGCAGCCCCGCTGCGCGGTGGCCTAGTGTCGGAGGTGCCATGGCTCGTGTCATTCACGTCTTCCGTCAACCCGACCGATTCGTCGCCGGAACGGTCGGGGAACCCGGTGACCGCACCTTCTACCTGCAGGCGTCCGAAGATGTCCGCACGGTGAGCGTGCAGTTGGAGAAGCAGCAGGTGTCGGTGCTGGCCGAACGCATCGGCGCGCTGCTGGAGGAAGTGCAGCGCCGGTTCAACACCGAACTGCCCGGTCAGGCTCCGGACAACCTCGTCGACACCGACCCGCTGGCGGTGCCGGTCGACGAGGAGTTCCGGGTCGGCACCATGGGTCTGGGCTGGGATGCCGAAACCGAGGCGGTGGTCGTCGAACTGCTCGCGGTCACCGACGAGGAGATCGACGAGTCGGTGGTGCTCGACGACACCGAGGAAGGCCCGGACGCGCTGCGGGTGTTCCTCAGCCCCGCACACGCGCGGGCGTTCGCCGAGCGCGCCGAACGCGTCATCAACGCGGGCCGCAAGCCCTGCCCGCTGTGCTCCGAACCGCTGGATCCCACCGGGCACATCTGCCCGCGCCAGAACGGCTATCGCCGTTCGGAAGAGGCCTGACCGGCGTGCACGCCGCTGATCCCGCGGTCCGCGAGCTGCTCCAGCACGGCCGGTTGGACGTGCAGGGACGGCTGGTGGAGGCATCCAACGCGACGCTGTTCTGCGGGATCGAGGTCAACGGCGCATCCGCCGAGTGCGTCTACAAGCCGGTGCGCGGCGAACGTCCGCTGTGGGACTTCCCGGACGGCACGCTCGCCGGGCGCGAGGTCGGCTCCTACCTGCTGTCCGAGGCCACCGGCTGGGCGCTGATCCCGCCGACGCTGCTGCGCGACGGCCCGTTCGGGCCGGGCATGGTGCAGCTGTGGGTGGACGTCGAGGAGGACTCGCAGCTGGTCGACATCGTCGCCCCGGACGAGGTGCCCGACGGGTGGCTGTCGGTGCTGCGCGCCCAGGACCACCACGGCGACCCGGTCGTGCTGGCGCACGCCGACCACCAGCAGCTGCAGCGGCTCGCGGTGCTCGACATCGTGATCAACAACGCCGACCGCAAGGGCGGGCACATCCTGCACGCTCCGGACGGCCGGGTGCTGGGTGTCGATCACGGGGTGAGCCTGAACACCGACGACAAGCTGCGCACCGTGCTGTGGGGTTGGGTCGGGCGGCGGTTATCGGACGAGGCCATCGACCGGCTCGGCGAGTTGCGGGCCCTCATGGAAGGCGATCTCGCCGTCGCGCTGGCCGAACACATCACGCCGAAGGAAATCCAGGCGATCAACACGCGCATCGAACGGTTGCTGGAGACCGCGGCGTTCCCCGCGCCGTCCGGCGACTGGCCAGCCATCCCCTGGCCCGCGTTCTGATCCGCGGGTGCGGGTGGGTGGTTTTGCGAGGCAGTCTGGTCGGGTGCGAATCCAGTACCAGCAGCCGATGATCCAGCCCTCGTACGCGGACCGGCTGCACGCGCCGTTGCCCAGCTTCCGGGACGTGATGCGGCTGATGTGGACCGGCGGTTTCCGGGGTCGAGTGGAGGACGCCGACCGGATCCCGGTGCTGCGCCGCGGACTGGTCCCCGTCACACCGCAGGACACCGCGATCACCTGGGTGGGTCACGCTACCTACCTGGTGCGCATCGCCGGTGCCGCGGTGCTGACCGATCCGGTGTGGTCGGCGCGGATCCCCGGTGTGCCGCGACGGCTGACCCCGCCGGGCGTGGCCTTCAGCGAACTGCCGCCGATCGACGCGGTCGTGATCAGCCACAACCACTACGACCACCTGGACGCACCCACCGTGCTGCGGCTGCCGCGCGCGACTCCGGTGCTGGTGCCCGCCGGGTTGGGCCGCTGGTTTCGGCGCCGTGGTTTCACCGCGGTCGTCGAGCTGGACTGGTGGCAGTCGGCGCAGGTGGCGGGGTTGACGTTCGACTTCGCGCCCGCGCGGCACTGGAGCCGCCGAGGACCGCGCGACACCTGCCGGAGCCTGTGGGGCAGCTGGGTGATCAGCGGCCCGAACCACCGCGTCTACCACGCCGGGGACAGCGGCTACGGCCCGCACTTCGCCGAGATCGCGCGGCGCTACGCGAACATCGACGTGGCGATGGTGCCGATCGGGGCGTACGACCCGCGGTGGTTCATGAAGCCGGTGCACATGGATCCGGAGGAGGCCGTGCAGGCGGTGGCGGACCTGGGTGCCGAGCACGCCGCGACCATGCACTGGGGAACGTTCGTGCTGACCCGCGAACCGGTCACCGAGCCGCTGAACCGGGTGCGCAAGGCATGGCGCGAAGCCGGTCGCGACCCGGAGCGGCTGTGGGACCTGGCGATCGGCGAATCCCGAGTTCTGGAGTCGTGAGTGCCGACGGACACCCCGAGGTTTGGTGGAGTGCCAGTCTTGCCGGAAACTGAAGCCCGATTCCACGTCGTCGGGGTGGTCAGCTTCAGCGTTTGTCTTTGTTCTTTTTTGAAGCGGCGCAGCCGCTTAGCCCACCCACGGCGCTTGCGTCGCCGCGGGTTCTCAGAAGTCTTCTCGGGAGGACAGCCACGACGTGGTGTATTGGCACACATGATGTCGGGGATCCCGGACCGAGAAGGCTTCTGAGGTTCCGCTACTCGCACCGCCACGCAAAACGAGTCCGAAGACAGGCTCTTCAGTCCACCAGGGACTGGTAGACGAGCTGGTGGAGCTGGGGGCGGATCGGGTTGGCGCTCGACGGGATCAGCTGGGTCAGGAACAGCACCGTCAGGTCCTCGGCCGGATCCACCCAGAACGCCGTGCTGGCCAGGCCGCCCCAGGAGAACTCGCCCGCCGAGCTGAGCACCTTCGCCGCCACCGGGTCGTCGATCACCGCGAAGCCCAGCCCGAAGCCCTTGCCCGCGTTGGCGACCTCCGAGAAGGCCCCGAGCGCCAGCTTCTCCAGGTCCGCGCCACCCGGCAGGTGGTTGCGGGTCATGTACCGCAGGGTGCGGTTGCCGAGCAGGCGAGTTCCGTCGAGTTCGCCGCCGCGCAGCAGCATCTGGCTGAACCGGTGGTAGTCGTGCGCCGAGGAGAACAGCCCGCCACCGCCGGAGAGCGCCTTGGGCAGCTCGAACGCCGCCGCGCGCATCTGCGCCTGCCGCGGGTGCTGCCGGGCCTTGCCCTGCGGATCGGCCGCGTAGAGGGTGGCCAGCCGGTCGGCGTTGGCGCGGTCGACGGAGAAGCCGGTGTCGGTCATGCCCAGCGGCTCGAAGATCCGGGTGCGGAAGAACTCGTCCAACGTCTGCCCGGACGCCACCTCGACGATCCGGCCCAGCACGTCGGTGGCCACCGAGTAGTTCCAGGCCTGGCCGGGGTCGAACAGCAGCGGCATGCTGGCCCACTCGTCGCAGCAGCCCGCCAGGTCCAGGTCGTCGGCCATGCCGTACTCGAAACCGGCGCGGCGGTAGAGCTCGTCCACCGGGTTCAGGTAGTGGAAGGCGTAGGTGAGCCCGGAGGTGTGCGTCAGCAGGTGCCAGATGCGCATCGGCTCGGTGGCCGGGCGGGTTAGCGGCGCGTTGGCGGTGCCGCCGCTGTAGACCCGGAGGTCGGCGAACGACGGGATGAAGTCGCTGACCGGATCGGTGAGCTCGAAGGCACCTTCCTCGTGCAGCATCATGATCGCCACCGAGGTGATCGGCTTGCTCATCGAGTAGATCCGGAACAGCGTGTCCGGCTGCACCGGTGCGTTGCTGGCGACGTCCCGCATGCCGTGCGTCGAGAGGTGCGCGATCTTGCCGTGCCGGGCGACCAGCACCAGCCAGCCGGGCAGTTTGCCGGTTTCCACGTATTGCGCGAAGTGTCGGTCGATTCGTCCCAAACGTTCCGCGTCGAAGCCGACTTCGCCGGGGTCCACCTCGATTTTCAATCCCACTAGGTCCTCCTGCGCGTGCCAACACGGGTTACGTCGTTTCTACTCCTACGTACCGGCATGCGAAATCCTTTCTGCTATGGCGGCGCGTGTCGGTTCCGGGCGGTAGCGTCGAAGGGGTGACGATCCCGACTCCACCTCAAGGGCTGCCTCGCACCGCGGGGGAGCTGCGGTCCAGCGGCCACGCGCCGCGCAGCGTGAAGGCCGAGCTGCGCGCCAACCTGCTGACCGCGCTGCGCTCCGGCCGGGCGCTGTGGCCCGGCATCGTCGGCTTCGACCAAACCGTGCTGCCGCAGCTGGAGCGCGCCCTGATCGCCGGGCACGACCTCGTGCTGCTCGGCGAACGCGGGCAGGGCAAGACGCGACTGCTGCGCAGCCTCACCGAGCTGCTGGACGAGTGGACCCCGGTGATCGAGGGCTCCGAGCTGGGCGAACATCCGCTGCAGCCGATCACTCCGGCGTCCCGGCGGCGGGCCGCGGAGTTCGGCGACGACCTGCCGGTGGACTGGCGGCACCGCAGTGAACGCTACGCGGAGAAGCTGGCCACTCCGGACACCTCGGTCGGTGACCTGGTCGGCGACGTGGATCCGGTGAAGGTCGCCGAAGGCCGCTCGCTGGGCGACCCGGAGACCATCCACTTCGGACTCGTGCCGCGCGCGCACCGCGGCATCGTCAACATCAACGAGCTGCCCGACCTGGCGGAGCGCATCCAGGTGGCGCTGCTGAACGTGATGGAGGAGCGCGACATCCAGATCCGCGGCTACAGCCTGCGGCTGCCGTTGGACGTGCTGCTGGTCGCCACCGCCAACCCCGAGGACTACACCAACCGGGGCCGGATCATCACGCCGCTGAAGGACCGCTTCGGCGCCGAGATCCGCACCCACTACCCGCTGGACGTCGACGAAGAGGTGTCGCTGGTGCGCCAGGAGGCGGACCTGCCAGCGGAGGTCGGCGATCACCTGCTGGAGGTGCTGGCCCGGTTCGTCGGCCACCTGCGCGAGTCCACGGCGGTCGACCAGCGCTCCGGGGTGTCGGCCCGGTTCGCCATCGCGGCCGCCGAAACCGTCTCGGCCGCCGCGCTGCACCGCGCCGCGGTGACCGGTGAACACCCGGCGGTGGCCCGGCCGATCGACCTGGCGGCGGTGCCCGCGGTGCTGCGCGGCAAGATCGAGTTCGAGGCGGGGGAGGAGGGTCGCGAGGACGAGCTGCTCGGCTACCTGCTGCGGCGTTCGGTCGCCGACACCGCGCGTGGCCTGTTCGCCGGGCTGGACCTGCAATCGCTGGCCCAGGCCGTTGCCGACGGCCACCCGGTGGCCACCGGGGAGCGCGTGTCCGGACGCGATGTGCTCACCGCGCTGCCGGAACTGCCGGTGCTGCACCAGGTCGCCGAGCGGGCCGGGGTGCGGGCCGGTGATCCGCCGGGCCGGATCGCCAGCGCTGTGGAGCTCGCGCTGGAGTCGCTGTACCTGGCGAAGCGGCTGGGCAAGGACGCTGAGGACGATCGGTCGGTGTACAGCTGATGAGCCGCCGGTTCCGGTACAACGCGTGGCACGGCGGGGCGGATCCCCTCGAACCGCCGGTGGATCTGCGCGCGGCGCTGGACCAGATCGGCCGCGACGTCATGGAAGGCGGATCACCGCGCGCCGCGCTGGAGGAGCTGCTGCGCACCGGCACCCGCGACACCTCCGGTCTGGACGAGCTCACCCGGCGGCTGTGGCAGCGGCGCAGCGAACTGCAGCGTCGGCACCGGCTGGACGGCACGATCTCCGAGGTCCGGCGGCTGCTGGACCGCGCGCTGGAGCAGGAGCGGCTGGCGTTGGCGGCCGACACCAGCGAGGACGCGCGGTTCCGCGAGCTGCAACTGGACGCGCTGCCGCCGGATGTCGCGGGCCAGGTGTCGGAACTGGCCAACTACGACTGGCGTTCGTCGGATGCGCGGGAGACCTTCGAGGAAATCCGGCAGATGCTGGGCACCGAGTTCCTCGAACAGCGCTTCCAGGGCATGAAGCAGGCCATGCGGCAGGTCACGCCCGAGGACGTCGAGCGGGTGCGGCAGATGCTCGACGACCTGTCGATGCTGCTGGCCGCGCACGCCCGCGGCGACGCCGATATCCAGCAGAAGTTCGAGCAGTTCATGGCCCAGCACGGCGAGTTCTTCCCGGAGAACCCGCGCAACGTCGACGAGCTGATCGACGCCCTGGCGGCCCGCTCGGCTGCTGGGCAGCGGTTGCTGAACTCGATGAGCGAGCAGCAGCGAGCCGAGCTGATGTCGTTGTCGCAGCAGGCTTTCGGCGATCCGCGCATCGGGCAGGCGTTGCAGCGGCTCGACCAGCAGTTGCAGGGGTTGCGGCCCGGCGAGGACTGGACGGGGCGGGCGCGGTTCCGCGGCGACCAGCCGATGGGGCTGGCCGAGGCGACGGCGGCGATGGCCGAGCTCGGCGAGCTGGAACGGCTGGCGGAGCAGCTCGGGCAGTCGTATCCCGGCGCGAGCCTGGACGACATCGACCTGGAGGCGTTGGAGCGGCAGCTCGGCCCGCAGGCCGTTGTCGATGCGCAGCGGTTGTCGGAGATCGAGAAGCAGTTGCGGCAGCAGGGTTTGTTGCAGCGGGCCCCGGATGGCAGCCTGCGGCTGAGTCCGCGGGCGATGCGTCGGCTCGGTGAGAACGCGCTGCGCTCGGTGATCTCCCAGCTGCGGTCGCGGCGCGGTGAGCGCGACACCGACCGCGCTGGCGCGGCGGGCGAGCTGACCGGCACGACGCGGCCGTGGAGCTACGGCGACGCGGAGCCGTGGGACGCGGTGCGCACGGTGCGCAACGCGGTGCTGCGGCGGGCGGCGGAGGGGCCCGATTCGGCGCGGCTGGACATCTCGGACCTCGAAGTGGCCGAGACCGAGCAGCGCTCCCGCGCGGCGGTGGTGCTGTGCGTGGACACGTCGTGGTCGATGGTGCAGGACGGGCGTTGGGTGCCGATGAAGCGCACCGCGCTCGCGCTGCACCACCTGGTGGCGACCCGGTTCCGCTCGGATGCGTTGCAGCTGGTGACCTTCGGACGCTATGCGTCCACTGTGGACGTCGGTGAGCTGGCGGCGATGGAAGGGGTTTGGGAGCAGGGCACCAACCTGCACCACGCCCTGCTGCTGGCCGGTCGCCACCTGCGCCGCCACCCCGACGCGCAGCCGGTCGTGCTGGTGGTCACCGACGGCGAACCCACCGCCCACCTGGAACCCGATGGTGAGGCGGTGTTCCAGTACCCGCCGAGTCAGCACACCCTCGCCGTCACGCTGTCCGAAGTGGACGCATTGCAGCGCCTGGGCACCACCCTGAGCGTGTTCATGCTCGGCGAAGACCCGAGCCTGGCGGCGTTCGTGGACATCATCGCCCGCCGCGGCGGCGGGCGGGTCCTGGCGCCGACCTCGGACGGCCTGGGCGCGGCGGTCGTCGGCGACTACCTCCGCACCAAACGCCGCCGCTAACCCCCCCGGATGGGTGGTGAGTGAAGGGCACCTTTGACCGACTATGCCGGTCAAAGGTGCCCTTCACCTGGAAAATTCGCTCGTTCGGGGTGGATGAAGCGGGCCTCGGCGTTGCGGGGGAAGGGTTCGGCGGCGGGTGCGTCGCCCAGCGCATCATGCTTGCCGCACACCTGCTTGGGCTCGGCTCCTGCCCGGTGACGTTTTTCTGGGCGGAGAACGCTGAACGCGTAACCGCCATCGTCGGCTACCCGCACCCGTGGCAGGTCCGCACAGTCATCGCGCTGGGCTACCCTGCCCGCACGCCCACCGGGCTACCGGCAATCCCAACTGGCCGCCACCCCCTCAATGCCCTCTGGACGTTCTGGCGGCGCTCCAGTCCGAGGGCTGCGCCATTCGGGTGAGATCGGCTGTACGGCACGTTCTGCTTCGTCCAAATTCCTTCTGGAGCAAGGACGCTCGGATACGGTGAGCCGCTGCAGATCATGTTGACACGAGTCGGGGGAGTACGTGTCCTGGGCCTGGCGCAGATGCCGCACAGCGTCGTGCAGCTAAACACTCATGGTTCGCGCATCCGTGAATTCCCCGACTTTCGAGACATGCCCAACGACGATCTGAGCCGCTCATCGGCGTGCGTGCGGAAGCGGTGCAGCTCGTCCGAGGCGAGAAAGGCAGGTATGGACGGCACGGATGTTGACCAGTTCCTCCCCGAACCCCCTGACCTCTCCGGGGTGCGCGACAGGCTGAACGAACTGGACGTGGAGCTCGGCAACCAGCGCTATTCGGCACGGTCTCGCAATGGGGCCGCAGAGGCCACAGTGGACGGACACGGCGGATTGCTCGACATCAGGATCGACGATCGAGCATTGCGGGGTGGGCACCCGGAGCTGGTGGGACAGGCCATCGTCGAGGCTGTCGCCGCAAGTCGTGCGCGTGCATCCGAAGCCTCGCGTCCCCAGGTCCACGCCGCGTTGGCGTCGGATCAGCCGCAAGCCGCCCCGAATCCCGCGTCCCCGCCTTCCGCCCCCGCGCTCCACGGCACCCCCGAGGTGTCCCGCCCGCACAGCGGTCCGCCGGTCAACAACCGGGTGCCGAGCGACGACGGGACCAGCATCTGGCGCGGGAAGGCTTCGCGCCGCCGCGATCCCGACGACATCGAGAACGAGGAACCGCTCTTCGGCGGCCTGTAGAACGAGGGAGGGCGACTGATGAACATCTACGATCAGCTGCACGCGTTGGCCAAGGAGATCGACGCGAATGTCGCACAGGTGCAGAAGGTTGCGGGTGATACCGCGCGGCAGCAGACCCGACTGCCCATTCCGGGTGGATTGGGTTCGGTTACCGTGACCGGTGGCGGACAGCTGGTTTCGGTCGATCTCGACCGACGTGGCCTCGGGGCGACGAATGGAGCGGCCCTCGGTAGACAAGTTGTCCAGGCAATTCGGGAAGCCGAATCGCGTGCGATGGACGCCAAGAAACAGCGGATCGACGCCGTGCAGCGGCGCTACGACTGACGTATTACGCGGACGAATCCAGGAAGAATCCTACCAGGAGCCAAAAGTTGGGTGAGCAGTACAGAGTTGTCCCGGAAGCTCTTCGGCGAGCACAGCAGTCGTTCGAACACACGGCGGAGAGGTGGAACGACTTCGCGATCAACACGTTGCCCGGCTGGAAGATGAGCCCGGGTGACTTGGGTCTGATCGGGCGCATGTCGGGAATCGTCGACGAGTACAACTCCGCAGTGGATGAGATCACCAGGCGGGTCCAGGCAGGCCAGCAGACGTTGGAGCAGGCCGCCGGTTCCTTGCACGACGTCGCCTTGGACTACGAGGCGCAAGACGAGGAGTACTACGCCAAGTTCGGCTGGATCAAGCGCGATTTGGACGAGGTCGCGCCGCCGCCCGGGAACTGACCCGAAGCCCGCGAACGATTTGTGAGGAAGCTCTTCGATGAACGCACCGGCAGCGGATCTCGCGAAGGCCCCTTACCCGATGGGGGCGGACCAGCAGATCCGGCAAGCAGCAGCACTTCTCCCGTGGGATCTGGGCGTGATCAGGACCCTCGACATGATCAGGACACAACTCTTTGGTGACGCCGAGAAAGCACAGCGGTTCGCACAAGAGTGGGCGCAGTGCGCAGTCATGGCCGATTCGCGCGAAGAGATCCAGAACGCCAAGAACAACTTGGCCGGACTCTGGGAGGGGGCGGCCTTCCAGCAGTTCGACCAGTACTCCGGAAGCGTCGTAGTCGCGCTCAACACCAACCACGCCGCCGTGACCGCAATCGGCAGAACGGTCGGCGAATTCGTGCAGATCGTCTACGACAACTACGCCGCCGCGATCAAGTTCATGGGTGATTGCGCGGCAGACCTCGCTGGGCTCATGGGCTACGGTGGCCTCGCGGTACTCACCGTTTACGTGCCTGGTGTCGACCTGGTTACCCTCGGGGTCTTCCTGACGAAGCTCGTGGACACGCTTTCGGCGTTCGTGAAGAACGTGAACAACCTGATCGTCGACGCCGTATCGAAGGTCGGCACTTACAAGACCAGTGCGACTTCGCTGCTCGCGTCCGCGAACAGCTTCCAGGTACCCAGCATCCCCGGCGGGGAGGTCGGCCACACGTCCAGTTGGGTTCCCGCGAACAGGAATGCCAACTGACGTCCTGCATGGCCGGGGTGGCGATATCGGTGAGAGGACCGGCGTTGATGCGGTGGACGTTTTTCTTTGTCATGGCGGGCGCACTGCTGCTCTCAAGCTGTTCCAGCGGGGCGACGAACGACGGTTCGCCGTCCGTGCGCGAACCGCTGGACATGACCAAATTCCAAGCAGTTCCCTGCGGTCTCCTGCTGGATGAGCAAATACGTGCGGCTGGCCTGAATGATCCACAGGTGATTACGCCGGAGTCGGAGTGCGATCGGTACGACCCGGTGAGCCAGCGCAGTGTCACCCTCGGGATCTCCAACCCAACCAATGGGCTGTCCGCTGAGACGATCGCCGAAATGCACGAGAACCGGAAGAACGTCCCGCAGAGCTACGCGTACTTCGTTCCGTCCTCAGTAGACGGATACCCGGCTATTTTCGCTTCTTCGATCGATCGGCGCGGCGGCGGCGAATGCGAAATCACCGTTGGGGTGGCCGATGATGCCTCGTTCAGCGTCGAGTTCTCGGTCAACGGCGCAGCAAGCGGTGGCGGACAAGTGGACGCCTGCCCGGAAGCGCAACGAATCGCCGGAATGGTGGTCCGCAACCTCAAGACCGGTCGGATCTAACAAACCTTCACCGGGGTGGCCATTGCTCGCGCGGCGGCCAGGGCTGGTTGGCCCTCCGCTCGTTCGCCCTTCTTCGGATCCAAAGGCCGCCCAGCACGGCTACCGTCATAATCAGCAGGAAACCCACGAACGACACGCCGAGCACCACGGCCAAGCCCACCCAGAAGGCCATATCCCCCACCCTCGTCGACTTTCAACAACGGTCGTCCTACCAGTCTCGCATCAGATGACCAATCGCGGAGATCGGTGCCGGGATTTCCGAATTTCGGGCCCGCCACAGTCTGAGCTCAGCGGGACCAGGGTGTTGGTGGTGCTGCAGGCGCTTGATCGATCTTGGGCGGGCTGCCCAGAACATCGTGCTCGCCGCACATCTGCTCGGGCAACGCGCACCGTCAAGCGTCCCAACCGCGGACGTCGACCAGTGCGTCGACGCCGTCCCACGGCATCGCGGAACCCCGACCGAACTCGGCGTCGAAACCCGCACCGCCCAAGGCTTTTCGGGCCGCAGCGGTGATCCGGTCGACGTCGTCGCGCTCTGCCGGAGGTAATGGGGCGCCGACGGAGTCCCGCGCCGCCGCGGCCGCGCCGAGCAGGCGGGCGGCCTGCGCCGGTTGGTCCGCCAGGGCCTCGGCACCGGCCAGGCCTTCGAGGGTCAGCGCTACCGCTCGGGGGTCCGTGCCGCGGCGGGCTATCCGGTAGGCCGACAGGTGGAGGTCGTGGGCCGCTGGGGCGTTGCCGCGCTGTTCGGCGAGGAAGCCCAGTTCGGCCAGGATCAGGGCGTTTCCCGGCTCGAACTCCACGCGGCGGTGCCATTCCAGCACGCGGCGCAGGTGCTGTTCGGCTTCGGCGAACCGGCCTTCCCGGCGCGAACCCAGCGCCAGCCCGATCTCCGCGTACATCTCCGCCGGGGTGAAACCGCGCTCGGCGGCCAGCCGCAGCGCGCGGGTGTGCAGGTCACGCGCCCGCGCGTAGTCGTGGGTGAGCAGTGCGACCCGGCCGAGCCAGGACGTCTGGTAGGCGACCTCCGCCCACAGTCCCAGGGCCTCGGCCTCGCGCAGGCCCTCGGCGTGGTGGCGCTCGGCGCTGGCGTAGTCGCCGACGATCTGGGCGATCGTGCCGAGCCCGTACGACGCCTGCGCCAGGCCCCAGCTGTCGCCGAGTTCCTGGAAGAGTTCGGCGCTGCGCGCGGCATCCCGGTGCGCTCCGGCCAGGTCGCCGCGCGTCATGCCGTAGGTCATCCGGTCGCTGAGCGCGGCTGCCAAGCCCCACCGGTCGCCCAGTTCCACGAACTCGGCGACCAGTTCGTCCACGTCGGGTTCGGTGTTGGACACATCGCCGATGGTTGCCTTCGCGTGGTACAGGAACCACCTGGCCCTTGCCCGATCGATGCGGTTTGCGATGCTCCGCCAGGCGTCGATGCGGTCGAAGGGCGCACCGGTCAGCAGCGCGATCCCGGCGTACCAGCTGGCTGCCTTGGTCCACGACTCGCCACCGCCCACGGCCAGCGCGGCGGCCAGCGACAGCCGGGCCTCGCTGAGCCTGCCGCGCAGGAACCAGCACCAGGTCAACGCGCTGGCCAGCCGCAACGCGCGTTCGGCGTCGTGTCGGATGCCGTCGTCCAGTGCGGTGCGCAGGTTCGCCGTCTCCGCGTCGAGCCGCTCCAGCCAGCGCTGCTGATCCCGGCCGCGCAACCGCGGTTCGGCTGCCTCGGCGAGCCGCAGGTAGTGGTCGTTGTGCCGCCGCCGCAGCGTTTCGTACTCGTCGGCGTCGTCGAGCCGGGCCAGGCAGTACGCCGCGACGGACTCCAGCAGCCGGTACCGACGGCCGCCGGTGGGCGTTTCGGTCGCGACGACCAGTGATCGGTCGACCAGCCGGGTCAGCAGGTCGAGCACCTCGGCGGGCTGGACACCGTCTCCGGAGCACACCGCCTCGGCGCTTTCCAGGGTGCAGCCGTCGCGGTGGATCGCCAGGCGGCGCAACACGATTCGCTCGGCGGTCGGCAGCAGCCGCCAGCTCCAGTCGATCACCGCGTGCAGCGTCCGCTGCCGCTCCGGGGCGTCGCGGGTGCCGAAGGTCAGCAGCGCGAATCGATCGTCCAATCTGGACTCAAGGATGCTCGTGCCGAGGGCCCGCACCCGGGTGGCGGCCAGTTCCAGCGCGAGCGGGATCCCGTCCAACCGGCGGCAGATCGCGGCGACAGCGGCCGAGTTCCCGGCGTCGACGGCGAACTCCGGCGACGCGGCGGCTGCCCGCGCGGTGAACAGCCGCACCGCGGCGGACGCCCGCACGGCGGCGAGATCGGCATCGGCCGCGGGCACGTCCAACGGCGATACCGGCAGCAGCGTTTCGCCGGAGATGCCCAGCGCCTCCCGGCTCGTGGCCAGCACCCGCAGTCCCGGCACGGCCCGCAGCAGTCGCGCGGCCATCCCGGCGGCGCTGGTGATCAGGTGCTCGCAGTTGTCGAGCACCAGCAGGACTTCCTTTGCGCGCAACGCGGCGACGAGCGGATCAGCGGGCGCGACGGGCACCGCGACGGCGTTCTCGCGCACGCCCAGCGCCGCCAGCACCGCGTGTTCCAGCGAACAAGTCTCGTCGCCGTCGGCGCGGATTCCGGCCAGCTCGATCAGCCACACCCCGTCCCGGAACGTCGAGGTGCGCGCGGCCTCGACGGCCAGCCGCGTCTTGCCGACCCCGCCCGGCCCGGTCAGCGTGATCAGGCGCGAGCCGCCCAGCAGCGACTTGACCTGCTCGACCTCCCGTTCTCGGCCGATCAGGTCGGTGACCGGCACCGGCAGGTTGTGCTCCGGCGGGGGTGGGGTGGCGAGCGCGACGTCCTGCGTCAGGATCGCCTGCTGCAGTTCGGCCAGCTCCGGGCTCGGATCGATGCCGAGTTCGTCGGCCAGCCGCTGGCGCAGGTCCGCGAGGCTCGCCAACGCCTCGCTCTGCCGCCCGGTGCGGTAGAGCGCACGCACCTGCACCGCGCGCAGCCGCTCGCGCAGCGGGTGTTCGGCCACCAGCTCGCCGAGCTCGCTGCCGAGCGCGGCGTGTTCGCCCAGCTCCAACCGGGTTTCGGCGAGTTCTTCCAACGCGCCGAGGCGTTCCTCGGCGAGCCGTTGGACGACGACCTGGGCGAACGGTTCGTCGGCGAAGTCGGCGAACGCCGGGCCCCGCCACAGCGCCAGGGCGTCGGCCAGCAGGGTCTTGCGCACCGCGGGTGCGCCGGTTTCGCGGGCCTGCGCGACGAGGCCGCGGAACCGGCGCGCGTCGACGGCCTCCGGTTCGATGTTCAGCGCGTAGCTGGGCGCCCGGTAGCTGATCAAGCCGGGTTCGCCCAGCGCCCGGCGCAGTTGGGACACCTTCGTCTGCAACGTGTTCGTCGGATTGCCGGGCGGCTGATCGCCCCACAGCACATCGATCAACCGGTCCGCGGACACCGGCCCGTCGTGGGCGAGCAGCACCGCGAGCAGGGTGCGCACCTTCGCCTCCGGCACCTGGACAGGGCTGCCGTCGGATGTCCACACCACCAGCGGGCCGAGCACACCGAAACGCACAACCGCCACGTTAGCCCGCGACCGCGACAGCACCCCCAGTCGATCATGCGCGGATCGTGCGCGGTCATCGGCAGAGTGGCTGCGAAAGCGACCGAAAGGAGCGAAATGTCCGACGACGAACCGGTTGTGAGCGTGCTCGGTCTCGGCGCGATGGGTACGGCACTGGCCGAAGCACTGCTGGCGACGGGGCACCGGACCACCGTGTGGAACCGCACCGCCGAGAAGGCGGACCCGCTGGTGGCCCGAGGTGCGGCCCGCGCGGACACGGCCGCCGACGCGATCATCGCGAGTCGGCTGGTCGTGGTCTGCCTGCTCGACTACGACTCGGTCAGCCAGGTGCTCGCCCCGCACACCGACGTGCTGGCCGGGCGGACCCTGGTCAACCTGACCAACGGAACTCCCGGCCAGGCCCGCCGGATGGCGGCCTGGGCGGCCGACCACGGGGCCGACTACCTCGACGGCGGCATCATGGCCGTGCCGCCGATGATCGCGACACCGGCGGCGTTCCTGCTCTACAGCGGGCCCAGCGGCGTTTTCGAGAAATCGCGGCCGGTGCTGGACGTCTTCGGCGAGAGCGTCTACCTCGGCAGCGACCCCGGCATGGCCGCGCTGCACGATCTGGCCCTGCTCAGCGGCATGTACGGCACGATCATGGGCGCGCTGCAGGCGTTCGCGATGGTCCGCTCGGCGGGCGTGCCGACGACCGAGTTCGCGCCGCTGCTGAGCCGCTGGATGGGCAGCATGGGCGGCTGGCCCGCCGCCGCGGCCGAACAGATCGACAAGGGCGACTACCGCGACGGCGTGGTCTCCAACCTCGCGATGCAGGCCGCCGCCTACCCGAACTTCAGGGCGGCCGCCGAAGAGTTGGGCATCAGCTTCGAACTGCTCGCCCCGCTGCACTCCCTGATGCGACGCAGGGTCGCCGACGGCCACGGCCACGAGGACCTCACCGGCGTCATCGAACTGCTCAAGAAGTGAGAATCCCTTGGAGGACAACGAAATGAATGAGTCCGTCACCCTGATCGGTCTGGGTCCGATGGGGCAGGCCATGGTCGACGCCCTGCTCAAGGGCGGCCACCCGGTGACCGTGTGGAACCGGACCGCCAGCCGCGCCGACGGCGTGGTCGCCCGCGGCGCGGTCCGGGCCGCCACCCCGGCGGAGGCGGTGCGGGCCAGCGGGCTGGTCGTCCTGAGCCTCACCGACTACCAGGCGATGTACGACATCCTGGGGCCGGTGGAGGACCTCAGCGGCCGGGTGATCGTCAACCTCAGCTCCGACACCCCAAAGAAGACCCGCGAAGCGGCGCGGTGGGCGGCCCAGCGCGGCGCCGAGTTCCTCACCGGCGGTGTCATGGTCCCGGCACCGCTGGTCGGCGGGGAATCCGCCTACGTCTTCTACAGCGGGCCGCAGGATGCCTTCGAAGCGCACGAGAAGACGCTGCGGCTCATCGGCAAGCCGAACTACGTCGGCGCGGATCCGGGCCTGGCGCAGCTCTACTACCAGGCGCAGCTCGACATCTTCCTGACCAGCCTGTCGGCGTTCCTGCACGCGACCGCGCTGGTCGGCGCGGCGGGCGTGACCGCGCAGGAGTTCGTGCCCTGGGCCGTGGACAACTTCAACATGATCTCCTACTACCTGCCGACGGCGGCGGCGCAGATCGATGGCGGCGACCATCCCGGTGACCTGAGCACCGCGACCATGATGGGCGCGACCGCCGACCACATCCTGGCGGCCAGCCAGGCCGCGGGCATCGACGTCGAACTGCCGCGCGCCATCAAGGCGCACTACGACCGCGCCATCGCCGCAGGTCGGGGCGGGGACAACTGGACCAGGCTGATCGACGGCATCCGGAAACCGCGGTGACGAAAGCGGCCGGTGGGCCAACACCCACCGGCCGCCTGGCAGATCTTCAGGTCACGGGGTGAAGAACGTGTTCACCACGGCCGGGTTCTGCGCCGCCCACTGCCTGGCGGCGTCGTCCTCCTTGCCCTTCCCGGCGTTGTTGATCGCGTCTTCCAGCGACGCGAGCTGCTGGTCGTCCAGCTTGAACTTCTTGATCATGTCGGTGACCTCGGGGAAGTCCTGGCTGAAGCCCTTGCGGCCGATCGCGTGGATCTCCTCGGCCTTGCCCATCGCGCCCTGCGGGTCCTGCAGGTCCTTGATCGGGTAGCGGGCGTAGGCCCAGTGCGGGTGCCACAGCGTGACCACGATCGGCTTCTGCTCCTCGGTCGCCTTCTGCAGCGCGGCCAGCATCGCGGTCGTCGACGAGGTCTGCAGGTTGTACTCGCCGCTGAGACCGTAGGCCGGGATCGCGTTGTCCTTGGTGATGCGGGTCAGACCGGCGCCGGGGTCGATGCCGGTGATCATACCGTTGAACTGCGCAGCCTTGCCCTTGAGGTCGGCGATGGTGTTGATGTCGGTCATGTACTTCGGCACCGCGATGTTCAGCGTCGCCTGGTTGTACCAGACCGTCAGGTCCTCCAGTTGCGGTCCGTACTGCCGCCAGTAGTCGGCGTGCGTCTCGGGCAGCCAGCCGTCCAGGAACACGTCGATGTTGCCCTGCGAGAGCCCGGCGTACATCGGGCCCGCCTCCAGCTCCTGGGTTTTGACCTGGTAGCCCTTCTGCTCCAGCAGCACTTTGTAGAGGTGGGTGACCGCGATGTCCTCGTCCCAGGCGATGAAACCGATGTTGATCGTCTTCTGCTGCTGTCCCGTCTGCACTTCGCGCCCACCGCACCCGGCGGCCACCAGTACCAGCGCGGCCAGCGCGGCGAGGAGCGCGAAGAGTCTGCGTGATCTTCTTCCGGTCAACATTCCTGCCCTGCCTTTCTGCGGCGACCGCTCAACCGGCTCATCCGGTCTTGGCCGCCTTGCGCTCCGCCCGCGCCACCGGCGAGCGGTCGGACAACACGGCGGTGATGCGGTCCAGGTAAACCGCGAGGATCACCACCGAAAGCCCAGCTTCGAAACCCAGGTCCAGTTGGACGCGGGTGACCGCCTGGTAGATCTCGGAGCCCAGCCCGGTGGCACCGACCATGCCCGCGATGACCACCATCGACAGCGCGAGCATGATCACCTGGTTGATGCCCGCCATGATCGACGGCATCGCCAGCGGGAGCTGGATCCCGGTGAGGATCTTGCGGTTGGGTGCGCCGAAGGCCTCCCCGGCCTCGACGACCTCGGCGTCGACCTGCCGGATGCCCAGTTCGGTCAGCCGGACCCCCGGCGGCAACGCGAAGATCACCGTGGCGACCACGCCCGGCACCAACCCGACGTTGAAGAAGAAGATCACCGGGATCAGGTAGACGAACGCTGGCATGGTCTGCATCAGGTCCAGCACCGGCCGCACGACCATGCTGACCCGCGCGTTGCGCGCCGAGAGGATCCCCACCGGAATCGCGATGACCACCGCGATGACGGCCGCGACCAGCACCAGCGAAAGGGTCTGCATCGCCGCTTCGAATTCCTGCATGCTCACGATCAGCCCGAAGCCGATCAGGCTGAACAGCGCGAACCGCCAGCTGCGCAGCCACAGCGCCAGCGCGGTGAACACCAGCACCATGACCAGATCGGGCAGCCAGGTCAGCGCGAAGGTCAGCCCCGTGACCGCCGAATCCAGCACCAGGTAGATGAAGTCGAAAACTGGGCCGATGTTGTTGTTCAGCCAGTCCACCACGGCCGCGAACCACGTCCCGACCGGGATTCTGGGCAGCTCGAACTGGGCGGCGAGGTAGAGGGTGCCATTAGCCATCGGATGCCTCCTGGATCTCGGCGGCCACCACTGGCTCCTGGCTCAACGCCTGGAAGACCGCGGCGGGCGTGACCACACCGAGCAGCCGGTGCTGCTTGTCGACCACCGGCAACGGCACCGAGCGGGCGCTCATCCGGCTGAAGAGCTCCTTCATCGGCGTGTTGTCGGCCACCGGGTCGGCGACCGGGGTCAGCGCCGAGGCCACGTCGCCGCGGCCGTCCCGCCGAGCCCGTTCGGCGGCGGTGGCGCTGAGCTCGCCGAGCAGGCGCCGGTCGCCATCGGCGACGAACAGCAGGTCGGTGTCGTGCCGGTGCATGAGGTCGAGAGCTTCGTCCGGGCTGGCCCCGGCCACCAGCGGCGTGGCCAGCGGCTCGGCGATCGATGCGGCGGTGAGCACTCGGCTGCGGTCGACGTCCTGGACGAACCTGGCGACGTAGTCGTCGGCCGGTTCGCTGAGGATCTGCTCGGAGGTGCCGATCTGCACGATCCGCCCGGCCCGCATCACCGCGATGCGGTCCCCGAGGCGCATCGCCTCGTTGAGGTCGTGGGTGATGAAGATGATCGTCTTGCCCAGCTTGGCGTTGAGGTTGAGCAGCTGGTCCTGCATCTCGCGTTTGATCAGCGGGTCCAGCGCGCTGAACGCCTCGTCCATCAGCAGCACGTCGGTCTGCGCGGCCAGTGCGCGGGCCAGCCCGACGCGTTGCCGCATGCCGCCGGAGAGCTGCTGCGGATAGCGGTCCTCCCAGCCCTCCAGGCCGACCAGGCTCAGCGCCTCGCGGGCCCGTTCGGTGATCTCGGACTTGTCTGCGCCCTTGATCCGCAGCCCGTACCCGGCGTTGTCCAGCACGGTGCGGTGCGGGAACAGGGCGAAGTGCTGGAACACCATGCTCATCCGCTGCTGGCGCATGGTGCGCAGCGCCTTGCCGGACATCGCGGTGATGTCCTCGTCATCCAAGAACACCTGGCCCGAGCTGGGCGTGAGCAGCCCGTTGAGCATGCGGATCAGGGTCGACTTGCCGGAGCCGGACAGCCCCATGACGACGAACGTCTCGCCCTCGGAGACGGTGAACGACGCGTCCACGACCGCGGCGGTCGCACCGGCCGCCTGGATCTCCTCCTGGTCGGCTCCCGCCTGCAGGCGGCGGACCAGTTCCTTCGGCTGTGGCCCGAAGACCTTGTAGAGCCGCTCCACACGTACCGATGTCACCGATCGCCTCCACCTGCTCTACCGGTACCGGGTTGTTCTCCTGGCCGCCGGTGGCCATGCGAATTTTTGATCTCGCCGATCCAATCGTCATGTCGCAGATTTGTGTTCAGTCCTTTCGCGTGGCCGTTGATCATAGTTAGCGGTGCGGCCGTGTCCAGCCATTCGGGTGAAGATGTGATTGCGGTACGGGTGTCCGACTTGGTTGGTCCGGGTCGTTAGCGTATGCCCTTAGTGGGCCTCTGACGTGCGATTATTTTATTTCTCGTCAAAATGGTCCCACTTCGTGACAGGCGTTGCGATGTGATAGATGGAATCGATCACAATTGGTCGTTCTGGGTTGTTTTGCCGGAAATTTCCCGGTCGGAAATGATCTTGACGTGGCCTTGATTCGTGAATTGCTGGCCGGAATTCGATCGGTTCCGACAAGATCTTTTGCCCGGTTGGTGCGCCCGGGGAGCCGCCGCGCGTCCCACGATGTGATACGGGTGTTGGTCCAGGTGGCGGCGTCCACCGCGCGGGGACGTTTAAGGTCGGATGCATGCAACCCTGGTCATCGGTTCCCGTGCCTCAGGTGCCCGGCACCCCTCGGCCCCTGCACCTCTTCGACACCGCCGCCGGTGAGATCAGGCCCACCGAACCTGGGCCCGTCGCGCGGATGTACGTCTGCGGCATCACCCCGTACGACGCGACGCACCTCGGCCACGCCGCGACGTACCTGGCGTTCGACCTGGTCCACCGGGTTTGGCTGGACAACGGTCACCAGGTCCATTACGTGCAGAACGTCACCGACATCGACGACCCGCTGCTGGAGCGCGCCGAGCGCGACCACGAGGACTGGGTTGTGCTCGCGATGCGCGAGACCGCGTTGTTCCGCGAGGACATGGAGGCCCTGCGGGTGGTGCCGCCGGTCGACTTCGTCGGCGCGGTCGAATCCATCCCCGAAATCGTCGAGGCGATCGGCAAGCTGCTGTCCTCCGGCGCGGCCTACCGGGTCGACGACGAGTACCCGGACATCTACTTCCGGCACGGGTCCACCGGCAACTTCGGCTACGAGTCCAACTACGACGAGGCGACCATGCTCGGCTTCTTCGCCGAGCGCGGCGGCGACCCGGACCGGCCCGGCAAGGAGCACCCGCTGGACGCGCTGCTGTGGCGGACGGCCCGGGACGGCGAGCCGTCCTGGGAATCCGAGCTCGGCGCCGGGCGGCCGGGCTGGCACCTGGAATGTTCGGTCATCGCGCTGAACCGGCTCGGGCTCGGCTTCGACGTGCAGGGCGGCGGCTCGGACCTGATCTTCCCGCACCACGAGTTCAGCGCCGCGCACGCCGAATCGCTCACCGGCGAGTTCCCGTTCGCCAAGCACTACGTGCACGCCGGGATGATCGGCCTGGACGGCGAGAAGATGTCGAAGTCCAAGGGAAACCTGGTGTTCGTCTCCCGGCTGCGCGGTGATCAGGTGGACCCGATGGCCATCCGGCTGGCGCTGCTGGAGGGTCACTACCGCTGCGATCGGTCGTGGACGGCGGACGCGCTGGCCAGGGGCACCGAGCGCCTGGCGCGTTGGCGGGCGGCCGTCGCGCTGCCAGCCGCCCCGGCGGCGGAGGCGACGGTCGCGAGGCTGCGCGAGCGGCTGGCCGACGACCTGGACACCGCGCAGGCGCTGCGCGCCGTCGATGCCTGGGCCGAGCAAGCGCTGGCGGGCGGCGGCTCCGATCAGGGCGCCCCGCAACTGATCCGCACCGCCGTGGATGGTCTCCTGGGCGTCGAGCTCTGAGGGCCCGCGGCGATTTCGCGCGAAATCGCCCACCCACCCGCACCATCGCCACCGAACTGGGCCCCGAAATCCGCAGTCAATACGGAGGGTGATCGGAAACCTGGAAATCGGGTTTCCGGTCACCCTTCCGGAGTTGATCAATTCCGATCAGTCATCTGCTGGATTTGGAAAAATAGCCTGGTCAGCGGTTATTTTCCACCACTCGGAGATACCGTCCGTTCGTACATGGACTTCCGCAATGCCCGTCTGGTTTGATCTCGCCCGGTTACTGGGAGCAATCGGCTGAATCCGCTGCGGCAACAAGCCGCGGTGGTCGGCTGCGCCCGAAGTTCGGGGATCAAAACGAGAGGTGACCGGGTATGCGGAAGGTCCTGATCATCGGGGCGGGACAATCCGGCTTGCAGCTGGCGCTTTGCCTGCAGGCGCGCGGATATGCCGTGACGTTGATCTCGGCGCGCACGCCGGAGGAGATCCGCGGCGGCCGGATCATGTCCACCCAGTGCATGTTCCACGCCGCGTTGCAGCGCGAACGCGAGTACGGCCTGAACCTGTGGGAGGCGCAGGCGCCGAAGATCACCGCGGTGCGGCTGTCGGTCGGCGGACCGGACGGCACCCCCGCGCTGGACTGGCGGGGAGAGCTCGCCGACTACGCCCAGTCGGTGGACCAGCGCGTGAAAATGGCTGGCTGGCTCGAACTCTTCGCCGAGCGCGGCGGTACCGCCGAGTACCGCGGCGTCACACTGTCCGAATTGGACTCGCTGAGCCGGGACCACGACCTGGTGGTGATCGCGTCGGGCGCTGGGGAGCTCGGCCGGATCTTCCAGCGGAACCCGCAGCGCTCCCCGTACGCCGCACCGCAGCGGGCGCTCTCGGTCGCCTACGTGCGCGGCGCCGCGCCGTCGACCGGGCTAGACGACGCCGGGGCGGTCCGGTTCAACGCGGTGCCGGGTGTCGGCGAGCTCTTCGTCATCCCCGGCTACACCTCGGGCGGCGCCTGCGACATCCCCTTCTTCGAAGGGATTCCGGGCGGCCCGCTGGACTGCTGGTCGGATCGTCCCGGCCCGGCGGAGCACTGGGCGCGGATGCTGGAGCTGATGCGCGCCCACCTGCCGTGGGAGTACGAGCGGTTCGCCGGGGCCGAGTTGACCGACGATCGGGCTGTCCTGGCCGGTGCGGTGACCCCGGTGGTGCGCGAACCGGTGGCGCAACTGCCCTCCGGTGCGCTGGTGCTGGGCATGGGAGATGCCGTGGTGACCAACGACCCGATCACCGGGCAGGGCGCCAACTCCGCGAACAACTGCGCGCAGTCCTATTTGGACAGCATCGTGGCGCGCGGCGACCGGCCCTTCGACCGGGAGTGGATGCAGCAGTCCTTCGACCGGTTCTGGGAATACGCCAAGCACGTGGCGGCGTGGACCAACGCCTCGCTGCAACCGGCGCCGCCGCACGTGATGCGGCTTTTCGGTGCGGCGGCGCAGATTCCGGCGATCCGCAACCGCTTCGCGAACGGCTTCAACAACCCCGAGGATTTCCAGACCTGGTTCCTCGACCCGACCGGCGCGGACGAGTACCTCAGCAGCGTTAGTGGGTGAGGGGCACCCGTGACCAAGTAACTGGGTCACGGGTGCCCCTCACCGGTCACCTGATCGAGGGTTGGTAGGCGTCGTGGCTGCGGGCGAACTCGTTGTTGTGGAAGGCGTCCCAGTTGATCGACCACGCCATCAGGCCGCGTAGTGCGGGGTAGGTGCCGTGTGGTTGGTACGGGCCGCAGCCGGCGCCCGCGCGCACGCAGTCGAGTGCCTTGTGGACTTCCGGCACCGGGGTGAATCCGTTGCCCGCCGGGTTGGCCGCGGGCAGGCCGATGGCGACCTGTGCCGGGCTCAGCGGGGCGAAGACGTTGTCCGGGTTCTTCGCCAGCGGGAACCCGGTCAGCAGCATGTCGATCATCGCCACGTGGAAGTCCGCGTTGCCCATCGTGTGGTACTGGTCGTCCAGCCCCATCACCGGACCCGAGTTGTAGTTCTGCACGTGCAGCAGATCCAGCTGCGCCCGCAGCGCCTCGATCACCGGCAGGTAAGCACCCGCCCGCGGGTCGGCGCCGCTGCCACCGCCGTAGTGCTCGTAACCGACCTGGACGAAGAACGTCTCGGGCGCCATGGTCAGCACGAACGCCTCGCCGTAGCGGTCGGAGAGCGCCCGGAGGGCGTCGATCAGGTTGACCACGACCGGCGTGGTCGGATTCTTCAGGTCGGTGTCACCGGGCGCGAGTTCCAGCGAGTGGCCCTCGAAGTCGATGTCGATGCCGTCCAGGCCGTAGCGGTCGATGATCGCGGCGGCGGATTCGACGAACGCGTCCCGCGCGCCCGTGGTCTCCAGCCGCACCTGCCCGTTCGCGCCGCCGACCGACAGCAGCACCTCCTTGCCTTCGGCCTGCTTCGCCTTGATCCCGGCGATGAACTCCGCTTCGGTCTCGACGTTCGGGCATTCCTCGACGGGGCAGAGGTTGAACTCCAACTGGCCGGAGGTCGGGGAGGTGGGTTCGGCGAAGGCCAGATCGATGACGTCCCACTCCGGGGGCACATCGGCGACCGGCAGGTAGCCGGAGCCGTTGGCGAAGCTGGCGTGCAGGTACCCGACCAGGGCGTGGCTCGGGATGTCCGGGGCGGCGGGCTCGGGTGCAGCCGACGCGGGGATCGCGGGTAGCGCCAGCCCGACCAGGGCGGCGAGCGCGATGCGGAACCGTGGCATGCGGTGCTCCGATCCGGGGGAATGATCCGAGGCACAAAAATGGACTGGACCATTGAGCGGAGTCAAGATCCAGTCCATTTGTCGCCACCGGGCCTCGCGAGCGGTCGTACCGGAACGACCCCTCACGGGCACCGACGCGGATCAGCCCGGGCCAGGCCCCAGCGGACCCTTGCCGCCGGGGCCGCGGCGGCGCAGGTAGCGCTCGAACTCCGCCGCGATGGCATCGCCGCTGGCCTCGGTCAACTTGACCTCCGCGTCCCCGCGCTCCTCCAGCGCGCGGACGTAGTTGCGGACGTCCTCGTCCTCCTCGGCCATCTCGCTGACGGTCTGCTCCCACTCCTCGGCCTGCTCGGGCAGGCTGCCCAACGGCACCTCGACGTCGAGCGCGTCCTCCACCCGGTGCAGCAGCGCCAGCGTCGCCTTCGGCGACGGCGGCTGCGACACGTAGTGCGGCACCGCCGCCCAGAACGAGATCGCCGGGATCCCGGCCTGCACGCAGGCGTCCTGGAAGACCCCGACGATGCCAGTCGGCCCCTCGTAGCGGGAGCGCTCCAGGCCGTAGCGGGCCGCTGAATCGGTGTCGTAGGCGGCGCCGCTGACCGGCACCGGCCGGGTGTGCGGCGCATCCGCGAGCAGTGCGCCCAGCGTGACCACGGTGCGGGCGCCGAGCTGCTCGATCTGTTCGACGAGCTCGGCGCAGAACGCCCGCCAGCGCATGTTCGGCTCGATGCCGTGCACCAGGACCACGTCGTGATCGCAGCCCGGCGGGCGGCAGACCGTCAGCCGCGTGGTGGGCCAGGTGACCTGGCGGGTGATGCCGTCGACCAGCTTGACCGTCGGGCGGGTGACCTGGAAGTCGTAGTACGGGTCCGGGTCGATCTCGCTCAACGGCGTCGCGTCCCAGATGAGCTGCAGGTGCTCGATCGCGGAGCTGGCGGCGTCGCCCGCATCGTTCCAGCCTTCGAAGGCGCTGACCACGATCGGATCGGTCAGCTGGGGGAGTTCGGCGCGCGATGGTTCGGTGATGTGTGCGTCGCGATCGGTCACTGGGTCAGCCTACGACGCCGCGCCGACGCCAGCTCCCGACATCCCGCAGCTCGTTGCGCCTGGCCGGGGCAGCGCTGCCGGGATGTTGCCGGATGCCGGTTTGACGTGGGGTGTTGTGGGAAAGACGCTTTACCCGGGTCGCCGCGCGGGGCGGCGCGGGGCAGCGGGAGAGGAAGTCCGATCCGGGCAGTGGACAACACCAGGCCGTCACCGAGCGACGAGATCGGGATCTCGCCGAGGTCCCGGCTGCGGTTGTCGATCGGCCGCCGCCCCAGGGACTTCGCCCAGCTCGGCCTGGTCGGCGGGCTGCTGGTGCTCGGCGTGCTGCTGGTGCTGGTGCCCGCCAACCCCGTCGAGATCGCCATCTACCAGCAACTCGGTCGCATCCCGGCGGTCTCCGACCCGCTCTGGGTGGCGCTGACCTGGCTGGGTTCGTGGGCCGGGATCGCGGGCGTCACCGCGTTGGCGCTGTACTTCGGCTGGATCCGGGTGGCGCTGCTGTGCGCCGGATCGGGCGCGTTGACCTGGGGATTGGCCCAGCTGATGCACCACCTGCTGGGCGCCCGTTCGGTGCCCGCGCCGCTGCTGGGGCTGTTTCCGTTCCCCGCCGAGGAAGTGGCCATCGTGGCAGTGCTGGTGGTGGTCGCCGCGCCGTACCTGGGCGGCTCGGCGCGGTATGCCGGGTGGGGGCTGACAGCGCTGGTCGGGGTGGCGGTGGTGCACCTCGGCGGCCACCTGCCGCTGGACGCCGTGGGCGGCGCGCTGCTGGGCTGGGGTGTCGGGACGTTGTCGCACGTCGTCTGGGGCGCTCCGGGGCGCAAGATCTCCGACCAGGTGATCTACGGCGAACTTGAGTTGGCGGGGCTGAAACCGACCTCGATCGTCGCGCTGCGGCAGCGGCTGCTGGAGCCGCGCGAGTTCGCAGTGCAAACCGAAGACGGGCGGACGCTGCGGGTCAAGGTGGTGCGGCGGTTGAGCCGCCGCGCCGGGCCCTGGTACAAGATCAAACGGCTGCTCACCTTGCTCGACGTCCAGGACGAGCCGCGGCTGTCGACCCCGCACCACGAGGTCGAGCACGAGGCCTACGTGACGCTGCTCGCCGAACGTGCCGGGGTGCGCACCCCGGAGGTCGTGCTGGCCTGCGACGTCAAGCACGCGCCCGCGCTGCTGGTGGTGTGCCAGGTGACGGGGCGCAGGCTGCCGGAGCTGCGGCCCGACGAGATCGACGACGAACTGCTGGTGGCGATCTGGGCGCAGCTCGCCGCGCTGGCCGAAGCCCGCATCGCCCACCACGATCTGCGGGCGAAGAACATCCTGGTCGACACCGAGAACCGGCCCTGGCTGCTGAGCTTCACCTTCAGCCACCCGGGTGCGGACGCCGCGCGCTGCGCCCAGGACCTGGCCGAGGCGCTGGTGTCGCTGGCCTCGGTGGTGGGCACCGATCGGGCGGTGTCCACCGCGATCCGCGCGCTGCCCGGCGAGCAGTTGGCCGCGGCGCTGCGGAACCTGATCCCGCTGGCCCTGCCGAGGCGGATTCGGGCCCAGGCCGAGCGCAGGCGCTATCTGATGGCCGAACTGCGCGAGACGCTCGCGGACGGCCTCGGTCGTCCGATCCCGGGTTTCCGCTCACCGGTTCGCCCGGTCACCGTGGTGGGCCTGCTGCTCATCGGCGCTGCCGTCTACCTGCTGCTGCCGGAGCTGTCCAGCATGGGTGAGGTGCTGGGCGCCGTGCGGCGGGCCAACTGGGGTTGGCTCGCGGTGGCCGTGCTGACCGGGTTCGTGGCGATCCTGCTGTCGTCGATCTCGGTGCAGGGCTCCAGCCGCATCCCGCTGCCGTTCTGGCGCACCTTCGCGGTGCAGATGGCCGCCGCGTTCACCGGGCGAACCACGCCCGGCGGCGCCGGGTTCTTCGGCATCAACGTGGTCTACCTGGAACGGCTGGGGCTGCGTCGACCGCTGGCGGTCGGGGTGACGTTGCTGAACCAGGCGGGCACCGGGGCGGTGGCGTTCGTGGTGGCCGTGGTCGGGGCGTTCGGCGCGGGCTTGGCGGGGACGTTCCGCAACCTGTCCATCCCGACCGGCTGGCCGGTGCTGGTGGCCGTCGTCGCGGTGCTGGTGGTGGCCGGTGCGGTGATCGGCTCGCCGTTCGGTCGCCGCAAGATCGTCGGCCCGGCGCTGGCGGTCGGCCGCGAGTTGTTCGACACGCTGCGGCACCCGGTCCGCGCCGTCCAGCTGTTCGGCGGCGCGTTCGGCTACCTGGTGGTGTCGGGCCTGGGCTTGGCCGCGACGCTGGCCGCCTTCCACTCGGAGTTCTCCTGGACGGCCGTGACGGTCGTGTTCATCGTCGGCAGCACCCTCGGCCATCTGGTGCCCTCGCCCGGCGGGCTCGGCGCGGTGGAGGCCGCGCTGCTGGCCGGGCTGGGCGCGATGGGCGTGCCCGCGACGGCGGCGGTGACGGCAGTGCTGGTCTCCCGCCTGCTGACCTACTGGCTGCCCGTCCTCCCCGGCATAGCGGTGTTCCGCTACCTGCAACACCACGACGTCATCTAGTGCTCGGCTTGGGTTCGGAAGCGGGCGGCCACCTCGAAGACAGGCGTCCCAGGGCTCGGACCACACTCTGAGAACCGGGTTGGCGACCCTCCGTACATTGGGTGCTATGCCGCATTCCCCCTGGTCACCCCTGCTGGAGGCGCTTGAGCGCCGGGTCTTGGTCGCTGACGGGGCGATGGGCACCATGTTGCAGGAGGTGCCGCTGAGCCTCGACGACTTCGCGGGGTTGGAGGGCTGCAACGAGATCCTCAACGCCACTCGCCCGGACGTGGTGCGCGGTGTGCACCGCGGCTACCTCGCGGCGGGCGCGGACGCCATCGAGACCAACACCTTCGGCGCGAACCTGGCCAACCTCGGCGAGTACGGCATCGCCGATCGCATCCGCGAGCTCGCCGAGCGCGGCGCGCAGCTGGCCCGCGGCTGCGCCGACGAGTTCGGCACCGCCGAGCAGCCCCGGTTCGTGCTGGGTGCGGTGGGGCCGGGCACCAAGCTGCCGACGCTGGGGCACGTGGGTTTCGAGGCGCTGCGCGACGCCTACGAACAGCAGACCGTCGGCATGCTCGACGGCGGGATCGACGCCGTGCTGGTGGAGACCTCCCAGGACCTGCTGCAGACCAAGGCGGCGGTGCTGGCCGCCAAGCGCGGCATGGCGCGGGCCGGGCGGCGGGTGCCGATCATCGCGCAGGTGACGGTGGAAACCACCGGCACGATGCTGTTGGGCACCGAGATCACCGCGGCGCTGACCGCGCTGGAACCGCTGGGCATCGACCTGATCGGGATGAACTGCGCGACCGGCCCGGCGGAGATGAGCGAACACCTGCGCCAGCTGGCCAAGTACTCGCGGGTGCCGCTGTCGGTGATGCCCAACGCCGGACTGCCCGAACTGGGGCCGGGCGGTGCGGTCTACCCGCTGACGCCGGAGGAACTGGCCGAGGCGCTCGCCGAGTTCGTCACGAACTTCGGCGCACGCCTGGTCGGCGGCTGTTGCGGTACGACCGGCGAGCACATCCGACAGGTCGTCGCGGCGGTGCGCGAGCTGGCGCCGCCGCGCAGCGAGTCGCGTCCCGAGCCGGGCGTCAGCTCGCTGTACCAGGCGGTGCCCTTCGACCAGGACGCATCGGTGCTGGTGATCGGCGAGCGCACCAACGCCAACGGCTCCAAGGCATTCCGCGAGGCGATGCTGGCAGGCGACTACGACGACTGCATCGAGATCGCCAAGGCCCAGACCCGCGACGGCGCGCACCTGCTCGACCTGTGCGTGGACTACGTGGGCCGCGACGGGGCCGCCGACATGGCCGAGCTGGCGTCGCGGCTGGCCACCGCGTCGACGCTGCCGGTCATGCTGGACTCCACCGAGCCGCCGGTGCTGCGCGCCGGGCTGGAGCGGCTCGGCGGCCGGTGCGTGGTCAACTCGGTGAACTACGAGGACGGCGACGGCCCGGACTCCCGCTACCGGCGGGTCATGGAGCTGGTCCGCGAGCACGGCGCGGCGGTCGTGGTGATGTGCATCGACGAGGACGGGCAGGCGCGCACCGAGGACTGGAAGCTGCGGGTCGCCAACCGGATGATCCACGACCTCACCACCAACTGGGGGCAGGCCGAATCCGACATCATCATCGACTGCCTGACCTTCCCGATCTCCACCGGTCAGGAGGAGGTGCGCCGGGACGGCATCGAAACCATCGAGTCGATCCGCGAACTCAAGCGGACGCATCCGGAAGTCCGCACCACGCTTGGCATTTCGAACATCTCCTTCGGGTTGAACGCGGCGGCGCGGCAGGTGCTCAACTCGGTGTTCCTCAACGAGTGCCGGGACGCGGGTCTGGACACCGCGATCGTGCAAGCCTCGAAGATCCTGCCGATGAACAAGATCCCCGACGAGCAGCGGCAGGTCGCCTTGGACCTGGTGTACGACCGGCGCCGCGAGGGTTACGACCCGTTGCAGAAGTTGATGGAGCTCTTCGAGGGCCAGACCACCAAGTCCAGCCGGGCGTCGCGCGCCGAGGAACTGGCGGCGCTGCCGCTGTTCGAGCGGCTGGAGCGGCGCATCGTCGACGGCGAGCGGGGTGGGTTGGAAACAGACCTGGACGTGGCGATGGGTGAGAAGCCGCCGCTGGAGATCATCAACGCGAACCTGCTGGCGGGTATGAAGGTCGTCGGCGAGCTGTTCGGTTCCGGGCAGATGCAGTTGCCGTTCGTGTTGCAGTCCGCTGAGGTGATGAAGGCCGCGGTCGCCTACCTGGAACCGCACCTGGAGAAGGATTCCGCCGACGGCAAGGGCACCCTGGTGTTGGCCACCGTCAAGGGCGATGTGCACGACATCGGCAAGAACCTGGTCGACATCATCGTGTCCAACAACGGCTACCACGTGGTCAACCTCGGCATCAAGCAGCCGATCAACACGATCCTGGAGAGCGCGCAGCAGCACGGCGCGGACGCGATCGGCATGTCCGGGCTGCTGGTCAAGTCCACGGTGATCATGAAGGAGAACCTGGCGGAGATCAACGCCAGGGGAATGGCGGACCGATACCCGGTGCTGCTCGGCGGTGCGGCGCTCACCCGGTCCTATGTGGAGAGTGATCTCGACGAGCTCTACCAGGGCGAGGTGCGGTACGCGCGGGACGCCTTCGAGGGCCTGCGGCTGATGGACTCCATCATGGCCCGCAAACGTGGCGGCGTGGTGGTCCCGGACCCGGCCGAGGAGGCGAAGAAGGCCGAGCGCAAGGCGCGTCGGGAACGGTCGCTGCGGATCGCCGAGCAGCGCAGGGCGGCGGCGGAACCCGCACCGATCGGCCGGTCCGATGTGGCCACCGACGTCCCGGTGCCCACCCCGCCGTTCTGGGGGACCCGCGCGGTGCGCGGCGTGCCGATCGGCGAGTACGCGGCTTATCTGGACGAGCGGGCCACCTTCTTCGGGCAGTGGGGACTGCGCGGCGCGAAGCAGGGTCCGTCCTATCGGGAACTCGTCGAGTCGGAGGGGCGACCGAGGCTGCGCTACTGGATGGATCAGCTTGCCACCGAAGGGATTCCGCAGCACGCGGCGGTGGTCTACGGCTACTTCCCGTGCGTGTCCGAAGGCGACGATCTGGTGGTGCTGGACAAGGACGAAGTGGACGCACCGGAGCGCTGCCGCTTCACCTTCCCCAGGCAGGCCCGCGACCGGCGGCTGTGCCTGGCGGACTTCTTCCGCTCGCGGGAGCGCGCCGAGGCCACCGGCCAACTGGACGTGTTGCCGTTGCAGCTGGTGACCATGGGGCAGCCCATCGCGGACCGCGCGGGCGAACTGTTCGCCCGCAACGCCTACCGCGACTACCTGGAGCTGCACGGCCTCGGTGTGCAGCTCACCGAGGCGCTGGCCGAGTACTGGCACCGCCGCGTCCGGCAGGAACTGCTGTTCGCGCCGGGCGTTCCGGTCGCCGCGGCAGATCCGTCCACAGTGGAGGAATTCTTCGAGCTGGGCTACCGGGGTGCCCGCTTCTCGCTGGGCTACGGCGCCTGCCCGAACCTGGCGGACCGCGCCAAGATCGTCGATCTGCTGCAACCGGAGCGAATCGGCGTGGCGCTGTCCGAGGAGTTCCAACTCCACCCGGAGCAATCCACCGACGCCATCGTCGCCCACCACCCCGAAGCCAAGTACTTCAACACCTGATCCGGTGATGAGTGAAGGGCACCTTCGACCGGCATAGTCGGTCAAAGGTGCCCTTCACCTCGATGCGGACGAGTGATTGGACACTTTTGGTGGGGTATTCCGGGTTCGGGTGTTGTACTTGGGATGGCACTGGTCGAACCTCTTCGGAACGGAGCTCGCCGCCTGATGACCCGCGATGCCGGACCCGCCGCTGTGCTGTTCGACATGGATGGCACGCTCGTCGACTCCGAGAAGCTGTGGACCATCGCCCTGGACGACTACGCCGCGCATCGCGGGGGCGCGCTCACCGACACCACCAGAGAAGCGATGGTCGGCTCCAACATGACCCGCAGCATGCGGTTGCTGCTGACCGACATCGGCGTCGCCGACGGTGACGCCGATGTCGACGCGGCGGCGCAGTGGGTCACCGCCCGGATGGTCGCGCTGTTCCAGCAGGGCCTGCCGTGGCGACCGGGCGCGCCGGAGGCGCTGCGCGAAGCCCGTGCGCTGGGCATTCCCACCGCGCTGGTGACCTCGACGATCCGCTCCCTGACCGACCTGGCGCTGGAGACACTCGGCCGGGACTCCTTCGACGTGACGGTCTGCGGCGACGAGGTGGACGGCAAGAACAAGCCCGACCCCGAGCCCTACCTGAAGGCCGCCCGGCTGCTCGACGTGGACCCCGCGGAATGCGTCGCCATCGAGGATTCGCCGACCGGTGTGGCCGCCGCCGAAGCCGCCGGTTGCGTCGTGATCGCCATCCCGTGCGAGGTCCCGCTGCAGTCCGGCCCGCACCGGGTGCTGCGCGAATCGCTGGCGGACGTGGACTTCGCCGCGCTCGGCGACCTGTTCACCAGGGCGGCCTGATGCTCGACGTCCCGATCGTCCTGGCCGGATACGGCCGGGTCGGCCGGGAATACGTCGAACTCGTCCGACAGCACAGCGTGCGGTGGCGTCAGCGCTACGACGTGGACCTGCGCGTCGTCGCGGTCCGCGGCCGGAGCACCCAGACAGAGGTCGACGCGGCCGTACCGCCCCGCGAGCAGTGGGCTGCGGCAGCGGATCTCGCCGAACTGCTCGCGCGCACCGGCGCCCGCGTGCTGGCACAGGCGGTGCCCTCCGACGGCAGTGAGCAACCCGGCCTGGACGCGCTGCTCGCCCTCCGGCACGGCGCGCACGTCGTGACAGCGACCAAGTCCCACCTGCTCGCGCGGTGGCGCCAGCTCGACGCCACCGCGCGGACCGCCGGGCGGTCGGTGCGGATCTCCGGCGCCACCGGGGCCGCGATGCCCGCCGGTGACCTGGCCCGATCGGCGTTGCGCGGGTTCGACGTCCGCGCCGTGCAAGGCTGCCTCAACGGCACCGCGACCTTCGTGCTCGACCAGCTCGCCGCCGGGCAGGGGATCGCCGCGGCCGTCGCCGAAGCCCAGCGGCGCGGCATCGCCGAAGCCGACCCCACCGCGGACCTCTCCGGCCAGGACGCCGCCACCAAGTTTCGGCTGGTCAGCGGCCTGCTGTGGGGTTGGGACCCGGCCGCTGCCACGGTCGAGACCGAGCCGATCCGCGAACCGTTGCCGCCCGCCGAGCCCGGCACGCGACTCCGGCAGGTCGCCAGCGCGCGGTTCGACGAACCCGACCTGGTGCGCGTGGAGCTGCGGGCCGAGCCGGTGGCCGGCCCGCTCGGGTCGCTGGTCGGCCCGGAGAAGGCGGTGCGCTACGACTGCGGCGACGCTGGCGCGGTCACCGTTTCCGGCGGACGATCCAGCCCGCAGGGCGCCGCGCTGGCGATGATCAAGGACACGCTGGGCGCGGCGCTGGAGGCGACCACCGGATTTCGGTGACGTGGATTCGCGGTGACCTGCCGTGATGCAGCCCGCAACGAACAGGTCCGCCGTCAACCTCGACGAGCGGAGATGCGAGGATCGAGCACGTGAAGACCTTCGACGAGTTGTTCGCCGAACTGCAGGAACGAGCCCGCACCCGCCCGGCGGGCTCGGCGACGGTGGCCGCGCTCGACGCCGGGGTGCATGCCCAGGGCAAGAAGGTCCTCGAAGAAGCCGGCGAGGTGTGGATCGCGGCCGAACACGAGTCCGACGATCAGCTCGCCGAGGAGATCTCGCAGCTGCTGTACCGGCTGCAGGTCATCATGCTGGGGCGTGGACTGTCCCTTGAGGACGTCTACCGCCACCTGTGACAGGCCATGCTGATCGGAGTGGGGATGTGCTCAGGCGCACGTGCCGCAAGGCGAGCGGCGAAGCCGCTTCCTGCCATGCTCGCACTGAGGTTTCGCTACCCGCACCGCTGCTCAAGATGATCCGTGCAATTTAGAAGAAGGAGATCGAGTCCCATGCTGCGTGTGGCTGTGCCCAACAAGGGCACGCTGGCCGGTCCCGCATCCGAGATGCTCGCGGAAGCCGGGTACCGGCAGCGCCATGAGCAGCGGGACCTGACCGTGCTCGACACCACCAACGACGTCGAGTTCTTCTTCCTGCGCCCCAAGGACATCGCGATCTACGTCGGCTCCGGGGAACTCGACCTCGGGCTCACCGGTCGCGACCTGGCCCTGGATTCCGGCGCCCCGGTCGAGGAGCGGCTCGGGCTCGGCTTCGGCAACTCCACCTTCCGCTACGCCGCACCGGCCGGGCCGCACGAGTGGACCGTCGCCGACCTGCAGGGCAAGCGGATCGCCACCTCCTACCCGAAGCTGGTCGCCGACGACCTGGCCCGCCACGGCGTGACCGCCGAGGTCATCCGGCTCGACGGCGCGGTGGAGATCTCCATCCAGCTCGGCGTCGCCGACGCCATCGCCGACGTGGTCGGCTCCGGTCGAACCCTGCGCCAGCACGGGCTGGTCGCCTTCGGCGAGCCGATCTGCGACTCCGAGGCGGTGGTGGTCCAGCGGCGCGGATCCGACGAGGAGTCGGCCAAGAAGCAGCTGGTCGCCCGCCTGCAGGGCGTGGTGTTCGCCCAGCAGTACGTGATGCTGGACTACAACTGCCCGCGCGAACTGCTCGACGACGCGACGAAGATGACCCCGGGCCTGGAGTCGCCGACGATGTCGCCGCTGGCCGACGACCGCTGGGTGGCGGTGCGCGCGATGGTCTCCCGCAAGGAAGCCCCCGCGATCATGGACCGCCTGGTCATCGTCGGAGCCAAGGCGATCCTGTCCTCGGACATCCGAGCCTGCCGCCTGTAGGGGCCCACCGGCCGGATGGCCGTAGCCACTGCTCTGTTCGAGCGAACGCCATGTTCAGCCCGCTCGCATCGCGCGAGGCTGGACATGGCGTTTCGTTCGGTCTTCCGACGAAATCGGCGATCCTCGGGAGGTTGTCCGAAACGTCGGGCTGCTCCATCGGAATGTGACCAGATTGGCCCACCGAGCCGCACGCGATGCGGATAATGGAGTGCCGTAGACGATCTTGGACAAGCCGGTGGGGGTGAGGAAATGGCCGTCGTGGTACCGGGAACGACCCCGCCGCGGTGGGAGCTCTACGCGGGAATGCCCTGTTGGATAGAGCTGATCAGCACAGATCTGGAACGAGCCTGCGAGTTCTACGCGGGGCTGTTCGACTGGGAGTACGAGACGCACCGCGATCCGATCTCCGGGGAGCACTTGATCGCGTTGCGGGAAGGATTCCCGGTGGCGAGCCTGCGCGCCGCATCCGGTGACCAGTCGAGCTGGCGGCTCTACCTCGCCACCTCGGACTGCGCCGCGTCGGTCGAGCGGGCCGAATCGCTCGGTGCCGCGCTGACCGTGCCGAGCAACCACGTGCCGCGGGTGGGTACCAAGGCCGTGCTGATGGGACCGGCCGACGCCGAGTTCGGGCTGCTGGAACCCGAGGAGTCCTGGCAGTTCGACGTCGGGTTGCCGGGCACCCTGATGTGGGCCGAGCTGGTCATCATCAAGGCGCAGACCGCGGATCTCTTCTTCCAGGAGCTGTTCGGCTACGCCGCCGAGCAGTTCGGCACCGAGCACCGCTCCGACTACTCGGTCTGGTACCTCGGCGACGAGTCGGTGTTCGCGCGGGTCAGCATGATCCGCGAGTTCATCTCCGAGAACACCCGCCCGCACTGGTTGCTGTACCTCGGTGCGGACGCGGCGGTCGGCACCGACGAGCTGGTGCACAAGGCGATCGCCCTCGGCGGTCGGGTCCGGGTGGATCCCTACGACTCCAGCATCGGCCGCGTCGCGGTGCTGCGTGATCCCACCGGTGGCCGCTTCGCGGTCGTCGACCCGACCCAGGCCGGCGACTTCGGCACCGCCGCCAACTACGACCCGTACGAGGACTGACCGCTCGTGAGCGGTTGTTCCGGTTCCTGCCGGAGCAACCGCTCAGTCGGTGCGGTCGAGGACCGACTCCGGCCCGGGGTCGGGTTCCGGCCAGCCCGGATAGGGCGGGGGTGTGCCGTCGAAGGCCGGGCAGAGCGCCTTGTGGTCGCAGTAGTCGCACAGGCGGCTGGGGTTCGGGCGGAAATCACCGGTCTTCCCGGCCCGCAGGATCGCCTGCCAGATCGCCTCCAGGGTGCGCTCGAAGCGGCGCAGCTCGGTCTCGTCCGGCGTGTAGGCCAGCGACTGCTTGCTGGCCAGGTACATCAGCAGCAACTGGCGCGGGATCTCGCCGCGGGTGCGCCAAACCACCAGCGCGTAGAACTTCATCTGGAACATCGCCTTGGCCTCGCCGATCTCCCGCGGCGCGGCACCGGTCTTGTAGTCGACCAGCCGGATCTCGCCGGTCGGCGCCACATCGACCCGGTCGATGAAACCGCGCAGCAGCACCCCGGAATCCAGCTCGGTCTCCACCCGCAGCTCGCAGGCCTCCGGCTCCAGCCGACGCGGATCCTCCAGCTCGAAGTAGGCGTCCAGCAGCGTGTTCGCCGATTCCAACCAGCCCGCCAGCTCGGGATCCTCCGGCCCGTCGAACAGCTCGCCGAGCTCCGGCTGCTGCGCGAGCAGGTTCTGCCACGCGGGGCCCAGCAGCTCCCGGGCCTGGGCCGGGTCGCGCTCGGGGGTCGGCAGCCCGAACAGCCGTTCCAGCACCGAGTGCACCACCGTGCCGCGCACCTGCGCCCTGGTCGGCGTCTCCGGCAGCCGGTCCACGGCCCGGAACCGGTACAGCAGCGGGCATTGCTTGAAGTCGCTCGCGCGGGACGGGGACAGCGCCGGGCGCTTGGCCCGCCCGTCCCGGGATGTCCCGTCTGCCACCACTGGTGCCGGTTCCGCCATGGCCCGAAACCCTAATCGAGCCGTCCGACACGCGATCACCCGTGTACGGATCACAACTGCCTCACAAGTGGGGGACTACCCTTCGCGCATGCCGCCGACCGCGACGCCGCCTGCCCGGCCCAAGCTCAACGACGGCGGCCTGCTGCTGTGCCGCGTCGCCGGAGTGCCGGTGCTGCTGTCGCCGTCGTGGTGGTTGGGCGCGGCGCTGATCGTGCTGCTCTACACGCCGCTGGTCGGCCGGATCCTGCCGAGTGCGGGCATCTGGGAGAGCGCGGTGCTGGCGGCGGTGTTCACGGTGCTGCTGGCGGTTTCGGTGCTGCTGCACGAGCTCGGGCACTGCATCGTGGCGCTGCGGTTGGGCCTGCCGGTGCGGCGGGTCCGGCTGTTCCTGCTCGGCGGGCTCTCCGAGATCTCCCGGACCCCGCCCAAACCAACCCAGGAAGGGCTGATCGCCGCCGCCGGACCGGCGGTCTCGCTGGTGCTCGCGGTGGTCACCGGGCTCGGCTGGCTGGCGCTGGCGCCCGGCGGCGCGGTCTGGCTGCTGGTCGCGCAGACCTGCGTGGCGAACCTCGCGGTGGCGGTGTTCAACCTGCTGCCGGGGCTGCCGCTGGATGGTGGCCGGATGCTGCGGGCGCTGACCTGGCGGCTCACCGGCAGACGCGGCACCGGCACCACGGCCGGCGTGATCGGCGCCGGAGTCGTCGCGGCGGCCCTGATCGCCTGGGCCCTGGTCGGTCTGCTGAACAACGCCCAGGACCAGTGGCTGCGGCTGGGGGTGTGCGTGCTGATGGCCTGGTTCGTGGTGGCCGGTGCGGGCGCGGAGCACGCCGCTGAACAGCGCAGGAGCTGGCCGGTCGGGCTGAAGCTGCAAGACCTGGTGCGCCCGGTCCTGCAACTGCCCGCGGAGAGCCCGGTGGGTGACGCGCTGCTGGCCGCGGCGGGTCGGGGCGTGGTGCTGGTGCGCGCCGACGGCATCGCCGTGGGACTGCTCGACCAGACCGCGGCGGAGCGGCTGGCCACCTACGCGCCGAACGAGCCGGCCGAACGGGCCGCCGAACCGGTCGATCCGGACACCATCCTGCTCGACAGCGAGCCCCCCGACGCGGTCCTGGAACGCGTCCAGTCGGTGCTGGCCTGGCAGTTCCTGGTCGTCGACGCCGAAGGCCGCCCGAGCGGCGTGCTCCGCCGCGAAGACCTCCGCAACGCCCTCCGCACCCGCCGCGAATGACGGACACCCGATGAGTGACAGGTGAAGGGCACCTTCCACCAACTAACTTGGCGAAAGGTGCCCTTCACCCCCCACCCAATCAACGCACACCCGCGCTGGTCACCTGGATGGGGCACTCCTAACCGGATCGGGGAGTTGAGGCGAGGTGGGTTGGGTTCGGGGGGTCTGGGACGATTGGGGGCTGTAGCTGTAGCGAGAAGGTGGGCAGCAGTTGAGTGGCACCGTTAGCGGTGAGTTTCAGGTCGGTGACCGGGTTCAGTTGACCGACCCCAAGGGGCGGAAGTACACGGTTGTCCTGGAGCGGGGCGGGGAGTACCACACGCATCGCGGTGCGCTGGCGCACGACGATCTGATCGGCCAGCCGGAAGGCTCGGTGGTGAGTTCGGCGGGCGGTACGTCGTTCCTGGCGCTGCGTCCGCTGCTGGCCGACTACGTGCTGTCCATGCCGCGCGGGGCGCAGGTCATCTACCCCAAGGACGCGGCGCAGATCCTGATGTGGGGCGACATCCGACCCGGCGCGCAGGTGCTGGAGGCGGGTGCCGGATCCGGTGCGCTGAGCTGCTCCCTGCTGCGCGCCGTCGGCCCCGAGGGCAGCGTCACGTCGTACGAGGTGCGCGAAGACCACGCGGAGCACGCCGAGCGCAACGTGCAGCGCTTCTTCGGCGGGAAGCCGGAGAACTGGGCGCTGCGCCTGGGCGATGTCCGGGAGTACGACGGCGACCCGGTCGACCGGGTGGTGCTCGACATGCTCGCGCCGTGGGAGGTGCTGGACGCCATGCACGACAAGCTGCGTCCCGGCGGCGTGCTGGTGGTGTACGTCGCCACCACGACCCAGCTGTCCCGGATCACCGAAGCGATCCGCGAGCAGCAGAACTGGACGGAGCCGCAGGCCTGGGAGACGCTGCTGCGCCCCTGGCACGTGGTGGGCATGGCGGTCCGCCCGGAACACCGGATGGTGGCCCACACGGCGTTCCTGCTGACCACCCGCCGCCTGGCCGACGGAGTGACCCCACCCCGCCCCCAACGCCGCCCCAGCAAGGGCTGACGCGAAACGGCCCGCCCCGAGCGCTCGGGGCGGGCCGTTCGGTGTGGTCCAGCGGCGGTCAGCAGAGCTTCCAGTCGCCGCCCTCGACGATCATCTTGATCTCTTCGTCGATCGGCATCGGGGGCATTTCGCCGAGGCTCTGCCCCATGATCTCGACGTCACCGGCGAAGGTCATCTGGCCGGAGATCTTGGCGGTGGCGGTGTTGTCGCCGTTGTCCTTGACGTCGCCCAGCTTGACCTCGAACTTCATGCTGTCGATCATCTTCTGGATGTCGGCGTCGCTGATGCCGAGCTCCTTGAGCTCGGCGAACTCGCTGCCCTTGCCTTCGAAGGTGTCCAGCATCTTCTGGAAGTCTTCCTGGTCCTTCTGGCAGGCCATGCCCTGGAGACCGGCGAAGTCCTTGGCATTGATCTTGTCGATGCCTTCCTGGGCGACGTCTCGGGGGTCGCCGGGGCCGCCGGTGAAGACCACGACCAGGGCGATGACCACACCGATCACGACCACGGCGCCGACGCCGCCGAGGATCCAGGGCAGCGGGGACTTCTTCTTCGGCGGCTCCGCGCCGAAGCCCGCCTGGCCGTACGGATCGCCGCCCTGCGGCGGGTACGGCGGCTGCTGGCCGTAGCCCTGCTGCGGCTGCGGGCCGCTCTGCGGGTAGGCGCCGCCGGGCTGGCCGTAGCCCTGCTGGCCGTAGCCGGGCTGACCGTAGGGCTGCTGGCCGTAGCCCTGCTGGGGCTGGCCGCCGCTGGGCGGGTAGGCGCCACCGGGCTGCGGGCCGCTGGGTGGGTAAGCGCCACCCGGCTGCGGGCCGCTGGGCGGGTACTGCCCGCCCGGCTGCTGCCCCCAGCCGCCCTGACCGGGCGGTTGCTGAGGTGGGTAGGTCACTGGTCTTCCCCCTTGTCGCGATTCTTGCGCTGCTGGCTCATTGGTCGAGTTGGCAGACCTTCCACTCGCCGTTCTCGACCGTCAGGCCCATGGTCTGGTCGACAGGTTGGGACGCGCCGCCCATTTCCCAGGTTCCTAGCAACTGTGCGGTGGCCTGTTCACCACGCTCGGTGACCTGGCCGAGCCGGATGTTGAACCTGCCCGATTCCAGTTGCTGCAGCTGGCTCTGCAGCTCGGTCCTGTTGGCCTGGCAGAAGAGGTTGCGGACGCCGTTGAAGTCGTGTGCGTTGACCCTCTCGACGACCTGCTGGGCGATCGGTCGGGCCTCGCCCGGCCCGCTGGCCAGCAGGAAGTACACCCCGACACCGATTCCGGCGAGGACGACCAGCGCCCCGACCAGCCCCAGGATCAGCGGAAGCTTGGACTTCTTCTTCACCGGCGGCTCGACGTCGGCGAAACCATTGGGTTCCTGGATCCAGGAACCGGGGCCGAACTCGCTGCCCCACTGGGGGGCCATGGGCGCCTGCTGCGGCTGCTCCTGCCCCGGCTGGCCCCAGCCCGTGTGCTGGTTGCCGTACCAGGCGGGCTGCTGCTGCGGGGATTCCTGCGGACCCTGCGACGGGAATCCGTTGCCCGCGGGTTGCTGGCCCCACCCGCCCTGTCCAGGCTGCTGCGGCGGATAGGTCATGAACTCCTCCCGGAGTGGTGTGCTGCGGCTTGCGGCTGCCGTCTGCGCGGCGGCCGTAAGTAGATCAGAGCCCGTGGTGCGACGTGCACGGAGTGGACTTTTCGGCACCGAATCGTCACGGGGAGTTCGCCCCCCTGGCGTTGCGGCCGAATGCAGTTGTTCCAAATGATGGGAGAAGTGCAAGTTGGGTCGGCAGCGCTTCGGCGGTAACGCCACCCGGTTGCCGGATCGGTTAACCCAGATGTTCGCTTGGCCGCCGCGATCGGTGTGGCGCAACGGAAAACCGGTGTTCGCAAGGTGCGCTGCGGACCGCGCGCCGCCGGTGCGGAACGTATCGAACGGCCCATGATCGTCAACGCACCGTGTCCGCCCGACCAGGTCGAATCCCGACCCGCCAGTACCAACCTGGCCTACTTCATGGGTATTCGCGGATTTTTGTGGCACGCTGGGCGATCCGGCGGGCATTCACGACGCCGCCGTCGTCGGTGATCGCCGGTACCGTGGTGGTACGAGCACGGGAGGAGGGTGCCGACATGCAGCACGACCGTCCCGGCAGCCGACCTAATGAGGAGGGCGGCGAGCAGTACAGCGGTGGCTCCGCAGAACTCCGCAGCCAGATTCGTCTCCTGGAAGACGAGGTCGCTCTGCTACGCCGCAGGCTCAACGAGTCTCCCCAACAGGTCCGGTTGCTGGAAAAGCGGCTGGCCGAGGCATCCGAGAGAGTGAGCCAGCTCACCGAACGGAACGCCAAACTCACCGAGACCCTTAAGGAAGCGCGGGGCCAGCTGATGGCACTGCGCGAAGAGGTCGACCGACTTGCCCAGCCCCCGAGCGGCTACGGAGTGTTCCTGCACCGCTACGAGGACAGCACGGTCGATGTGTTCACGTCTGGTCGCAAGATGCGGGTGGCGGTATCACCCAACGTCGAGACGGAGGAACTGAGACTGGGCCAGTCAGTGCGCCTCAACGAGGCCCTGACGGTGGTAGAGGCTGGTGCGTTCGAGCAAACCGGTGAGGTGTGCACCTTCCGGGAGCTCCTGTCCAGCGGCGCCGGGGAAAGTCCGCGAGCGCTGGTGCTGGGCCACACCGATGAGGAACGCGTGGTGTGGGTGACCGAACCACTGGCCGCGTCCGGGCTGAAGGCCGGCGATTCGGTGCTGGTCGACAGCAAGGCTGGCTACGCCTACGACGTCGTGCCCAAGGCCGAGGTCGAAGACCTCGTGCTGGAAGAGGTCCCCGACGTCGGTTACCAGGACATCGGCGGTCTGGCCGGTCAGATCGAGCAGATCCGGGACGCGGTTGAGCTGCCGTTCCTGCACTCCGACCTCTACATCGAGTACCAGCTGCGGCCGCCCAAGGGCGTGTTGCTCTACGGCCCGCCGGGCTGCGGCAAGACGCTGATCGCCAAGGCGGTGGCCAACTCGCTGGCCAAGCAGGTCGCGGCCGCCCGCGGCGACGACGATGGTCAGGCCAAGTCGTACTTCCTGAACATCAAGGGCCCCGAACTGCTCAATAAGTTCGTCGGGGAGACTGAGCGGCACATCAGGCTGATCTTCCAGCGGGCGCGGGAGAAGGCCTCGGAAGGCACCCCGGTGATCGTGTTCTTCGACGAGATGGACTCGATCTTCCGGACCCGCGGCAGCGGGGTGTCCTCCGATGTGGAAACCACCATCGTGCCGCAGCTGCTCAGCGAGATAGACGGCGTCGAAGGGCTGGAGAACGTCATCGTCATCGGTGCCTCCAACCGGGAGGACATGATCGACCCGGCGATCCTGCGGCCCGGCCGACTGGACGTGAAGATCAAGATCGAGCGTCCGGACGCCGAATCGGCCAAGGACATCTTCTCCAAGTACCTGACCAAGTCACTGCCGATCCACGAGGAGGACCTCAAGGAGTTCGGCGGGGACAAGGGCGCGTGCGTGGAGGCGATGATCCAGACCACGGTCGAGCGGATGTACGCCGAGACCGAGGAGAACCGGTTCCTGGAGGTCACCTACGCCAACGGTGACAAGGAGGTCCTGTACTTCAAGGACTTCAACTCGGGCGCGATGATCCAGAACATCGTGGACCGGGCGAAGAAGGCGGCGATCAAGTCGGTGCTGGAGACCCGCCAGCCGGGCCTGCGCGTGCAGCACCTGCAGGACGCCATCATCGACGAGTTCGCGGAGAACGAGGACCTGCCCAACACCACCAACCCGGATGATTGGGCCCGCATCTCCGGCAAGAAGGGTGAGCGGATCGTCTACATCCGCACCCTGGTCAGCGGGAAGAACCAGGAATCCGGCCGAGCCATCGACACGGCCACCAACACCGGCCAGTACCTGTGACAACCGGTCCAGGGCTGGTTTGACGGAACTCGGGGCCGCCACCCCTCGCGGGTGGCGGTCCCGAGCTGTGCGCAGGGCCGACAGCGGTTAGGTTCGCAGGCATGATCCCAGCGCAACAGCCGGTGCAGCGCCTCGGCGTCGGACTCGCCGCGCTCGGCAGACCGGCCTACATCAACGTCGGTCGCGTCGATGTGCTGCCCGTGCAACGCACCGCGGAGGCGATGCGGGAACGCACCCGCACGGTGCTCGACGCCGCCTACGCCAACGGGATCCGCTGGGTGGACACCGCCCGTTCCTACGGCAGCGCCGAGCAGTTCCTCGCGGACTGGCTGCGCGAACGCGGCCACGAAGACGTCGCGGTATCCAGCAAGTGGGGCTATGCGTACGTCGCGCAGTGGCGCATCGAGACCGAGGTGCACGAGGTCAAGGAGCACTCGGTGGAACGGCTGCGCAGCCAGTGGGCCGAGACCCGGACCCTGCTCGGCGACCGGATCGACCTGTACCAGGTGCATTCGCTGACCACCAGCAGCCCGCTGTTCGAGGATCTGGCGCTGCAGCACGAGTTGGCGCGCATCCGGGACTCCGGGGTGCAGCTCGGTTTCTCCACCAGCGGCGCCGCGCAGGGCGAAACCATCGAGCGCGCCTGGGAGATCGAAGTGGGCGGGCGGCAGCTGTTCGGCGCCGTGCAGTCCACTTGGAACTCGCTGGAGCCGTCGGTGGGCCGCACGCTCGCCGAAGTGCACACCGGGGGCTGGCGGGTGCTGGTGAAGGAGACCCTGGCGAACGGGCGGCTGGCGGTGGATCCGCCGCCGGAGCTGACCGAGGTCGCGGATCGGCACGGCGTGCGGACCGATGCGATCGCGCTCGCGCACGTCCTGCGGCAGCCGTGGGCCGACGTGGTGCTGCTCGGCGCGGCCAGCGTGGCGCAGCTGGAGTCGAACCTGGCGGCCTGTCGGGTGGAGCTGACCGACCAGGACATCAGCGCGCTCAAACCGCTGGCCCGCGACGCCGCCACCTACTGGGGAGAACGCGCCGAACTCCCGTGGCTGTGAGCCTTGGACTATTTCCAGGCTCGTTTTGCATAGCGGTGCGGGTGGCGGAACCTGAGTGCCTGTTTTTGAAGTGGTCGTGTCGGGCCGTCCGCCTCGGGTGAGGTGGACGATTTCGCGCGAAATCGCCGTCTCCCACGCGGGGCGGGTGGCGATTTCGCGCGAAATCGCCAGCCCTGCCACCCGCACCGCGAAGCAGGACGAGTTCGAAGACAGGCCCTCAGACGCCGTCTCGACTCCGGGATCCCCGACTTGTGTATCTCCGATACGCGGCGTCGGGGCTGTCCTCGCGAGATATCCCGGGGTGCGGGGTGTCCCCGCATGGCACAGTTGAGAACCCGCGGCGGTGCGAGTGCCGTAGGTGGGCTAAGCGGCTGCGCCGCTTGCGGCAGCACAGGTGCGTGCGTCTGTTGTTCGTCGCGGTGGCGGTTTACCGCCGAAAGCGGCGTCGCCGCTTACCTGACGAGGCTCGCGTTGAGCGCTACACCCGCCGTGCGTTTCTTGCCGGAAGTGTTCACGTGCGGGCGAACCATTCTTCGATGAATTGGCGGCCGTCGGGTACGAAAGGCCACTGCGGGTCGCTCAGGCGGTCGTGGAGCTCCCGAAGCGGCATCCACCAGCCCGCGGCTACTTCTTCGGGCTGGTGGACGATCGGGCCGTCCCAACGGGCCTCGTAGAGGAATCCGTGGAACCGCACGCTGCCCAGCTCGTGGACGGTTCGGAACAGGAAGCGCACCGGCGCCTCGCGCACCCCCAGCTCCTCGGCGAGTTCGCGCCGCGCGGTGACGTCCGGGTGCTCCCCGGCGGCGACCACCCCACCGGCCCAGCAGTCGTGCATGCCGGGATAGATGTCCTTGGTGTCGGTGCGGCGGTGCACGTAGACCTCGCTGCGGTCGGGGGAGAGCACCAACACCGACGACGCCGCGTGCCAAAGACCTTCGGCGCGCATCCGCCGCCGCGGGGCGCTGCCCACGACACGCCCGGCCGCGTCGTACACGGCCACCGATTCCTCGTTCGAATGCCTGTTTTTGTTCTTGCTTCTTTGAAGCGGCGCCAGCCGCTTGGCCCACTCTCGCAACTTGCACCGTCCCCTGAGGTTCCGCTACCCGCACCGCAACGCAAAACGAGTTCGAAGACAGGCCCTGAACTCACACCCCGATCGTCGCACCCGCCCACCGGAGCACACGCGTTGCGCCGAACCGGGGTCATGAGTCGAACGAGTCGGGTGCCTGTGGCGTGCGGCACTCCGCTTGGTCGGCGATACCCCGTACGCTGCGAGGTATGCGGCGGATCATGGGAACCGAGGTGGAGTACGGCATTGTGGTGCCGGGTGACTCCAGCGCCAATCCGGTACTGACCTCCACGCACATCGTGCTGGCCTACGCGGCGGCGGCCGACATCCCGCGGGCGCGGCGCGCGCGCTGGGACTACGAGGTCGAATCGCCGCTGCGCGACGCCCGCGGCTTCGACCTCAGCAGCGCGGCGCAGCAGAACAACGGCTCGGACGGTGACGACCTCGGGGCGGCCAACGTCATCCTCACCAACGGCGCGCGGTTGTACGTCGACCACGCGCACCCGGAGTACTCGGCACCAGAAGTGACCAATCCGCGCGATGCGGTGATCTGGGACAAAGCGGGCGAACGCGTCATGGAAGAGGCGGCGATCCGGGCGGCCAGCGTGCCCGGTACCGCGCCGATCCAGCTGTACAAGAACAACGTCGACGGCAAGGGCGCCAGCTACGGCACCCACGAGAACTACCTGATGTCCCGCAGCACCCCGTTCACCTCGGTCATCGGCGGTCTGACCCCGTTCTTCGCATCGCGCCAGGTGATCTGCGGGTCGGGTCGGGTCGGTGTCGGCCAGGCCGGGGAGAAGGCCGGTTTCCAGCTCTCCCAGCGATCCGACTACATCGAGGTCGAGGTGGGCCTGGAGACCACCCTCAAGCGCGGCATCATCAACACCCGCGACGAACCGCACGCCGACGCCGACAAGTACCGCCGACTGCACGTCATCATCGGCGACGCCAACCTCGCGGAGACCTCGACCTACCTGAAGCTCGGCACCACCGCGCTGGTGCTGGACATGATCGAGTCGGGGCTGCGCTTCGACGACCTGAAGCTGGCCGATCCGGTGCACGCGGTGCACGTGATCAGCCACGACGCCACCCTGAAGCAGACCGTCGAGCTCACCGACGGGCGCCGGTTCACCGGTCTGGACCTGCAGCGCGCCTACCACGAGCGCGCCGCCGAGCACCTCGACGAGCGCGGCGGCGAGCGCACCGCCCGCGAGGTGCTGGAGACCTGGGCCGAGGTGCTGGACCTGCTCGATGGCGATCCGATGGACTGCGCCGACCGGCTGGACTGGCCAGCCAAGCTGCGGGTGCTGGAGAGCTACCGGTCCCGCGACAGCCTGGGCTGGGCGTCGCCGCGGCTGCACATGATCGACTTGCAGTACTCCGACGTGCGGCTGGACAAGGGCCTCTACAACCGGTTGGTTGCCCGTGGCTCGATGAAACGACTGGTCAGCGAGGACGAGGTGCGGGACGCGGTCACCGCGCCGCCGGAGGACACCCGCGCCTACTTCCGCGGTCGGTGCCTGGAGCGCTACCCGGCCGAGGTGGCCGCGGCGTCCTGGGACTCGGTGATCTTCGACCTGGGGCGGGAATCCCTGGTGCGCATCCCGACGTTGGAACCGCTGCGCGGCACGCGAGCGCACGTGGGCGCGCTGCTGGAGGCCGCCGCGAGCGCTGAGGAACTGGTCGATTCGCTGACGAAGGGGTGACCTACCGGCCGGAAGGCCACGTTTCGCGCATGTCAACCGGGCTCGAAGATCGAAATGACGCCCGGCTGGCTGTGGGCGAACGGGTGGTCGGATAGGTAGTGTTCACAGCAGGATGTCCCCACGGCCAGGGGACACCCGAAGGAAACCACCGGGAGGCAAGATGTCCCAGGAAAAGGTTCAGCGACACGGCGGCGGCGACGGGGACGAAGAGCAGGGCCCAGAGGCCGCCGGTCAGGAACGTCGCGAAAAGCTCGGTGAGGACGTTGACGCCATCCTGGACGAGATCGACGACGTCCTGGAGGAGAACGCCGAGGACTTCGTTCGCGCCTACGTGCAGAAGGGCGGGCAGTAGCCAGCGGGCCCGGAGTCTGACGCTGTCCTAGCGGGCCACGTCCGGGCCGGTGTCGAACCGGCCCGGTACTGTCTGCCGCGCGCCGGATCATGACTAAAGTGCTGTTGCAGTCGCAAGCCTTCGATCGGGAGACGATGTCGCTGATGGAACCGAGCTCGGCCCAGTTTCCGGGTCAGGCCCTGCCCGCCGCCTACCTAACGCCGGGATCTTCTTCGTTCACCGACTTCCTCCGCGCCACCGCGCCCGAACTGCTGCCCGGCGGCCGGGCGGTGCCAGACGGCGTCGTGCAGGCGCCGCACGGCACCACGATCGTGGCGGTGACCTTCCGCGGCGGCGTGCTGCTGGCCGGTGACCGCCGGGCCACCATGGGCAACGTGATCGCCCAGCGGGACATGGAAAAGCTGTTCGTCACCGACGCCTACTCGGCCGTCGGCGTCGCCGGTACCGCCGGGGTCGCGCAGGAGATCGTCCGGCTGTACGCGGTGGAGCTGGAGCACTACGAGAAACTCGAAGGCGTCTCGCTCTCGTTGGACGGCAAGGCGAACAAGCTGGCCACCCAGCTTCGCGGCAACCTCCCGGCCGCGATGCAGGGCCTCGCGGTGGTGCCGTTGTTCGTCGGGTACGACACCGAAGCCGACGACCCGGACCGGGCCGGTCGGATCGTCTCCTACGACGTCGTCGGAGGCCGGTACAACGAGGTGAGCGGTTACCACGCGGTCGGGTCGGGTTCGCCCTACGCGAAATCGGCGTTGAAGAAGCGCTTCGACCCGGACGCCGACGTCGACGCGGCCGCGCACGCCGCGGTCGAGGCGCTCTACGACGCCGCCGATGACGACACCGCCACCGGCGGCCCCGACGTGTCCCGCCGCATCTACCCGTCGATCATCACGATCACCGGTGCGGACGGCTCCGTGCGAATGTCCGAGGACCGGACGGCCGAGATCGCCACCGAGGTGGTCAACGGTCGGTTGGAGAACCCCGGCGGCTGACGCCGTGCCCGATCCCGCCTGCCCGAGCGAGCAGATTCGAACCAGGAGTGCACAGCCGTGACGATGCCGTTCTACACCTCTCCCGAGCAGTTGATGCGGGAGCGCTCCGAGTTGGCCCGCAAGGGCATCGCGCGGGGCCGCAGCGTGGTGGTGCTGAAATACGCCGGTGGCGTGCTGTTCGTCGCCGAGAACCCGTCGCCGACGCTGCACAAGGTCGCCGAGATCTACGACCGCATCGGATTCGCGGCGGTCGGCCGCTACAGCGAGTTCGAGGCGCTGCGGGTGGCCGGGGTGCGCATCGCCGACGTCCGCGGTTATTCCTACGACCGCCGGGACGTCACCGGCCGGTCGCTGGCCAACACCTACGCCCAGCACCTGGGGGCGATCTTCACCGAGCAGATCAAACCGTTCGAAGTGGAGATCTGCGTGGCCGAGGTCGGTTTCACCGCCGACAACGACCAGCTGTACCGGCTGACCTACGACGGGTCCATCGTGGACGAACCGCAGTACGTCGTGATGGGCGGCCAAGCCGACGCGATCGCCAGCACGCTCAAGGATTCCTTCAGCGACGGGCTGGAACTGGCCGACGCGGCGAAGCTGGCGATCGAGGCGCTGTCCTCCGGCGGGGACAGCACCCGGGAGTTGGGCATCGCCCAGCTGGAGGTGGCGGTCCTCGACCGCGCCCGGCCGAACCGCACCTTCCGCCGCATCCAGGGCGCGGCCCTCGAAGCACTCGTCCCGGTCCCGGAGTCGACTTCGGACGCCGACGAGTCCAACGGCGAGGACGCCGAGAGCGCGCCCGAAAAGGACGAATGATCGATCAGGTGAGGGGCACCCGTGACCAAGTAACTGGGACACGGGTGCCCCTCACCGTTCATCGGTCCGTTGTGGACGGCCGGTAGACCTGGAGGGCGTCCTTGTGGGCGGCGAAGGTGAACCTGGTGCCGGTGGGGCCGATTTCGCCGTCCGTGGCGACCGCGACGGGGCGGCCGTGCACCACCACGTCCAGTTCGGGGCAGGAGTGCTCCACATAGGTTCGGCTGCGCTTGAGGGCACCGGTCATCGCCGCGATTACGAAGCGCAGCCGGGAGAACCGGGTGTCGGCGCGCACGTAGCGCACGTCCAGCAGACCGTTGTCCAGGTTCGGCCGCCAGGTCGGTGCGAAACCGCGCGGGGCGTAGGCACCGTTGCCGATGAACAGCACCCACACCTTGTGCCGGACACCGGCTATCTCCAGGTCCAGCGGCGTCGAGTCGTAGAGCACCCGGACCGAGGCCGCCGCGGCGGCGGGCCACTTGCCCCAGCGCGGCGCCCACTTCTCCCGGAACCGCACCATTTCCGGGTAGCCGCCGAGGCTGGCGGTGTTGAGGAACCAGCGGATCGGCTGGCCGTCCACCCGTGCGGTGCCGAGGTCCACGGTGCATCCCCAGCCGTGGCGCACCGCCTCGGTCACCGGCGTCGGTCCCGGAAGCCCCAGGTCCATGGCGAAGTGGTTCAGCGTGCCGGTCGGTAGTACGGCCAGCGGGAGCCGGTGGCGGGCGGCGACAGCGGCGACCGTCGCGACCGTGCCGTCACCTCCGGCCACCCCGAGTGCGCGCACCGACTTCGCGGCCACCAACCGGTCGAGCTCGGCGACGAGATCGCCGGAGGAGGCGGGGTAGACGACCTTCGCGGCGGGCCAGTGCCGGGTGACCCACTGCTCCGGGGCCAGCGTGCCAACCCCGGCCTCCGGGTTGACCAGCACCGCGAGCCCTGCCCCGTCGGGCAGCGCGGGGAGTTCCGCCGGGCTGGCACCGGCGGCCTGCTCCGCCGGGCGCACCGGCCACCACCGCCGGGTCGCCCACGCCATCCCGGCCCCCAACGCGGCGCCGCACACCACATCGCTGGGCCAGTGCACACCCGTGTGCACCCGCGAATACGCGACTGCGGCGGCGATCGGCGCGATGATCGCACCGGCGGCCGGGGATTCCATGGCGACCGCGGTGGCGAACGCCGCGGCCGACGCCGCGTGCCCGGACGGGAAGGATGAGGACAGCGGGGGCTCGGTCAACCTGCGGTGCGGGGCAACGAGTTCGGCGGGCGGTCGGCGGCGCGGCAGCAACGGTTTGCCGAGTAAATTCGTGATTGCGCTGGCGCAGGCGATCGCCGCGATTCCCCGAATGGCTGCCCGCCGGGTGCTGCCGCTGCGCAAGCCCAACACCGCCGCAGCGGTCAGCCACAACATGCTGTGGTTGGCTGCGTTGCTGAGCACCTTCAGTGCGATGTCGGCCGTCGTCGGTGGAAGTCGCGCGCTGCGTAGCGCCAGGTCGCGGTCGGTCTTGCCGACCCCGCTGATGACGCGGTGCAACCGGTCCAGCACGTGGAACACGCTACCGGTGCCCGAACGGCGGACCGCCGAGGACCGGTGTTTGCGCCTAGTGTGGAGGCATGCAGCGGCGGATCTTCGGCATCGAAACCGAGTTCGGGGTCACCTGCACGTTCCACGGGCAGCGGCGACTGTCCCCGGACGAGGTGGCCAGGTACCTGTTCCGGCGGGTCGTGTCGTGGGGAAGGTCGTCGAACGTCTTCCTGCGAAACGGGGCGCGGCTCTACCTCGACGTGGGGTCGCACCCCGAGTACGCCACGGCCGAATGCGACGACCTCGTCCAGCTCGTCACCCACGACAAAGCAGGCGAGCGGATCCTGGAGGACCTGCTCATCGACGCCGAACGCCGACTGTCCGACGAGGGCATCGGCGGGGACATCTTCCTGTTCAAGAACAACACCGACTCGGCGGGCAACTCCTACGGCTGCCACGAGAACTACCTGGTCGGCCGGTCCGGGGAGTTCTCCCGGATCGCGGATGTCCTGCTGCCCTTCCTGGTGACCCGCCAGCTCATCTGCGGTGCCGGGAAGGTACTGCAGACGCCGCGCGGCGCGGTGTACTGCCTGTCGCAGCGCGCCGAGCACATCTGGGAAGGCGTGTCCAGCGCGACGACGCGGTCGCGGCCGATCATCAACACCCGCGACGAGCCGCACGCCGACGCGGAACGCTACCGCCGACTGCACGTCATCGTCGGTGACTCCAACATGTCCGAGGTCACCACGCTGCTCAAGGTCGGCGCGGCGAACCTGGTGCTGGAGATGGTCGAGCAGGGCGTGCAGTTCCGGGACTTCAGCCTGGACAACCCGATCCGGGCCATCCGCGAGATCAGCCACGACCTCACCGGGCGGCGCACCGTCCGGCTGGCCGGTGGCCGGGAGGCCTCCGCGCTGGACATCCAGCGGGAGTACTTCGGCCGGGCGGTCGACCACGTCGCGCGGCGCGGCTCGGACCCGATGACCGAACGCATCCTGGAGCTGTGGGGCCGGACGCTGGACGCGGTCGAGCAGCAGGACTACTCGATGATCGACCGGGAGATCGACTGGGCGATCAAGCACCGGCTGCTGGAGCGCTACCGCAACAAGCACGGGTTGGAGCTGTCCAGCCCGCGCATCGCGCAGCTCGACCTCGCCTACCACGACATCCGCCGGGGTCGCGGGCTGTTCGACATGCTGCAGCGCAAGGACCTGGTGGATCGGGCCACCGAGGACGGCGAGATCGAGGCCGCCAAGGACACCCCGCCGCAGAGCACCCGGGCCAAGCTGCGCGGCGACTTCATCGCCGCCGCGCAGGCCGCGGGCCGGGACTTCACGGTCGACTGGGTGCACCTCAAGCTCAACGACCAGGCCCAGCGCACAGTCCTGTGCAAGGACCCGTTCCGCGCAGTGGACGAGCGGGTGGAACGCCTGATCAGCTCCCTCTGACCGGAATTCACTCGATCGTGTGAGAGGTGAGGGGCACCTGTGACCAACTTACTGGGTCACAGGTGCCCCTCACCTCGAAAAATTCAGCGATCTGGGTGTTGGCCGGTGGGGCGGATGGTTAGTTCGTTTACGTCGACCGTCGGCGGCTGCTGGAGGGTGTAGAGGACTGCGTTGGCGATGTCTTCTGCGTGGAGTTTGGGGACGTTTTGGGTGGCTGCGGTCATTTCGGTTTCGACCATGCCCGGTTGGATCAGGGTTACGCGGACGCCGGTGCCGACGCATTCGGCGCGGATGTTCTGGGCCATGCCGGTCACCGCCCACTTGGTGGCCGAGTAGAGGTTTCCGGGGCGGATGCCGCGTCCGGCGTTCGAGCCGGTGAGCACCAGGTGGCCCTTGGTGCGGGTGAGCGCCGGTAGCACCGCGCGGGCGGTGATGGCCGCGCCGTAGACGTTGGTCAGGACCATCTCGCGCCACTGCTCGGGGTCCGCGCCGCCGTTGCCCAGGAACGACGTCGAGATGCTCGTCCCGGCGTTGGCGAAGGTCGCGTCGAGGCGCCCGAAGTGGTCTTCGACGCGTTGGGTGACGGCGGTGAGGTCGGGCCAGCTGGTGATGTCGCAGGGCAGGGCGAGCGCCTTCTCGGCGCCCAGTTCGTCGACCAGGGCGGACAGGGATTCGGCGGAGCGGGCCAGCAGGGCGAGGCGGTAACCGGCCGCGGCGGCGACCCGCGCGGTGGCCGCACCGATGCCGCGTGACGCCCCGGTGATCAACATGACGGGATCGGACATACCGCCAGCCTAGGAACGCGCGAGCCCCATGAATGTTTTTCATTTCCGCGATTCCTTCAGTGCTGGCCGAAACCTGTTCCTCGGCAAGGCGAATCGGCCGGGCTGGCGAAGCGGATCGGCTCGCACCGGCGTGTCGTGGGTGCGATGTGTCGCGGTCGTGCGGGATGCGCCCGATTCCGCCGAAGATCGAACACCGGCCTTTCCGGCGGAATCGGCCGCGATCGGCGCGCCGCAGTGGCCTCACCCCGCGCCACTAGGGATGATGGGTCCCGACCCAAACACATGATCGAATACTGCGGAGCTAGAGTTTCGAAGTGGCCACTGTGCGTGCTGAACGCTTGGTGAACCTGGTGCTGTGTCTGCTGTCGACCCGCCAGTACCTCACCGCGGAGCGGATCCGGGCGATCGTGCCGGGCTATGCCGACGCGCCTTCCAGCGAGGCCTTCTTCCGGACCTTCGAACGAGACAAGGCCGAGCTGCGCGATCTGGGGATCCCGCTGGAGACCGGGCGCAACTCGGTCTTCGACGCGGCCGACGGGTACCGCATCGCCCGCCGCGACTACGAGCTCGGCGACATCGACCTGGAACCCGACGAGGCGGCCGCGGTCGCCCTCGCGGTGCGGCTGTGGGACTCCCCGGAGTTCACCTCGGCGGCCCGCGGCGCGCTGCTGAAGCTGCGGGCCGCCGGGGTGGACGTCGACGAGCGCTCCTCGGCAGCGGTCGAACCCAAGGTCCGCACCAGCGAACCCGCGTTCGCACCGCTGCTGGCGGCGGTGCAGTCCGGTCGCGTGGTGGAGTTCGACTACCGGCGCCCGAGCAGTCCGGAGGTGCGTCGCCGCACCGTCGAACCGTGGGGCGTGGTGTCCTGGCGGGGCCGGTGGTACCTGGTCGGGCACGACCGCGACCGGCAGGCGCCCCGGTGCTTCCGGCTGTCCCGGATCCTCGGGCAGGTCGAGGCGGGGGGACCGGCCGGGCAGGTGCAGCGCCCGCCCGACACCGACCTGCTGCGATTCGTGGCGGGCGAGCAGCGCGAGCCCCCGCCCGGCACGCCCGCCAGGTTGTGGGTCGCGGCCGGTCGGGCGCAGGGCTTGCGCCGCAAGGCGACCGTCGTCGACACCGTGGAGCTCGGCGGCGATCCGGGCGACGTGCTGGAACTGGAGCTGAACTACCCGGAGTCGGCGTCGAGCTGGATCGCCGGGTACGGGCCCGACGTCGTGGTGCTGGAACCGGACACGCTGCGCAAGACGGTGCACGAGATCCACCTGGACGTCGTCGACCGGGAGGCCTCATGACGAGTGCGACCGAGCGGCTGCCCCGGTTGCTGGCGCTGGTGCCGTACCTGCTGAGCCGCCCGGGGATCCCGATCGCCGATGCCGCCGCGGATTTCGGGGTTGGCGAGCAGCAGCTGCGCAAAGACCTCGAACTGCTGTGGATGTGCGGGCTCCCGGGCTACGGGCCTGGTGACCTGATCGACCTGTCCTTCGAAAGCGATTCGATCACCGTCACCTACGACGCGGGCATGAGCCGACCGCTGCGGCTGACCGCCTCCGAGGCGACCGCGCTGCTGGTGGCCCTGCGGGCGCTGGCCGACACCCCGGGGATCGCCGACACCGACGCGGTGCAGCGCACCCTGGCGAAGGTGGAGGACGCGGTCGGGCAGGCGCGCCCGGCGGGCGTGGTCGTCGGCCTGGAAGGCCGGGGCGGCGCGGTGGCACCCGAGGTGCGCTCGACGGTGCAGGAGGCGACGACCCGGCGCAGGGCGCTGCGGATGCGCTACTACACCCCGTCCCGCGACGCGATCAGCGAACGGACCGTGGATCCGATGCGGGTGCTGCTCATCGACGGCCGCAACTACCTGGAGGCCTGGTGCCGCAGCGCGGCCGGGGTGCGGTTGTTCCGGCTGGACCGCATCGACGCGGTCGAGGTGCTCGACGAGGCCGCGCAACCGCCCTCGGAAGCCGAACCGACCGATGTCTCGGCCGGGCTGTTCCGCCCGACGCCCGACCAGTCCGTCGCGGAGCTGGAGCTGACCCCCGACGCGCGTTGGGTTGCGGAGTACTACCAGGTGGACGAGCTGGTCGAGTTGCCGCAGGGGTGCGCGCGGGTGCGGATGCGGTACTCCGACCAGGCGTGGATGGCCCGGCTGCTGCTCGGACTGGGCGGCCAGGTCCGGGTGATCAGCCCGCCGGAGCTGGCCCGTGACGTGCGTCAACGAGCCGAAGACGCATTGGCACGGGCGCGTCACCTGCCGTCCACCTGAGCGGGATACGGTGACCCGCGTGCCGTACGTGTGGAGTCTTGTGCTGCTGGCCGTGGGCTTGGTCCTGCTCGCGCTGCTGCTGTTCCGCCTCTTCCGGGAGCTGCGCAGGTTCAAAGCCGTGCAGCGGCAGGTCGCCCACGACCTCAGCGACCGCAGCGGCCTGGTGAAGGCGCGCGTGGCCGGCTTGAAGGTGGCGTTCGCCCAACGTCGCCATCGGTGACGCGCAAGCGGCCCCTATTTGTCGACCCCTGCCGCGCGTACCATTGCGCCTGCAGGAACATCACGAAAGGTTGTGCACGGATGGGTTTGCCAGGTGGCTGGGAGCTAATTCTCATCGTCTTGGTCTTGGTGCTGCTCTTCGGTGCCACCAAGCTCCCGCAGATGGCCCGCTCGCTCGGCCAGTCCGCGCGCGTCTTCAAGGCCGAGGCGCGCGGCATGAAGGCCGACGAGGAAGCGGCCAAGAAGGACAAGACCGAGCAGCAGCCGGAGCTGACCGCTGGTGAGCCCAGCCCGCCCCCGGTCACGGCGCCGTCGGTCGAGGAAAAGCAGCGCAACGACCCCAAGAAGTGACTGAGGACGGGACAACACGGTGGGTGCCAGCGCACTGCGTCGACTGAACCCGTTCCGCAGGGATCGCCGTCGGTGGGGGCGCAGGCACAACCCCGACGGCACCATGACGCTCGTCGATCACCTCTACGAGCTGCGGTACCGGTTGGGCGTGGCCATCACGGCGGTGGTCGTCGGTGGCATCTTCGGTTTCATCTGGTTCACCTACGCCCCCTTCGGGCTGCCCACGCTGAGCGACATCCTGCTCGGGCCGTACTGCCAGCTGCCCGTTGAACAGCGGCTGAGCCCGAACGGGCGTTGCCAGCTGTTGCAGACGGAGCCGTTCGAGATCTTCATGCTGACGCTGAAGGTCGGTCTGTCGGTCGGCGCGGTGCTGCTCAGCCCCGTGTGGCTGTACCAGCTGTGGGCGTTCATCACGCCGGGGCTGTACGCGAAGGAACGCAAGTTCGCCCGTACGTTCGTGTTCTTCGCGAGCATCCTGTTCATCGCGGGCGCGGTGCTGGCGTACTTCGTGCTGCCGGAGGCGCTGAGGTTCATGTCCGGGTTCGGCGGGGATGCCTTCTTCTCCGCGTTCACCGGTGGCAAGTACATCAACTTCATGTTGCTCCTGCTGCTGATCTTCGGTGTCAGCTTCGAGCTCCCGCTGGTCCTGGTGATGCTCAACCTGGCCGGGATCGTCAGCTACGCGAAGCTGAAGAGCTGGTGGCGGGGACTGGTGTTCGCGCTGTTCGTGTTCGCCGCGGTCGCCACGCCTGGGCAGGACCCGTTCTCGATGCTGGCGCTGGCCGCGGCGCTGTCGGTGCTGTTCGGCGTCGCGATGACCATCTGCCGGTCCAACGACAAGCGCCGGGCGAAGAAGCTCGCGGAGCAGGGTCTGGAAGGCGTTGGGCTGGACGAGGCGTCGAAGATCGACTACCGGGCCTCCGAATTGGACACCACACCGGCGCAGGGTCCCAGGCAGCACGACGACGTCACCTGATCTGCTGGCCAAGCCGGGGCCGGGTGGGCGAAGATGATCCCTCGTGCGCTGTGTCCTGGTGATCAACCCGGCTGCCGGTGGTGGGTTTTCCGCGAAGGTGGCCGGTGAACTCGTCGGCCATCTCCGCGCCGCGTGCGATTTGCAGACGGTGGTCGCCACGGATGCCCGTGGCACCGCCGATGCCGCGCAGCGCGCGGTGGCCGACGGAGCAGATGTGCTCGCGGTGGTCGGCGGCGACGGGGCCGCGCACCTGGCGGTGCAGGCCTGCGCTGAGTCGGAGACGGCGTTGGCCCTGATCCCGGCCGGGACCGGCAACGACCTCGCTCGCGGGCTCGGGGTTCCGCTCGATCCGATCGCCGCGTCGCACACCGTGGCGCGGGCGCTGCGCACCGGCCAGCGGCACCGCATCGACCTCGGCAAGGTCGCCGGTGCGGACTGGTTCGCGACGGTGCTGTGCGCCGGGTTCGATTCGCGGGTCAACGCGCGGGCGAACCGGATGCGCTGGCCGCGCGGCAAGCGCAGGTACGACCTGGCGGTGGTGCGCGAACTGGTGGGGCTGCGCCCGATGCCGTTGCGGGTGGAGACCGAGGAGGGCACCGCGGAGCTGAACGCCACGCTGGTCGCGGTCGGCAACACCGCCTGCTACGGCGGCGGCATCCCGGTCTGTCCGGACGCCGACGCTGCCGATGGCCTGTTCGACCTGACGGTGGTGGGCGAGCTGTCCCGGCGCGATCTGGTGCGGATCCTGCCGACGCTTCGAACCGGTCGGCACATCGAGCACCCGGCGGTGTGCACGCTGCGGGCGCGGCGGGTCCGGTTGGGCGGCGAGAACGGCTGGCTGGCGTACGCGGACGGCGAACCGCAGGCCCGACTGCCGCTGAGCATGCGGTGCGTGCCCGCTGCGCTCGCCGTGGTGGGGTCGTGAGCGCGAAAACCGGCTGGAGCCGGTTTTCGCACTCACGACTGTGACGAGGCGAGCGTTGACGGCTGCGACGTCGGTCGGTGGGATGTGAAAACCTTGGGGTGTGGCTGCCAGCCGTTCCAACCCGACCAAGCTCTCCCCGGCCCAGGCGTACGCGGCGAACACCCGCCGCAGTGCCCACCCGAAGTTGGCCGAATTCGCGGGTGAGCTGTCCTTCGAACTCGATCCGTTCCAGCGCACCGCCTGCCAGGCGCTCGAAGACCGCCGCGGCGTGCTGGTCTGCGCGCCCACCGGCGCAGGCAAGACCGTGGTCGGCGAGTTCGCCGTGCACCTCGCTCTCTCGGAAGGGCGCAAATGCTTCTACACCACGCCCATCAAGGCGCTGTCCAACCAGAAGTACGCAGACCTGTGCGATCGGCACGGTAGCGACGCGGTCGGGCTGCTGACCGGCGACACCTCGATCAACGGCGAAGCGCAGGTGGTCGTGATGACCACCGAGGTGCTGCGCAACATGCTCTACGCGGGCTCCCGGAGCCTCGACCAGCTCGGCTACGTCGTGATGGACGAGGTGCACTACCTCGCCGACCGGTTCCGCGGCGCCGTGTGGGAGGAAGTGATCCTGCACCTGCCGGAGTACGTGCAGGTGGCGAGCCTGTCGGCGACGGTGAGCAACGCCGAGGAGTTCGGCGAGTGGCTGCAGGAGGTGCGCGGCGACACCACGGTGGTCGTCGACGAGCACCGGCCGGTGCCGCTGTGGCAGCACATGCTCGTCGGGCCGCGGATGTTCGACCTCTTCGGTGGCGAGACCCCGGACCGGGAACTGCAGATCAACCCGAACCTGCTGCGGCACACCCAGCAGCTGGCCCGCGTGCACCTGCCCTACGGCGGGCGGCGCGGCGGGCCGAACGCCAAGCGCCGGGGCCCGCGCCCGCCGCGGTTCTTCCCGCCGTCGCGGGTGGAGATGCTGACCGGGCTGGACGCGGCCGGGCTGCTGCCGGCCATCGTGTTCATTTTCAGCCGCAACGGCTGCGATCAGGCGGTCGCCCAGTGCATGCGGGCCGGACTGCGGCTGACCAGCGAAGCGGACGTCGACGAGATCCGCGAGGTGATCGACGAGCACACCGCCAACCTGCCGGAGTCGGACTTGGCGGTGCTGGGCTTCTGGGAGTGGCGGGAGGCGCTGGAGCGCGGGCTCGCCGCGCACCACGCCGGACTGCTGCCCGCGTTCAAGGAAACCGTCGAGGAGCTGTTCGTCCGCGGCCTGGTCAAGGCCGTGTTCGCCACCGAGACGCTGGCCCTGGGCATCAACATGCCCGCCCGCACGGTGGTGCTGGAGCGGCTGGTGAAGTTCAACGGCGAGTCGCACGTGGACCTCAGCCCCGGCGAGTACACGCAGCTCACCGGCCGGGCCGGGCGGCGGGGCATCGACATCGAGGGCCACGCGGTGGTCGTCTGGCAGCCCGGCATCGACCCCAAGCAGGTCGCCGGACTGGCCTCCACCCGCACCTACCCGCTGCGGTCGTCGTTCCGGCCGGGCTACAACATGGCGGTCAACCTGGTGCAGCGCGTCGGCCAGGCCGCCGCGCGGGAACTGCTGGAGCAGTCCTTCGCGCAGTTCCAGGCCGACCGCTCGGTGGTGGGGCTGTCCCGACGGGTGGACCGCAACAACGACGCGCTGACCGGCTACGCCGAGTCGATGCACTGCCACCTCGGCGACTTCGACGAGTACTTCCAGCTGCGCCGCCGCATCTCCGAACGGGAGAAGCACCTGGCCCGGCAGAACCGGCAGTCGCGCCGCGCGGAGGCGGCCAAGTCGCTGGAGAAGCTGCGCAAGGGCGATGTGATCGAGGTGCCCGCGGGTCGCCGCTCGGGGTTGGCGGTGGTCATCGATCCGGGTCTGGAGCCGATGGGCGAGCCGCGTCCGCTGGTGGTCACCGAGGACCGCTGGTCGGGGCGGCTTTCGGTCGCCGACTTCACCTCGCCGGTGGAGCCGTTGGGCAAGATCAAACTGCCGAAGCACGTCGACACCCGTTCGCCGAAATCCCGCCGCGACCTGGCGTCGACGCTGCGCAACACCGGCCTCGCCGCTTCCGGCGGGCGCACCAAGCGGCACTCCGACGCCGCTGACGACGCGGAGCTGGCGACGCTGCGCCGCGCGCTGAAGGCGCACCCGTGCCACGGCTGCGACGACCGGGAGAACCACGCCCGGTGGGCCGAGCGGCACGAGCGACTGCACGGCGAGAACGAGCAGTTGCGGCGCAAGGTCGCGGCGACCACCCACTCGCTGGCCCGCTCCTTCGACCGGATCGTGGCGCTGCTGACCGAGCGGGACTACCTCCCGGCGGAGAACTCGGCAGCGGGCCAGGTCACGCAGCACGGGCGGCGGTTGTCCCGGCTCTACAGCGAGTCGGACCTGCTGGCCGCCGAATGCCTGCGGGTCGAGCTGTGGCGCGGCCTCGGGCCTGCCGAACTGGCGGCCGTGGTGTCGTCGCTGGTGTACGAGTCGCGTCGGGAGGGGCTGGCTCCGCAGGTCCCGGCCGGTGCGGTCAGCGACGCGCTGGCGGGCACCTGGCGGCTGTGGGCGGAGCTGGAGGACGACGAACGGCGGCACAAGCTGGACCGCACTCGCGAACCCGATGCGGGTTTCGCTTGGCCGGTGTTCCGCTGGGCGCGCGGTGAATCGCTGGAGAAGGTCCTCACCGCCGCGGAGTCCAGCGGGCACGAGCTCTCGGCCGGGGACTTCGTGCGCTGGTGCCGCCAGGTCATCGACCTGCTCGACCAGATCCGCGAGGTCGTCGGGGTGTCGGACCCGGTTGGCGCGGCGGCGGCGAAGGCGGTCACCGCGATCCGACGCGGCGTGGTCGCGGCAGGTGCGGTGTGACGACCGCCCGGCCGATTCGGGCGTCCGGTCTGTTGTGGTTGGATCTCCTGGCGTCGGCAACGTCGCGATCGCCAAGTGAACATCCTCCGGAGGTGTAGATGTCGTCCCCCTACGGTCCGCCAGGGGGCCACCCGCAGTGGGGGCAGCAACCCCAGGGCCCTGGGATGCACTCGGGTGGGTTTCCACCGGCCCCGCCGGGCTATCCGCAGCCGGGTGGCTTCGCGCCGCGACGACCACCGCAGCAGCCCTACGGTGGTGGTTACGGCCCGCAGCCGCGCCCGCCGCAGCGCGGCGGCCAGTTCCCGCCCCCGGGTGGCTACGGCCAGTACGGCCCTCCGCCGAAGAAGAAGCGATCGGTGCTGCCGTGGGTGCTCACCGGCTTCGGAGCGTTGCTGGTGATCGCCGTGGTGCTGGTGCTCGGCTTCGTCGCGCCGGGCTGGTTCGTGCGGCCGGTGTTCGACGCCACCAGCGTGGCGAAGGGCGTGGCGCAGACCCTGAAGGGCTCCTACGGGCTCACCGGCGTTGGTGAGGTCAACTGCCCGGCGGGCCAGCCGGTGGCGGCCGCGCACCGCTTCGACTGCCAGGTCAGCATCGATTCGCAGCCCAGGACCGTCACGGTCACGGTCAAGAACGACAGGGGCGTTTACGAGGTCGGCCACCCGAAGTGAAAACCGGTCGACGCGGCCGCGGGTTGTCGGGAAGATCTGGGACGTGACCCAGCACGAGGTGCGTCCGCTGACCGAATCCGAGTTCCGCGAGGCGTACGAGCTGTTCCGGCGTGCGTTGTTGGAGCCGCCGTCGAAGGACGAGGACTGGGCCCGCAACTCCGGCCGGTACGAACCGGGTCGGGTGCTGGGCGCGTTCGTCGACGGCGAGCTCGCCGGAACGGTCATGTCGACGACGAACGTGCTGGCGGTGCCGGGCGGTCGGCGGCTGTCGGCGGGCGCGGTGACCGCGGTCGGCGTTCGAGCCGACCACACCCGTCGCGGCCTGCTCACCGCGCTGATGCGCGCGCAGCTGCATGACGTGGGGCAGCGCGGCGAGCCGCTGGCGATGCTGCACGCGTCCGAAGCGGTGATCTACGAGCGGTTCGGTTACGGCGTGGCCACCAGGGCCCGGAACGTGGAGCTGGCGCGGGTGCGGGCCGCGTTCCGCGCGGACGCGCCGCTCGGTGGCCGGGTGCGGCTGGTGGAGTCGCCGAAGGCGGAGACCGGAGACGATCTTGCCGACGATCTACCGGCGGTGTGCGTTGTCCCGGCCGGGCCGGATCGGCCGGGATGACGCGTGGTGGTCGTCCCGGCTGGCGATGCTCGACAGGGGCTACCTGGTCGCGGTGCACACCGACGACGACGGCGTGGACGACGGTTTCGCCCTGTGCGAGCCGAAGCAGAACGACGGGGTCACCACGCTGCGGGTCTACGACGTGGTGGCGGCCGATACGGTCGCGACGGCGCAGCTGTGGCGCTTCCTGCTCGGCATCGATCTGGTGGACCGGATCGCGGCCTTCGACCGGCCGCTGGACGAACCGCTGGAGTGGTGGCTGACCGACCGCCGCCAGTGCCGGGTGACCGAAGTCGCCGACGATTTGTGGCTGCGGCTGGTGGATGTGCTCGCCGCGCTGCGGGCGCGCACCTACGGTCCCGCCGATCCGGTGGTGATCGAGGTGCGCGACGCGTTCCTGCCGGTCAACAACGGCTGCTACCGGGTCGGTCCCGACGAGGTGCGCCGGTGCCCCGACGAGCCGCAGCTCAGCCTCGACGTCGCCGCTCTCGCCGCGCTGTTCCTCGGTGACCAAGCGGCATCGGCGTTGGTCGCGGCCGGTCGCATCGCGGTGCACGACCCGGCTGCGGTCCCGGCGGCGGACCGGCTGTTCACCACCCTCGAATCCCCGTGGTGCGGCACGGGCTTCTAGCGCCGCGCCGGGAGCAGCCGTCCTGCTCGACCTGTTCTGCGCGCAGCTCGACCTGGTCTCCCACGGTGAGCGAGCGGAATCCCGGTGCGCGGACGAAGCAGCAGATGCTCGACACCGCGATGGAGCTGTTCCGGCGGCAGGGCTACCACGCCACCGGGGTCAACCAGGTGCTGGCGGAGGCCGCCGCACCGCGCGGCTCGCTGTACTTCCACTTCCCGGGTGGCAAGCAGCAACTCGCCGCCGAGGCCGTCGAGGCTTCCGGGCGGCAGGTGCACGACCTGCTGGCGGCGGTGCTGGACGAGGCGGGCGGACCGCGCGAGGCGGTCACGGCGGTCGTGGCGTTGTTCGGTAAGGCGCTGGAGGATTCGGATTTCCGCAGCGGATGCCCGGTGGCCACCGTCGCGCTGGAGGCGAGCGCGGACAGCCCGCAGGTCCGGTCGGCGTGCGACGGCGCGTACGGCTCGTGGCTGGCGCGCCTGAGCGCGAGGTTCGTGGGCTGGGGGATCCCGGCGGCCCGGTCGGGCGAGCTCGCCGTGATCGCGCTGTCGATGCTGGAAGGTGCGTTGTTGCTCTGCAAGGTGCAGCGAGACCTGACGCCCTTGCGGACCGTCGGCGATCAGCTGGTCGAACTGCTCACCCGGAAGGAACTCTGATGCGGGTCCACCACCTGAACTGCGGCACGACCCGTCCGGTGCTGGACGTGGCGGAAACCGCTGTGGCGCAGGTGAAACGCCTCGGCTACCGCACCGAGGACGTGCGGCACATCGTGCTGACCTACCTGGACCGCGATCACGCGGGCGGCCTGCCGGACTTCCCGCAGGCGCGGGTCCACGTGCACGACGTGGAATACCAGGCGATGCTGCACGGCCCGGAGCGGGTGCGCTACCTCGGCCACCAGTGGCAGCACGGTCCACAGTGGAGCATCCACAGCAGTGTCGACGGGGAGCGCTGGTTCGGGTTCGAGGCGGTGCGCGACCTGCCCGGCCTGCCACCGGAGATCCTGCTCGTCCCGCTGCCCGGCCACACCCGCGGGCACACCGGGGTGGCTGTCCGGGGATCGGACGGTCGTTGGTTGTTGCACGCCGGTGACGCGTACTTCTTCCACGGCGAGATGGCGCAGCGGTCGCACTGCCCGCCGGGGCTGCGGCTGTTCCAGAACCACGTGCAGGTCGAGGGTGCGTCGCGGCGGCGCAACCAGCAGCGGCTGCGCGATCTCGGCACCGCGCATCAGGGTCAGGTTCAGGTGTTCTGCGCGCACGACCCGGTCGAGTTGGACCGCTACCGCGCTTCCGAATCCACAGTGGACTTCTGAGTGTCGCTGCTGCGCCGAATGGTGCCTGTTCCGATGGGCCCTTCGGGGTAAATACCGAGTGGTGGCACGGCCATTCGGTGCGATCTTCGCCCGCTGTCTTCCCTTTGATCGTCGCGCTGCTTTTACTACGTCGGACCACGGCCGTGGGGTGCCCACGCCGGATGGAGTCGTCCAGCCACGGCTCACCTGGAGGCCCGATGAGAAGAAGCGTTGGAATCGCGATCGCCGCGTTCGCCTTGGTGGCCGCGAGCGCGTCGCCGGCTCAGGCGGAACTCGGCAGCGGTGCGGTCGGTCGCTACATCGTCGTCCTCAAGGACGGGACCGATTCGAACCTGCTGGCCCGATTGCACACCAGTGAACTCGGTGTTGCGGTTGGGCACATCTACCGCTCGGCGCTGAGCGGCTATTCCGCCACCATGACCGAAGCCACCAAGAACCGGATCGCCCGCGATCCGGCGGTCGCCTGGGTCCAGCCCGACCGGGTTTACCGCACCACCGCGCAGACCACGCCCACCGGGGTGGACCGCGCGGACGCCGACCTCAGCGGCACGGCCAACATCGACGGCGTCGACGAGCGCACCGACGTGGACGTCGCGGTGATCGACACCGGTGTCGATCTCGATCACCCGGACCTCAACGTCTACCGGGAGGGCGCCCAGAACTGCTCGCTGCTGGGCCTGAACCCCGACGACCGCAACGGGCACGGCTCCCACGTGGCGGGCACCATCGGGGCGCTGGACGACGACAACGGCGTGGTCGGTGTCGCGCCGGGTGCGCGGATCTGGCCGGTGAAGGTGCTGAACGACGCGGGCATGGGCAGCACGGCGGACGTGGTGTGCGGGATCGACTACGTCGCCGCGCACGCCGACGAGATCGAGGTGGCCAACATGAGCCTCGGCGGTGCCGGGGTCGACGACGGCAACTGCGGCGCGACCGAAGGCGACATCGAGCACGAGGCCATCTGCCGGGCCGTCGCGGCCGGGGTGACGTTCGTGGTGGCCGCCGGGAACGACGCGGCCGACGCCAAGGATTCGGTCCCGGCCGCCTACGACGAGGTGATCACGGTCAGCGCGCTGGCCGACTTCAACGGGCAACCCGGTGGCGGCGCGGCCGCGACCTGCCGGGAGGACGAGGACGACACCTTCGCCGACTTCTCCAACTTCGGCGCCGACGTCGACATCATCGCGCCGGGTGTGTGCATCTACTCGACGTGGATGAACGGCGGCTACAACACGATTTCCGGCACCTCGATGGCCAGTCCGCACGTGGCCGGTGCGGCGGCGCTGTTCAAGGCGAACAACCCGACCGCCACGCCGGAACAGGTCAAGCAGGCCCTCCAGCAGGCGGGCACCCTCGACTGGACCTGGCCGTCCCAAGACAGCGACCAAACCCAGGAAAACCTCCTGAACGTCGCCGACTTCTAGCGGTAGTGATTGGAGTGAAGGGCACCTTTGACCGGCTATGTCGGTCAAAGGTGCCCTTCACCTGTTCAACGATCGAGCAGTGCGCCGAGGGGGCGCGGCGCCTGAATCGCTTGCGCCGCCCCGAATTCGACGAGGTGTTCCCGGGGCTTCGCCGAGGTCGGGAGTGCGTGAGGGGCTCCGGCTCGGGGCTCAGGACGTCAGGGCGGTGATCAGGCGGTCGATGCTGGCTCCCAGGCCCCAGGTCCGCTGGAGGGCCACCAGGCGTTCGGTGTCTACAGTGGACCGCGGGATCTGATCCGGGCGGTCCAGGACCACCGGGGCGTCGCGGGCGACCTGGACCACCGATGGGGCGGCGGCCAGGTAGTCGGCGGCTTCGGCGAGCTTGCCCCGAATCCGCGGGGTCAGGCTGGAATCACCGGCTGCGGCGGCGGCCAGCAGCGCTTCGAGGGAACCGAACTGGGTGATCAGCTTCGCGGCCGTCTTCTCGCCGATGCCCGCCACCCCGGGCAGCCCGTCCGACGGATCGCCGCGCAGCACGGCCATGTCCGCGTAGTCGTCGCCGGCCCGGTCGGCCGTCAGGGCGTACTTCTCGGCGAGTTCGGCCGGGCCGTAGTCCTGCGCCTTGGCCAGTCCGGCGCCGATGTAGATCACCCGAACCGGGGTGGGTTGGGTGCGCACCAACTGGAACAGGTCGCGGTCGCCGGTGACGACCTCCACCGCGTCGCGGTCCTCGCGGTCGGCCAGCGCGCCGATCACGTCGTCGGCCTCGAAGCCCTCCGCTTCGGCGGTGGCCACGCCCGCCGCGTCGAGCACTTCGAGGATCACCGGGATCTGCGGGGACAGCGTGTCCGGCACCTCCTCCGCGGCGGGATCGTCGGCGGCGACGCGGTGCGCCTTGTAGGACGGCAGCGCGTCGACCCGGAACTGCGGGCGCCAGTCGTTGTCCAGGCAGGCCACCAGCCGCGACGGGCGGCGGTCGCCGATCAGCTTGGCGAGCATGTCGCAGAACCCGCGCACCGAGTTCACCGGCGTGCCGTCCGGGGCGGTCAGCGAGTCGGGCAGGGCGTAGTACGAGCGGAACCACAACCCGGCCGAGTCGACGAGCATCAGGGGGCCAGTCACAGTGCGCCAGCTTGTCACGTCACCCCGACACGTGCGTGCCGGGCCTGGAGCAACCACCAAGAAGTCTTCGCAGAGAGTTCTTGGTGGTTCTATGCTCGCCGCATGGACCGGATGCTGGACGCGAAGAGCCTGCGCGGATTGGCGCATCCGCTGCGGGTGCGGTTGTTGGGGATGCTGCGCAGCGACGGGCCCGCCACGGCCACCCAGTTGGCCGAGCGGGTGGGGGAGCGCAGCGGCACCACCAGCTGGCACCTCAGGCAGCTCGCCGAGCACGGTTTCGTCGAAGAGGACACCGAGCGGGGCAACCGGCGGGAGCGCTGGTGGCGCGCGGTGCACGAGCACACCGTGCTGGACACCGACGAACTCGCCCAGCACCCCGACTTGCGCGGTGCGCTGGAGGTGTACCTGCACGAGGTCGTCACGACGCACTACCACGAGAGCGCGGCGTTCCTGGCCGAGCGACAGCGGTGGTCGCGGGCCTGGATCAGGGCATCGTCCATGTCGGACACGCTGCTTTCGCTGACCCCGCAAGAACTTTCCGAGCTGACCCGGCGGTTCCACGATCTGCTCGACGAATACCGCCGACCTGCCCAGGACGGTGACGAGCAGGTCAGCGTGCAGTTCCACGCCTTTCCGCGGTCGCGCCCGTGACGACGCGGCGCGCTCCGATCGTCCTGCTGTGGTTGTCGACCGGTGTGTCGGTGTTGGCGACCGTGGTGGCGCTGCTGGTGATCCCGTGGTTCGTCCTGGCGCTCACCGGGAGCGCCTCGACGGTGGGTGCGGTCGCGGCGACGGAGCTGGTCGGACTGGTGGCGTTGGCGGCCGTGGGCGGTCCGCTGGTGGATCGGTTGGGTACCCGCCGCAGTGCCGTGGGTTCCGATCTCGCGGCCGCCGCGGTGGTGGCCGCGATCCCGCTGCTGCACGCCACATCCGGGCTGGCGATGTGGCAGCTGTTCGTGCTCGCCGCTTTGCTCGGGGCCAGCCGGGCACCCGGGCAGACCGCTCGCCGGGCGGTGGTTCCAGAGCTCATCACCATGGCCGGAATGCCGCTGGAGCGCGGCTCGGCGGGCATCGACGCGGCCACCCGGGCAGCGCAGCTGTTCGGTGCACCGCTGGGCGGTGCGGCCCTGGTGTTCGTCGCCGAGCCCACCGTGTTGGCTTGGACCGCAGCGGTTTTCGCGCTCGCCGCCGGTTTGGTCGCGGTCGCCGTGCCCAGCACGCCCGCCAAGCGGCCCAACACCGGTTATCTCGACGATCTGCGCGACGGCGCTCGCGCGCTGCTGGCGGACCGGCTGTTGGTGCTGATCGTGCTGATGGTGCTGTTGATCAACACCCTGGACCTGGCCGCGATCAGCGTGCTGCAACCGGTCTACGCCGCCGAGGTGCTGGGCAGCCCGGTGGCGCTCGGCGCCATCACGGGAGTCACCGCCGGTGCCGCGCTGCTTGGCAACCTCGGTTACACGTGGCTGGGCCCTCGGCTGCCCCGACGACTCGTCCTGGTCACCGCGATCGCGATCTCGGGAGCGCCGCGATACGCGGTCCTGGCGCTCGAACCGGGTCTGCCCGCCGTGCTGGTCGCCGTCGGGATCGCGGGACTTGCCTCCGGAGCGATCAATCCGATCCTGGCGGTGGTCTGCTACGAGCGCGTCGAACCGGCCATGCGCGGTCGGGTGCTCGGGCTGACCGCCGCGGTCGCGTTCGCCGGTGCTCCGGTCGGTGCGCTGGTCGGTGGGTTGCTGGTGGACGGTATTGGGCTGCGCAGCGCGCTTTGGTCGGTCGCCGCGGTCTACCTGCTGGTGGCGGCTTGGTTGGTGGCGTCCCGGGTGTGGCGGGGCGTGGACCGTGCGGGCGTCGGGGCGCTGCGGCGGCATTAGGCTGGGGCCATGGCCACCGTCTCGATGAAGCAGGACCCATCCGTGCTCGCCGCTCGCCTGACTCGGGCCGCCGAAACGGCTGCCGCGGCCGACCTCGACGCGTTGTTGATCTCGCCGGGTTCCGACCTGCGCTACCTCCTCGGCGCCGCCAAGGAATCGCACGAGCGGCTGACCTGCCTGGTGCTGCCGACCGGTGGTCGGCCCGCGCTGGTGGTGCCGAAGCTGGAGGAGCCCGGCTTCGCCGACGTGCCGCTCGCCGAACTCGGCATCGACGTCGTGACCTGGGTGGACGGCCAGGATCCGCACGCCGTGGTCGCCGACCTGGCCAGTCGCGCTGGCGCACCGGCCCGGGTGGCCGTCGCCGACGTGATGCCCGCGCTGCACACCATCCCGCTGCGCGGCGCCCTGTCCGATGCCGAGCAGGTGCTGGCCGGGGACGTGCTGCGGGAGTTGCGGATGCGCAAGGACGCCGCCGAGGTCGAGGCGCTGCGCAAGGCCGGGGCGGCCATCGACCGGGTGCACGCCCGGATGGCCGAGTTCCTCAAACCGGGCCGGACCGAGGCCGAGGTCGGCGCCGACATCAGCGCCGCGATCCTGGAAGAGGGCCACACCGAGGCGGCGTTCGTCATCGTCGGATCGGGCCCCAACGGCGCCAGCCCGCACCACGCGCTGTCGGACCGGGTGGTCGAGCGCGGCGACATCGTCGTCATCGACATCGGCGGCCCGATCGCGGAGGGCTACAACTCCGACTGCACCCGCACCTACGCCGTCGGCGAGCCCGCCCAGTCGGACGTCCGCGAGACCTACGCCGTGTTGCAGGCCGCCCAGCGCGCCGCGGTCGAGGCGGTGCGACCGGGTGCGACCGCCGAGTCGATCGACGCCGCCGCGCGGGAGCCGATCGCCGCCGCCGGATTCGGCGAGTTCTTCGTGCACCGCACCGGGCACGGCATCGGACTCGACGTGCACGAGGAGCCCTACATCGTCGGCGGGAACGCGCTCGTGCTGGAGCCGGGCATGGCCTTCAGCGTCGAGCCGGGTATCTACCAGCCGGGGCGTTGGGGGGCTCGGATCGAGGACATCGTCGTCGTCACCGACGACGGCGTGCAGCGCGTGAACGACCAGCCGCACGAGTTGGTGGTGCTGCCGGCGTGAGCGACAGGTCCGCACCGCCCGCCGTGCTGGAGGCCACCGACCGGGCGATTCTGCGCGAGTTGGCCAGCGATGGCCGGTGCAGCTTCACCGACCTGGCCGAGCGCGTCGGGTTGAGCGTTTCCGCGGTGCACCAGCGGGTTCGGCGGCTGGAGCAGCGCGGCGCCCTGCAGGGTTATGCGGCCAAAGTGGACGGTGATCAGATCGGCCTGCCGCTGACCGCGTTCATCTCGCTGACCCCGATCGATCCGGCCGCACCGGACGACTACCCGCAGCGGCTGGAGCACCTGCCGCAGATCGAATCGTGCTACTCGGTGGCGGGCGACGAGTCCTACATCCTGCAGGTGCGGGTCGCCTCACCGCTGGGTTTGGAGGAGCTGCTGCGCCAGATCCGCGAAGCCGCCAAGGTGTCGACCCGCACCACGGTCGTGCTCTCCACCCCCTTCGAAAACCGCCCCCCGTCGATCTGAGCCCCCATCCGCGACGTTCGGGTGAATGGTGAAGGGCACCTTTTACCAACTATGTTGGCGAAAGGTGCCCTTCACCTCGCCCTGATCGTGTGAGTGCGGGACCTGCCTCGGCCGAGCGGTGGCGGGGATTCAACGGGGCAGATCGGCGGCGGGTGCTGGTTGGTGGAGCAGTCAGGGGTGGGGTTGTAGGGCGGCGATGTGGTCGGGGACGGCGTGCAGGTTGCCGCGTTCGTCGGCGAGGCACACCGCTTTTGGTTCGGTACCGGCCACGAACTCGCTCAGGCAGCGGCCGAGCTGGGCGTGACCAGCGGCGTTGGAGTGGAAGGACTCCTGCATCGCGTGCGGGGCGCGGCGCTCGTCCCGGAGGCTCTCCCAGTCGACGGTCAGCCTGGTGAACCACTCGCCGTCGGCCGTCTTCGGATCCCCGGTGCACGCCTCGTGGCCCGAACCCGCCCGGGACAGGTCCAGGAACCGCGCATCGGCCTGCCGAGCCACATCCCGCAACCCGGCGGACAGCTGCGGGACACCGGTATCCCGGATCCACGCCAGGTCACCGGTCAGGAACGGGCACCCGGAGAGGTCCTGCAGCTCGGGCCGCACACCGGGCCCGACCGGCGAGGCGTAGGACTGCACGATCAGCGAATAGCTGCTCGGGGTGTAGCCCGCGCTGTCCATGGCCGCTCGGATGTCGTGCAGCGCGGCGAGCACCTTCGGTTTCATCCGGTCGATCCGCTGCGGCCACGTGGTGCGCAGCTGTCCGGCGCAACCGTCCGCCGCCTGCCGCACCCAGGCCTCGACGCACTGGTTGACCACATCGGTGAAGCCCGGTTCGTCGTTCGCGCCGACCTGCACCACGACGTTGGTGATGCGGAAGCGCTGCGCCAGCGCGCCCAGCTGCTGCGCCTGGGAACCCTCGGCGGTGCCGGGTTCCGGGTCGGCGCCGACCAGGTCGGTCTTCGCGCCGGAACAGGCCAGGTTGATGCGGGTCACCCCGGGCGGCAGCCGCAGCTGGTTGACCGCCGCGGCGGGCGAGCGGTGGCACCAGTTGTCACCTTCGCCGTTGGTCCCGGCCACGTAGTTGCCGCCGCCCTCACCGGACAACGTGCTGTCGCCGAGCGTCACCACCGCGGCCGGGAGCTGCTTGGGCTGCAACGGCAACCCCGGCAAGTACTGGTCGCTGATCAGCAGCGCGAGCGCCAGCACGCTGCCGATCAGCAGCAGGATGAGTGATTTCGACTTGTGCGCCCGCATCACGTGGAAGTCTATGGGGCCCGTACCCGACGACGTTCATCACCTCGATGGCCTGCCGGGAGCATTTGTCGGGCCTGGTTCGTTGGACCGGGTGACTGCCATTGACAGGAGGTCTCCGCGCCGTGCCGATCCTCGTTCTGCTTCTCGTCGCCGGTGTGGTCGAAATCGCCGTGCTCGTCGCCCTCGGCCAGCTGATCGGCGTGCTGCCCACCATCGGCCTGCTGCTGGCCGCCGCGGTGCTGGGCAGCTGGCTGCTGCGCCGGGAAGGCCGCCGAGCGCTGCGCGAGTTCCGCGAGGCCGCCCGCGAGCGGCGGCCACCGGAGCGCGAGCTCACCGACGGTGTGCTCATCGCCGCCGGAGGCCTTCTGATCATCCTGCCCGGTTTCATCAGCGACGTCTGCGGGCTGCTGTGCCTGTTGCCGCCGACCCGCGCCCTGCTGCGCAAGCGGCTGATGCGCGCGGCGCAGCGGCGGTCGAAGGAGATGCAGGACCAGGTGTGGCTGCACGCCCAGCGGGCCCGCCGCGAGCAGGGCTCGGCAGGCCCGGGCAGCGACGTCATCGACGGCGAGGTGGTTTCGGTCACCGACGACGACGAGCACACCCCGGACAGCGGTCCGCAACAGCTCCCGCCGCAGCGGTCTGCGCAGGCAGAACGGTCGGACGAGCAGCCGCGCAGGTGATCGGGTCGGCGTCGCGTCGGGGTCCGAGGGGCGACCGGTAAGCTCGCCAGAACGATCGCGGCCGGGTTCGCTCGTGGAGTCGTGCGCCGACCCGTCGGCCGACGTCGACCTGCGCAGTTGGAAACCCGGAACAGGGAACACTAAGGACATGTCCGAGACCACGTTGTTGCTCGGCGGACGAATTCATTCGCCCGCCGACGCGGGAGCCACCGCGATGGCCGTCACCGATGGCATCATCGCGTGGCTCGGCGGCGACGAGGTCGGCCGTGCGCTGCATCCCGATGCCGAGGTCATCGACCTCGGAGGCGCGTTCGTGGCGCCTGCTTTCGTCGACGCGCACGTGCACGCGACCTCGACTGGTTTGCTGCTCAACGGCCTCGACCTGACCGGTTGCGCGTCGCTCACGGAATTCCTGCACGCGCTGCGGGATCACGTGGCGGAATACCCGGGCGCACTGGTGTGGGGCCACGGATGGGACGAGACGTGGTGGCCGGAACGGCGGCCCCCGACCCGTGACGAGATCGACCGCGCCGCGGCGGGCGCCGCGGTGTACCTGTCCCGGATCGACGTGCATTCCGCGCTGGTGTCCACGGCCCTGGTGGATCGCGCACCGCTGGCCCGCAGTGCGGAGGGTTGGAGCGAGGACGGCCCGCTGACGCGCGCGGCGCACCACCACGTGCGCCGCGCCGCGCGCGAATCCCTCGGTGCCGGGCAGCGCAAAGACGCGCAGCTGGCGTTCCTGCGGCATGCCGCTTCGCGGGGCGTGGCGTGCGTGCACGAGTGCGCTGGGCCGGACATCTCGGGTGCCGATGATCTGGTGGATCTGCTCGCGATTTCGGCGCGCGGCGGGGTGCCGGAGGTCGTCGGCTACTGGGGTGAGCTCGGTGCGGTGGACCGCGCCAGGGAGCTCGGGGCCCGCGGACTGGCCGGAGACCTCTTCGTCGACGGTGCGGTCGGTTCGCGCACCGCGGCGCTGCGCGAGCCCTACGCGGACGACCGGACGACGGCGGGGGTGCTCTACCTCGACGCGCATGCGGTGGCCGAGCACCTGGTGGAATGCACGCGCGCCGGTTTGCAGGCCGGATTCCACGTGATCGGCGACGCGGGGGTGGCCGAGGTCTGCGACGGTTTCCGCAAAGCCGCCGAGATCGTCGGTGTGCCGGAGCTGGCGAGCATGCGCCACCGGCTCGAACACCTGGAGATGGTCGACGAGCAGCAGGCCGCTGAACTCGGCAAGTTCGGCGTGGTGGCGTCCGTCCAGCCGACCTTCGACGCGACCTGGGGTGGTTCGGAGGACATGTACGCGCGGCGCCTCGGCGTCGAACGCGGCACCCAGCTCAACCCGTTCTCGAAGCTGGCGGCGAGCGGCGTGCTGCTGGCGTTCGGTTCGGACGCCCCGGTGACGCCGGTCGAGCCGTGGAGCGCGGTGCAGGCCGCCGTCCACCACCGCACCAGCGGTTTCGGTGTTTCGCCGCGCGCCGCGTTCACCGCGCACACGCGTGGCGGCTGGCGGGCGGCCGGGGTCGACGACGGTGTCACGGGCATGCTCGTGCCCGGCGCGCCCGCGACCTACGCCGTGTGGGACGCCGGAGAACTCGTTGTGGCAGCACCGGATTCGCGGGTGCAGCGGTGGTCCACCGACCCGCGGGCCGGAGTGCCGGGGCTGCCGGACCTCTCCCCGCAGGCCCCGCAACCGCGCTGCCTGCGCACCGTCCTGCGCGGCCAAACCCTCTACACCCGCTCCCAAGACGACGACGAAATCGTCTGACAGACAAGGTGAAGGGCACCTTTGACCGGCCTAGTCGGTCAAAGGTGCCCTTCACTCTCCGCCCGAACGGGGGGGCGGCGTCGCTCGTGAGGGAGAACGGGTTCGCAGGCGGGTGTTCAGAGTGTTGTGTCTAGGTCGCCGAGGCGTTGGGTGAGGCGGAGGTTCTCGCTGTAGTCGACCGGGCAGGCGATGATCGAGACTCCTGGGTCGTCCAGTGCGGTGCGCAGGGTCGGCAGCAGCTCCGCCGCGTTGGAGATCCGGTATCCCTTGGCGCCGAAGCTTGCCGCGTAACCGACGATGTCCGGGTTGGTGAACGAGGTGGCGGCGTGCTCGCCGACTTCGAGGTCCATCTTCCACTCGATGAGCCCGTAACCGTTGTCCTCCCAGATCAGCACGGTGAGCGGGAGCTGTTCGCGGACCGCGGTTTCGATCTCCTGGGAGTGCATGAGGAAGGAACCGTCGCCGACCGCGGCCAGCACCTTGACCTCCGGTTTGGCCAGCGCGACGGCCAACGCACCGGGCAGCGCGAAGCCCATTGTGGACAGACCGTTGGAGATCAGGCAGCTGTTCGGCGTGTACGTCGGGTATAGCCGCGCCATCCACATCTTCAGCGCACCGGTGTCGACCAGCACGATGTCGTCCCTGCCGAGGGCGGCGCGGGTGTCAGCGACGATTCGCTGCGGCGCCAGCGGATATCGGTCGTCCGTGCGCCCGCGCTCCAACTCGTCGTGCACCATTTCGCGGTACAGCGCTTTGGGCGGTTCGTGGTGTTGGTCGGCGACCGCGGCCGACAGCGCGTCCAGGGACGCGGAGATGTCGCCGATGATGCCGACGTCGATCGAGTAGTGGGCGTCGACCTCCGCCGGGAACCGGTGCACGTGGATGATCTTCTTGTCGCCGCGCGGATTGATCCGCGCCGGGTCGAACTCCTGCAGTTCGTAACCGACCGCGATGATCAGGTCGGCTTGGTCGAAGCCGAAGTTGGTGTAGTCGCGGCGCATGAAGCCGATCGAACCCATCGAGTTGGGGTGGTCGTCGGCGATGACGCCCTTGCCGTGGAAGGTGGTGGCGACCGACAGTCCCAGGGCAGTGGCGAACTCGGCGAGCGACTTCTCGGCCCCGTTGCGGGCGGCGCCGTGACCGGCGAGCACGATGGGGCTGCTGGCACCGCGCAGCAGCGCGGCGGCCCGCGCGATCTGGCCCGGAGCGGGTGCCTCGGCGCGCACCACGTTGCGGGGCAGTGGGTGCAGCGCGGCTTCGGCCTTGGCGGCGTCGATGTCCTCGGGCACCGCCAGGTACACCGCGCCGGGCCGTTCGGTCTCCGCGGTCTTGAAGGCGCGGCGCACCATTTCGGGGATCGCCTTGGCGCTGGGCACGCTGCCCGACCACTTTGTGATCGGGGCGAACATGTTGACCAGGTCGACGAACTGGTGGGATTCCTTGTAGTTGCGGTCCTGGCCGACCTGCGCGGACAGCGCGACCAGCGGTGTGCTGTTGGTCATCGCGTCGGCGACGCCCAGTTGCAGGTTGATCGCCCCCGGGCCGAGGGTGGCCGACACGACCCCGGCCGATCCGGTGACCCGGCCGTACATCTCCGCCATGAACGATGCGGCCTGCTCGTGCCTGGTCAGCACGTAGCGGATGTCGGAGCGGGCCAGGGCCACGGTCAGGCGGATGTTCTCCTCACCTGGAATGCCGAAGACGACGCGGACGCCTTCGTTCTCCAAGCAGCGGAGGAGCAGTTCCGCCGCGGTCTGCTCATCTGGGCTCTGCTGGTCGTCGACGCCACTCATGCTTACCGCCCCCTTCTGGTGCTCGACTCCACCGTAGTTGCGGCAGCGGCGCATGGTGCTGGCCCGTAGGTCCCGACTTTCGGCCCGACCCTCGGTGGGGCTCTGGAGCGCCGCCACGCCCCCGCTGTGGGTGACGGCGAGCACGTCGCGCCTACGGTCGGTGACCGGTGAGCGCAGCCCCGCGGGGCTGGCGGGCGGCGATCTTTCCGGCGCGGTCACGGCCTGCTCGCCGCAGTGGCGGCGCTGGTGGCCAGCGCCGCGCTCTGCTCCGCCCCGAACTTCCGAACGCGACGGCCGACCGACGCGGATTTCGCCGCGTCAGCGGAGCAGTTCGGCGACGGCGCGGCGGATCTTCGGGCCCTCGGGGTTTTCGCGGGCGAGGAACACCGGCAGTTCGGTTGGCGGGAAGTCCAGGTAGGGCGCCGACTTTCGGGCGATGTCGGCCGGGTCTTCGCCGAGACCGTGCTCGATGAGCAGGGCCACCGTTTCGGACCACAGGTTCGGCAGGTCCATCAGTTCGCGCACGGTCGAAACCGGGCCCGGCGCATCGGTGCACGGGTCGGCCACCGTCCAGGAGTGCTGGCCGTGCCCGACGGTGACGGTCTCGGCGCCGGGGAGGTGGACGGTGGCGCGGGTGCCGACCGGGATCACCACGTCGAGCGTGAACCGACCGCCGTCCCGGCGCCACGTCACCGACGCTTCGCCGTAGGGCGTGTGGTGCCGGGCCGAGGCGTGGGTGAGCGCGGCGTGCGGCTGCGGCCGGACGGTTATCTCGCGGAATCCGGGTTCGGCCGGGGCGAGACCGGCGACGGTGCGGTGCATCCAGTCGGCGACCGCGCCGAGGGCGTAGTGGTTGAACGAGGTCATCTCGCCGGGATTGATGGAGCCGTCGGGGAGCATGCTGTCCCAGCGCTCCCAGACGGTGGTGGCGCCCATCGTGACCGGGTAGAGCCAGGACGGGCAGCCCTTTTCCAGCAGCAGCCGGTAGGCGAGGTCGAGGTGCCCGGTGGCGGTGAGGGCGTCGGCGATCAGCGGCGTGCCGACGAAGCCGGTGCTGATGCGGAATCCGTTGGCCCGCACCAGATCGGCGAGCCGCTGCCCGGCCTGCCGGCGTTGCGCGGCGGTGGGCAGCAGCGCCCATTGGATGGCCAGCGCGTAGCCGGTGGGTGCGTCGGAGAGGACGCGGCCGGAGCTGGTGACGTAGTGGCGGGCGAACGCCTCGCGGGTTCGGGTGGCCAGCGCCGCGTAGTGCTCGGCGTCGCGGCCCAGCACCCGCGCGGCGTCGGCGACGATCTCCGCCGAGCGCACCAGGTGCGCCGTGGCGACGACGTCCGGGTCGGCCTTGGCGGCGAAGGGGTTGTCGGGCGGCGCGGTGGGGTCGAGCCAGTCACCGAACTGGAATCCGCCGCGCCACACGCCGTCGGTGGTCAGGGAAGCGATCTTGTCGACCCAGGCGCGCATGCTGTCGAACTGGCGCGCCAGGACCTGCGGATCGCCGTAGCGCTGGTAGAGCACCCACGGCACCACGGCCGCCGCGTCGCCCCAGGCGGCGGCGGTCGGGGTTTCGGTGTGCAGCACGTCGGGGATCACCCACGGCACCGAGCCGTCCGAGTGCTGGTCGGCGGCGAGGTCGGCGAGCCAGGAGGACAGGAATCCGGCGGTGTCGAACAGGAAGCTCGCGGTGGGGGAGAAGACCTGGATGTCGCCGGTCCAGCCGAGCCGCTCGTCGCGCTGGGGGCAGTCGGTGGGCACGTCGAGGAAGTTGCCGCGCATGCCCCAGACGACGTTGCGGTGGAACTGCTCCAGATCCGGGTCGGAGCAGCTGAACCAGCCGGTGCGGCGCAGATCGGTGCCCACCACCACGGCTTCGAGGTCTTCGGCGCGGACCTCGGCTCCGGTGATCTCGGCGTAGCGGAAGCCGTGGAAGGTCAGGCTGGGCTCCAGCACCGCAGCGCCCGCATCGGCGAGGAGGTAGCTGTCGGTGGCCTTCGCGCTGCGCAGCGGGCGCACCCCGAGTTCGCCGTCCTCCAGCACTTCGGCGTGGCGCACGGTGACTTCCCGCGCGTCGCGCACCCGCAGCCGAACCCAACCGACGACGTTCTGCCCGAAGTCCACCAGGGTCCGCCCGGACGGCGACTGCCACACCCGCACCGCGGGCAGCACCTCGGTGACCCGCACCGGCGGCCCCTCGGGCGCGACCAGCCCGGTCGGCTCGACATCGAGCACCTCAACGGCGTCCACTGTGGACTCGGTGGGGCGGAGGTCGGTGCGCTGTCCGTCGTAGAGGTCGTCTTCGAGGATGCCGCTGCTGGTCGCCGACCACTGCTCGTCGGTGCCGATGACCTCGACCGATCCGTCGTCGTAGGTCACTTCGAGCTGGGCCAGCAGGGCGAGCCGGTCGCCGTAGAGCGCGCGTTGGCCGTACCAGGCGAGCCGACCGCCGTACCAGCCGTTGCCGAGCAGCACTTCCAGGCTGTTCGCCCCCTCCCGCAGCAGCGCGGTGACGTCGTGCGTCTGGTAGCGCAGCCGGTGCTGGTAGCTGGTCCACCCCGGTGCCAGCACCTCGTCGCCGACCCGGTTGCCGTTGATCGTCGCGACGTAGACGCCGTGCGCGGTGGCGTACAGCCGCGCGGCGGCGATGCCGGATCGCAGCGTCGCGGTGCGGGTCAGGATCGGCGCCGGGCCGCCGATGGTGCGCGGGCTGATGAACCGGGCCGACCAGTCCCTGGCGGACAGCAGACCCGTCTCCGCAGTGGACGGTTCGCTCCAGTCGGACCACTGCTCGCCGCTGGCCACCCGGACCCGCACGTTCGCGCTGGTCCGCGAGGGCAGCGGTTCGAACGGCCACGGCACCAGCACCTGCTCCGCGGATTCGACCCGCGCGGTCGTGCCGTCGAGTTCCAGCTCGTAGGCGGTCTGGGACCAGTCCGGATCGCCGGTGACCACCTGCCACGACAACCGCGGCGTCGCGGTCCCGATACCCAGCGCGCAATCCCGGTGCTCGAAACGAACAGGGCTGACGATCAACGGATCTGCTCCTTCGCAACGGTGACCATTTCCAAACCGCACAGCTCGGCGACCGACTGCAATTCGGCTCGCCGGTGGCCGGTGCCCAGCGCCCAGTGGTGGCCGATCCCCGACACGCTCCACGCGTCGGTCCACTCGCCGGGATGGCAGCCGAAATCCACTCGGGAGGTGGTGTTGCCGATCTGCAGCAGCGGTCCGGCCACCACGGCGCCCTCGGAGGCCACGAAGCGCAACGATCCGTCCCGGTCCTGCCCGAGGCCGAAGGCGGTGACCGGGCCGTGCCTGACGTCGAATTCCACCGACACGCCCCAACCGCGTTTGCCGTGGTATGTGCCGAGTCCGCGCAGGACCGGCCTGCCGTCGCTGATGGCAAGGTGCGCGGGTCCGTCGTGCCCCATCTCCACCACGTCGTCCCGGAAGTTCAACGCCTGCAACTCGGTGAACGAACCGCCCGCCCCGAGCCGGTCCAGGATCAGCATGGCCAGCGACGTGCGCAACTCGTACTCCCCGGCGGCCGGAATCCCGCGAGCGGTGAGCAGCGACGCGCCGAGGACCAGCCCGGCGCCCAGCCGTTCGTGCGTCTCCCCGTCCAGGCCGCGGTGGTAGTAGGCCAGGCTGTCCAGCTCGAAGTCCTCGACGAGCCGGTCCAGGGCGACCGAAACCCGGGCGGCCCAGCGCAGATCCTCCTCGACCACGCTGGAATCCACGGTGAACACCTCGCGGGTGTGCGCGATCCGCTCGTCGGTCGCGGCGTCGCCGACCTTCTCCACCCGCACCCGCAGGTCGTCGATCTCCAGCACCTCGACGTGCCCGCCGAACTGGGACGGCACCAGCGTCAGGTCGGTGGAGACGTCGAGCATCCCCGGGTACAGGTGGCCCAGCAAACCGTGCCGACCGTGCCGCAGTGCGGCGCGCACCCCGGCGGCCCGCACCCACCGCGCGATCTTCTCCCAAGCGGCCGGTTCGTCGAGATAGCCGCTGACGCAACGGGTTTCGACGCCGCAGCGGCGGAAGGCGTTCACCATCTCCGGCAGCGGGCAGGCCCCGCAGTAGGCCAGCCAGGCGCCCGTGTCGAAGTTGGCGTGGTCCATGGCCTCGGTGGGTTGCAGGTTCAGCAGCAGCACCGGCGCGCCGCTGCGCTGCGCGATCGGCACCAGCATGCTGGAGGTCATGTAGGTGGTCAGGAAGGCGACGATGATGTCGCACCCGGCGACCCGCAGCTGCTCGGCGGCGCGGGCGCCTTCCTGGGCGTCGGAGATGAACCCGACGTCGACCACCTCGCAGTCCAGTCCGCGCATCCGCGTCGAGACCTGCTCGGCGGACTTCTTGAGCTGCGGCAACAGGTCCGGGAACTGCGGCCAGTAAGCGCCCAGTCCACCCGCGACCAGACCCACCTTGGTCATCGCTTTCCGCCTCTCCGCATTTCACAGTTGTGGTCGCGCCCAGCCCGATCTCGGCGTTTCATGGTTTCTTGTGGCTGGTTCGCGTCACGTTCCCCTGAGGTGCGGTTCGGGACGACTGAGGTTGACACAGAGGGTGTCATCGGACCTCCTGGTGTTCGATCAGCCGCACCGGACCGAACAGGCCGGTGCGGACCTGTCCGGCGCCCACGGCGGTGGTCGGCGACGCGTCGTCGAGGTACCCGGCGAGGGTTCCGCGGACGATGAGTTCGAGCTCGTTCTCGCCCGGCCGCAGTGCGTCGGTGATCTCGGTGCGCCACGGCCCCCAGACGAGTTGGTCGACCAACCGTCCGTTGACCAGCACATCAGCCGTGCCGCGCACCGCACCCAGGTCGAGCACGACCCGGCCTGGCGGCGCCGGGAAGGTCGTGCGGTAGCGGACCTGCCCACCGAGCGCACGCAGGCCGAGCTCTTCCCAGCTGAGCAGATCCGTCTCGGTTTCGGCTACCTCGACCTCGATCGCGGTGTCGAGCAGGGCGCCACCGCGCCGCCCGTCCACCGCGCTCACCCGCAACCGGATCGGCGTTCCCGCCGCGAGGGGTTCGGGCAGCTTCACGTGCTGGTCGATCGGCTGGTATTCGGCGTCGCCGATGCACACCACGACATCCAGGTCGGTGGGGATCCGCAGCGCCGTGGTGCCCAGCGGGGCGGGAAACCGCAGCCATTCGGTGCGCTGCCCGCCGGGCGCCAGGTCGGGGATGACCGGCACGACGGTGTCGCCCGGTGCCGCGGCGGGTTCGAGCCAGTGCGCGCCGGGCAGCGGGTGCGGGCGGGCGCGGGCGCAGTGGAAACGCGGGTCGCGCTGGTGGTTCCGGCGCAGCCGCCCCCAACCGGGTCCGCTGCGCAGCCCGAGCCCGTCGACCGCGACGGCACCGTCCGCGCCGAGCCGCAGCGTGATGGTGTTCTCGCCGACCCGCAGGACCTCGCCGAGGTCGTAGGGGTGCACGCGGATCTCCCGAAATGCCGGGTACGGGTTGAAATCGCCCTGCCTGCCGACCTCGACGCCGTTGACGAGCACGGTGCACGCGCCCTCGCTGGCCACCTGGACTGCCGCGTCCGCTGGCACTTCGTCGAGCCGGAACCGGTGCGTGATCTGCTCACCGACCAGCCATTCGGGCCTGCGGTAGGCGTCGGGATCGGTGACCACCGCGAACGAAGCGCGCAGCGGACCGTCTTCTTCGGCGGTGAACTCGATCTCCAGCGAGACGGTCCGGCCGCGCGGCAGCGGGCTGAAGGACTGGTATCCCGCGCCGTCCACCGGCGTTTCGGCGCCGTCGACCAGGACCCGGCGAGCGGCGCCCGAACCCACCGCCAACCACAGCCCGGTGCGGTCCGGCAGCGCCAGGTGGGTGCGCACCGCGACCCGACCGCCCGCCGGGACGTGGCGCCAGTCGAGGAATTCCTCGGGCACGTAGCCCTTGGGACCGAGGGTCTGGTTGTGCACCGGGTCGTTGCGGATTCCCCGGGACAGCGACCACTCCGCCGGGCGCCAGTCGCCGCCGGTGTCGCGGACCTCGGCGAACGGACCGTAGCTCGCGGTGACCGCGCCGCTGGCGTGCTCGAAGCGCCACACCTCGATGGGCAGCGCACCGTCCCGCTCGACAGCCGCGAGATCACCATGCTGGTTGTCCAAAGTGGACTCCGCGACCGCTGTCCATGGGCCTTCGACGGCGGTCGCGCGCGCTGCTGCGCCCAGTGGCTCGGTGGTGGCTTCGGGCAGGTCGTCGCCGAGCACGACGAGCGAGATCGGCCCGTCGGTGAAGGGCACCTCCAGGAACCCGTCGTCGGTCACCGCCAGCTCGGTGCGCCGACCGGTGCGGGGATCCCACCGCTGGGCGCGCAGCGGCAGGCCGTCGATCCGGACCCGGGCGACCCGATCCGCGGGCGGGACGAACTCGTAGCCGTCCTCCCGCAGCTGCCGCCAGTACTCGTCCCACGGGAATCCCGAGCTGTACCAGTCCTTTTCCTCGATCTTGACGATCGGCGCCTTCGTCCCGCTGCGGTCGTCGTGCGCGGTGAGCAGCAGGACGTAGCTGTCGCCGCAACGCCGCAGCAGGAACGGCGCGTCGGCGCGCACCGGCCCCGCCGGGAGCACACCAGGCACGTCCGCCGGGCTCGCCACCTGGATCGCGCCGTCGACCGGCGCGGTGCCCACGCACACCACGGTGCCGCCCGCCCGCGCGAACTCCGCCAGCCTGCTCGCGGCGGCCGGGTGCAGCAGCTCGACCTCGGGAAGGATCACGGTGCGGTACGTCTCATCGCCGATGCGGAGTCCGTTGTGGACGATCACCGCGTTGGCGATGGTGTTCTCGTCGAGGGTGTCGTGGTCGATCCCGGCCCGCTCCAGGACGCCGCGCTGCTCGGCGAACCAGGCGCTCACGCCGTTCAGCTCGTGGTAGCAGGCGGTGGCGCGTTCGGCCGGTGGCAGCGGGCCGTCGAGGGTCAGGTACGCCTGCGCGGTCGTGGTCGGGGAGAGCAGCACGGTGTCGCAGACGTGGGTTCCGGCGCTGAGCACCGAGCACAGCCGGGTCACCGCGGTGGCGAACTGGTGGTAGGCGGGCCAGTACGGCTGCCGCCAGCAGGTCGACGGCGGCGCCCACTCCCACCAGCCGCCCACCGTCGAGTAGTAGACCGCGTGCGGGTCGTAGAGGTTCGCGCCGCGGCGCAGGAACGGCGCGAGCCAGTCGTAGGTCTCCTCCAGCGAGCCGCCCCAGCCGGAGGAGTGGAAGGCCTCGATCCAGGTGCGCGGTCGACCGTGGGCGTGCGCCAGCGAGCTGTGGACCTTCGCGTCGCCCCAGTGGTCGCTGCCCGGCGCGCCGTAGCCGCGATGGGTGCCCAGGTAGTCGCCGTAGACCTGCACACCGCCGACCGGGTCGCCTTCGCGGGCCGGGGACGGCTGGTCGAAACCGCAGATCAGACCGCGCTCGGCGAACCAGGCGTCCAGCGGGTCGAAGAACGCCCGCCGCGCCAGGCGGGCCCGGTGCTCGTGGTAGTCCCGGCGAATCCGCGCCGACTCGGGATCGGCGCCTTCGAACAGCGCCGGGAGCACGAGTTCGTAGCCGTAGTGCGCGGCGAAGGTTTCCGCGAAGTCCCGGCCCCAGGTCGGCATCGCGGGCAGTTCGTCCTGGAAGAAACCCGGGATGACGCTGCCGAACCACCGGCCCACGTGCCGCTGCAACGTGCCGTGCACCTGGTCGAGCAGCGCCGCGCACGCCTCGACGCCGAAGTAGTCGAATCCGCTGATCCGCGGCTCGATCCGGTCCCCGTCGCGGTGCAGCGCCAGGCCCGCGAACTCCGGGTTGGCGGCGATGAGGCGGCCTTGGAAGTTCGCCCCGGAGAAGCCGATCTGGTCGTACATCCACAGGTGGAAGCCGAGTTCTGCGGCGTCCTCGCACGCCCCGTCCAACAGCTCGATCCACTGTGGACTGAGAAAGGGCGGGTCGTCGGCGAGCGAGCCGAACATCGGGCCGGTGGGCGCCAGGCACATCACCACGGCCTGCCGGACGCCCTGCGACACCAGCTGCCGCATCTGCCAGCGCAACCGCTGCCGCGTGACCCTCGCCCCGCTCCACCACCAGATCGGCAGCGGGCTGTACTCGGGGCGAGGATCGGTGAACCGTTCGAGCAGGGTCATGCGAGCACGCGTTCCGCTTCGATCTGCTCCAGCGACTTGCCGGAGGTGTTGGGCATGAAGAAGAAGCCGACCACCCCGCTGATCAGCAGGAACAGCGCCAGCAGCGCGGCAACCGGGCCGATGCCGACACCCGCGAGCGCGGGCACGAAGAAGCTCCAGATGCCGAGAAAGGTCCGGGCGACGGCGAAGGTCAAGCCCTGCGCGGTGCCGCGCAGCATGGTCGGGAAGAGCTCCTGGCTGAAGATCTTGTAGAACGCCTCACCGGCGAACGCACCGCCCACCCCGAACAGCACGATGTTGACGATGATCACCGGCACCGTGAACGGGAATACCAGGTAGGCCACGAAGGCGAGGACCTGCATCACCGCGCCGACGCCCCACATCGCCTTGCGGGTCAGGTGCGAGCGGTCGACCAACCGCATGACCACCAGCCCGGCCAGGATGCCGAGCAGGAAACCCGCGCAGGACAGCGCCACGCTGGCCGCCTGGCTGCCCGCGTTGAGCGTCCTGATGATGTATGGGGTGAAGATCCCGTTGGTGCCCGCGGCGATGTTCCAGAACAGGTAGAAGGTTCCGGTCCACACCAGGGCCTTCAGGTTCGAGCCGCGGAACAGGGCGCCGAGCTTGTGCTTGGCCGAAGTGTCCGATGTGGACGCCGTCTGCCAGCGCGCCGATTCGGACAGCCCCTGGCGCAGCGCCCAGGTCACGATGGCGACCACGAACAGGTGCAGGAAGACGATCCGGATCCCGATCAGATCGAGCGCGGACAGCGCCAGGGCGAGCAGCAGCACGACCACCGGCCCGAGGTTCCAGGCTATCTGGGTGAACGAGACGAGCTTGCCGCGCGCCTTCGACGGGGAGAACTCGCCGACCAGGGCCAGCGAGGTGGGCACGTCCGCGCCGACCGCGAGACCCACGATGAAGGTGCCGATGAACAGCATCGGCGTGTTGAAGGCCAACGCGATGCACAGGATGCCCGCCGCGTACACCAGCAGGTCGTACTTGTAGATCCGCTTGCGGCCCAGCTTGTCACCGAGCCGTCCGCCGACGAACGCACCGATCGCGCAGCCGATGGCGTTCGGGCCGATCGCGGCGAGCGCACCGACCGCGCCGTCGGAAAGGCCGAGGGAGGATTGGAAGAGGGAGAGTCCGGCGCCGAGCGCGACGATCGAACCGGCATCCAGGTAGGAAGCCATCCCGGCCAGGATGGACCACTTCCACTGCTGACGAGTGACGGTGCCGCCGTCCTCGGTTGCGCTTAGGCCGACCGCGTCCTGAGAGGTCATTTGCGGGGTCTCCTAGTCCACGTTGACGTAGGTCACCTTTTGAAACGTATTAACCGGTGAGGCTAATGATGTCCGTGCTCCCGCACAAGGCTTTGCGCGAGTTCTGGGCCTTGGAGTTCGCGCGGATTGGTGCAGGGCTCAACGCGAGTCCTCGTCAGACAAGCGGCGTAGCCGCTTTCGGTGGTATGCGCCGCAGCGACGAGCAACTGAAGCCCACACCTGGGCCGTCGCAAGCGGCGCAGCCGCTTAGCCCACCTACGGCACTTGCACCGCCGCGGGTTCTCAGAGGCATTCTCGCGAGGACAGCCACGACGCCGCGTATTGGACATACGTCAGTCGGGGATCCCGGAGTCGAGAATGCCTCTGAGGTTCCGCTACCCGCACCGCTATGCAAGCCAATCCCGTACGCTCTCCTGAATGAATCGTTTCATCGTGGTTGATAGGTAGTCAGCGGCTGAGTGTGCCGCAGCAACTCGCGCATGGTGCGCCGATCGCCGCTGAACGAGCCGTGCGCGCGGGCCTGCACGAGCACGTTGCCCAGGGCGGTGGCCTCCACCGGTCCGGCGACCACCGGGAGCCCGCAGGCATCCGCGGTGAGCTGGCACAACAACTCGTTGCGGGATCCGCCGCCGACCACGTGCACCACGTCCACCCGGCGGCCCGACAGCCGCACCGCGTCTTCGATGGCCAGCCGGTAGGCCGCCGCGAGGCTGTCGAGCACGCAGCGGGTGAACTCGGCCGGTCCGCTCGGTACCGGCTGCCCGGTTTCGGCGCACGCCGCCGCGATCCGCGCGGGCATGTCGTCCGGCGGCAGGAATCGCGGATCGCCTGCGTCGATCACGGCCCGCCGGGGCAGCGTCGCCGCCTCGGCGAGCAGGCCCGTGATGTCGGAGATTCCCCACTCCCGCTGGCATTCCTGCAACAGCCACAGCCCGGTCACGTTGCGCAGGTACCGGATGGTGCCGTCGATGCCCACCTCGTTGGTGAAGTTGGCGGCGCGGCTTTCGCCGGTGAGCACCGGCGCGTCCAGCTCCAGGCCGACCAGCGACCAGGTGCCCGAGGAGATGTAGGCGAAGTTCTCGCCCTCGGCCGGAATCGCCGCCACCGCGGAGGCGGTGTCGTGCGAACCGACCGCGTAGACCGGGGTCCGCTCGTGGAATCCGCTGTGCTCGCCGGGTTTTCGAAGCGGCGGGAACAGGCCGAGATCGATCCCGGCCCGCTCGGCCACCTCTTCGGACCACCGGCCGGTGCGCGGATCGAGCAGCGCGGTGGTGGACGCGTTGGTCAGCTCGGTCCCGGCCGTTCCGGTGAGCCAGTAGGAGATCAGGTCCGGGATGAGCAGGGCCCGCTCGGCGGTCGGTGCCCGCGGGTCGGCGGCGAGCTGGAAGATCGTGTTGAACGGCAGGAACTGGATGCCCGTCGCCGCGTACAGCTGCTCGGCCGGGATCTTCGCCAGCACCTCGTCGATCACCCGCTCGGTGCGGTCGTCGCGGTAGTGCACCGGGTTTCCCAGCAGCGAGCCATCGGCATCGAGCAGGCCGTAGTCGACCGCCCACGAATCGATGCCGATCGCATCGACCTCGCCCGCCGCCCGCAGCCCGTCCAGAACTCCCCGGTAGAGCGCGAGAACGTCCCAGTGCAGGGTGCCGCCGATGCGCACCGGTCGGTTCGGGAAGCGGTGCACCTCGGTGAGTTCGAGGCCGGACGCCGAGAGGTCGCCGACCATCACGCGGCCGCTGGAAGCTCCCAGGTCGACCGCGGCGAAGGCGCTCACTGTGCCGCCTCCCCGCGATTTTCAGTGCTGGTCACGTCCAGTCCGATCGCACGTTTCGTCGTTTCTTGTGGCTGGTTTGCGTCACGGTCCCCTGAGGTGCGGTTCGGAAGAACTGAGGTTGACAGAGGATTTCTCACCGCAGGAATGCGGCGGCTACCCCGGCATCCACCGGCACGTGCAGCCCGGTGGTGTGGGACAGCTCGCCGCCGGTCAGCACGAACACCGCGTTCGCGACGTGTTCCGGCAGCACCTCCCGTTTGAGCAGGGTGCGCTGGGCGTAGAAGGCGCCGAGTTCCTCCTCCGGCACGCCGTACACGGCCGCTCGCTTGGCACCCCAACCACCGGCGAAGATGCCCGAACCGCGCACCACGCCGTCCGGGTTGACCCCGTTGACGCGGATGCCGTGCGGACCGAGTTCGGCGGCCAGCAGCCGGACCTGGTGCGCCTGGTCGGCCTTCGTCGCGCTGTAGGCGATGTTGTCCGGCCCGGCGAACACCGCGTTCTTGCTGGCGATGTAGACGATGTCGCCGCCGAAGCCCTGCGCGATCAGCACCCGCGCGGCCTCCCGCGAGACCAGGAACGAGCCGCGCGCCATCACGTCGTGCTGCAGGTCCCAGTCGCGGACCGAGGTTTCCAGCAGGGGCTTGGAAATCGACAGACCAGCGTTGTTGACGACCAGATCCACCCCGCCGAAGGCCAGGACTGCCGCCTGGAACGCCTTGGCTATCTGGGTTTCGTCGGTGACGTCGGCGGTGACCGCGACGGCGGTGTCCGGGCCGCCCAGCTCGTCGGCGACCCGCTGGGCCGCCTCGGCGTTCAGATCGGCGACCACCACGCAGGCGCCCTCGGCCGCCAGGCGCTGCGCGACGGCCTTGCCGATCCCGGAGGCCGCGCCGGTCACCAGCGCGACCCGCGTCGCGAGGGGTTTCGGCGCGGGCCGCCGTTTGAGCTTGGCCTCTTCCAGCGCCCAGTACTCGATGCGGAACTTCTCCCGCTCGTCGATCGGGGCGTAGCTGGACACCGATTCCGCGCCGCGCATCACGTTGATCGCGTTGACGTAGAACTCCCCGGCCACCCGCGCGGTCTGCGCATCCGCGCCGAAGGAGAACATGCCGACGCCGGGCACCAGCACGATCGCCGGGTCCGCGCCGCGCATCGGCGGGGAGTCCGGCTCCGCGTGGCGCTGGTAGTAGGCCCGGTACTCCTCCCGGTACGCCACGTGCAGTTCCCGCAGCCGCTCGACGACCTCTTCCAGGGCCGCGGTCGGCGGCAGGTCGAGGACCAGGGGCCGGACCTTGGTGCGCAGGAAGTGGTCGGGGCAGGAGGTGCCGAGCGCGGCCAGCCGGGGATGTTCCCGCCTGGACAGGAAGTCGAGCACCACCTCGGAATCGGTGAAGTGGCCGACCTGGCGCCGGTCGGTCGAGGCGAGGCCGCGGATCACCGGTGCGAGCGCGGCGGCCCGTTCGCGGCGCTCGGGCTCGGCCAGCGGTTCGTGCGCGACCGGACCGAACGGCTCCGGGCGGCCGTGCTCGGCGAGGAACCGGGCGGCGGTGCGGATGATCTCCAGCGAGTGCGCCTCGGCTTCGGCCGAGGTGTCGCCCCAGGCGGTGATGCCGTGCCCGCCCAGGACGCAGCCGAACGCGTTCGGGTTGTCGGCCTTGATCTTCGCGATGTCCAGTCCCAGCTGGAAACCCGGGCGGCGCCAGGGCACCCAGACCACCCGGTCGCCGAAGCACTGCTCGGTGAGCTTCTCGCCGTCGGCCGCGGTGGCCAGCGCGATGCCGGAGTCGGGGTGCAGGTGGTCCACGTGCGCGGCGTCGACCAGGCCGTGCATGGCGGTGTCGATGGACGGCGCCGCGCCGCCCTTGCCGTGCAGGCAGTAGTCGAACGCGGCGACCATCTCGTCCTCGTGCTCGACCCCCGGGTAGACGTCCACCAGCGCGCGCAGCCGGTCCAACCGAAGCACGGCGAGGCCCTGTTCGGTGAGCGTGCCGAGGTCGCCGCCGGAACCCTTGACCCACAACAGGTCCACCGGCTGCCCGGTGACCGGGTCGGGCGCGCTGCCCTTCGCGGAGGTGTTGCCGCCCGCGTAGTTGGTGTTGGCCGGATCGGCGCCCAGCCGGTTGGAGCGGGCGAGCAGTTCCTCGATCATGCGCCCCACCCCGCCTGGCTGCCGCCGACGCGTTCGGCGACGATGCGCTCCTGGTAACCCGAGCGGCGGTAGGCGGCCACCGGGGCGGGGTCCAACCCCATCTCGGTGCGCAGCTCGGCCAGCAGGGGGCGGACGTCGGTGTGGTAGGCGTCCATGAACACGTCGTTGGCGGCCAGCACATCACCGGATTGCTGCGCCTCGGCCAGCGCGTCGCGGTCCACCAGCAGGGCCTTGGCGGTGGCTTCCTGGACGTTGCACACCGAGCGGATCTGACCGGGGATCTTCGCCTCGATGTTGTGGCACTGGTCGAGCATGAACGCCACCCCGGCTTCGGGGTCGTACCCGCCGCCGCGCACCACCTCGTACATGATCCGGAACAGCTGGAACGGATCCGCCGCACCGACCATCAGGTCGTCGTCGGCGTAGAAGCGGGAGTTGAAGTCGAAGGCGCCGAGCTTCCCGGCCCGCAGCAGGAAGGCGACGATGAACTCGATGTTCGTGCCCGGTGCGTGGTGCCCGGTGTCCACGCACACCTGCGCCTGGTCGCCGAGCTGCACGCAGTGCGCGTACGAGGTGCCCCAGTCGGGCACGTCGGTGGTGTAGAAGGCGGGCTCGAACAGCTTGTACTCCAGCAGCATCCGCTGGTGCGCGCCGAGGCGTTCGTACACCGCGGCCAGCGCTTCGGCGAGCCGGTCCTGCCGGGTGCGGATGTCGTCCTGGCCGGGGTAGTTGGTGCCGTCGGCGAACCAGAGCTTGAGGTCGCGGGAGCCGGTGGCGTCCATGATGTCGACGCACTCCAGCAGGTGGTCCAGGGCCTTTCGGCGGATCTTCTGATCCGGGTTGGTGATGCTGCCGAGCTTGTAGTCGTCGTCCTGGAAGACGTTGGCGTTGATGGCGCCCAGCCGCACACCGGCCGATTCGGCGTAATCGGCGAGCTTGCGGTAGTCCGCCACGCGGTCCCACGGGATGTGCAGGGCGACGCTCGGCGCGACACCGGTGCAGGCGTGCACCTGCGCGGCGTCGTCGATCTTCTCCTCGACGGTTCGCGGTACGCCGGGTTGGGCGAAGACCTTGAACCTGGTGCCCGAGTTCCCGTACGCCCAGGAGGGCGTTTCGATCCGCTGGTTGCGCAGCAGATCCTTGATCGCCGACTTCGCGGCCATAGGTCATCTCCCCGTCGAGTGGACCGGTCAACGCTGTGCGGAGTAGTCACATTTGAAACGTTTCATCGGGATGGTAGGCTGCAAGTCGTCGCAGAGCAAGGGGAAGCATGGTCGGCATCAAGGATGTGGCGCGGCGGGCTGGGGTTTCCATCGGCACGGTGTCCAATGTGGTCAATCGGCCGCACGTGGTTTCGGCCGCGACCCGCATGCGCGTGCTGTCGGTGATCGAGGAACTCGGCTACGTCCGCGACGAGTCCGCTAGGCAACTGCGGGCCGGTCGCAGCCGGATCATGGCGCTGCTGGTGCTGGACCTGGGCAACCCGTTCTTCGTGGACCTGGCGCGCGGCGCGGAGCAGGCGGCGCACGAGGCCGGTCTCAACGTCATCACCTGCAACAGCGGCCAGCGGGTGGCGACCGAGGCGTCCTACCTGTCGATGCTGGCCGAGCAGCGGGTGCGCGGCGTGCTGCTGAGCCCGGTCGAGACCTCCAGCGACCGGTTGCGGACCTTCTCGCGCAGCGGGATCCCGTACGTCTTCGTCGACCGCAAGGTGCCGCCGGAAGAGGCCAGTTCGGTGTCCGTCGACGACGTGGCCGGGGGAGAGCTCGCGGCCCGGCACCTGCTGGAGACCGGCCACACCAGCATCGCCTTCGTCAACGGACCGGCCATCCTGGCGCAGTGCCGCGACCGCGAGGCCGGGGTGCGATCGGCGCTGGAGAGGACCGGCGTCTCGCTGTCGGTGCTCGAATCGGCCGCGCTCGACGTGTCCTCGGGGCGCGACGCCGGATCGCGATTGCTCGGCATGAGCCCGCGGCCGACCGCCGTGTTCTGCGCCAACGACCTGCTGGCCCTCGGGGTGCTCCAGACGATGGTGGGCGCGGGCGTGCGGGTGCCGGAGGAGATGGCGATCGTCGGCTACGACGACATCGAATTCGCCGGAGCCGCCGCGGTCCCGCTCACCTCGGTCCGCCAACCCGCGAAGCGGCTGGGCCACACCGCCGCCGAACTGCTCATCGCCGAGACCTCCGGAGCGGAGGCGCCGGAGCACCAGCAGGTGGTGTTCCGCCCGGAACTCGTCGTCCGCGCCTCCACCCGGACCAACCGCTGAAACGCTTCAAACCCCGTTTCGGCGCTGTACCGATGATATGCAATTTCGTGTATCGTTGATGAGATGGATGCGCGGGAACGGATTCTGCACGCGGCTGCCCGGCTGTTGACCGAAGCCGACGGCGAACCGGTGTCGACCCGTGCGATCTGCGCGGCGGCGGGTGTCGGCGCACCCACGCTGTACCACCACTTCGGCGACAAGGCGGGCCTGTTCGAGGCCGTGGTGACCCACGGTTTCGAGTCCTACCTCGCGGAGAAGCGGGCCACGCCCAGCACCGGGGACCCGGTCGAGGACCTCGTGCGGGGCTGGGACGCCCACGTCGAGTTCGGTCGAACCCATCCGGCGTTCTACACGCTGATGTACGGCTCGGCGAAGCCGGGCAAGCTGCCCGCCGCGGCCGGTGAGGCGCACGCCTCGCTGGTGCGGCAGCTGACCGAGGTGGCCCGCGCCGGGCGGCTGCAGGTCGACGTCGAACTGGCCGCCGGTTGCATCGAAGCCGCCGCCGTCGGCGTCACCCTGCAGGCCATCACGCGACCCGAGGACCCGGATGCGCCGCGGAAATCCGAGCTGATCCGGGACGCGCTGCTGGATGTCCTGATCACCGGCCGGAAAACGCCCGCCAGGAAGAAGGGCACCTCGGCCGTCGCGGCGCAACTGCTCGTCCTGATCGAGGACGGTGCCGACGAGCTCGCCGACCCCGAGGTCGCGCTGCTGCGCCACTGGCTGGCCCGGCTGTCCGGCCGAACCGGCACCTGACCCGCGACAGGTGCCCGTCGCGCAGCGGATCTTCGTTGGTGTGCAACGACAATTCCGAGTCGCCGGTGCACCGGGCGCCGAGTAGTCTCGGCCCGGAATCCGCGAGAGGCGTGCCGGATGGGACTGGTGCCCGAGGACTTGCCGGGTGGTCGGCAGTGCCGCCTTCGGATGGTGACCGGAGCCTGCGGAGCTCGACGGGAAGAGCATGTTCGAGGGCGGTAGGGACACCGATTTCAGCGGGTTGCCGGGCGACTGGGCCGGGCGGCCTTCCCGGATCGAGCGGAATTTCGAGATCGCCTCCGGCGGTGACGCCGACCTCGACCACATCGTCATCGAGCGCGGCCTGCGGCGCGCGCGCCGCAGGCCGCATTGGGGCAGCGCTCCGGCCAAGCACCTGGTCGCGATGTGCTGCGGGCGGACCGCGTGCCTGGAGTGGACCGTCGACGGGCGGCGATATCAGGCCCGCTTCCAGGCGGGCGACATCGTCGTGCAGCCCGCCGGACTGCGCGCGTCGCCGAGGTGGGACGCCGATGTGGAGCTCGCCGTCGTCGTGATCGCTCCCGAATGCGTGGCCCGGTTCCGGTCGGAATCCGGCGGAGACGGCACGCTCGTCCCAGCGTTCGCGGTGCGGGACGTGATGTTGCAGATGCTCGTCCAAGCCCTGCTGACCGAGCACGAGAGAGCCGCCCCCGCCGACCGGCGCTACGCGGATTCGATGGCCACCGCGCTGGTGGCGCACGTCGCCAAGCAGTACTCGCCAGCGGAGGCCGGGCATCGGCTGGTGCTGACCTCGTTGCACAGCAACCAACTCGACGCGGTCCTCGACTACCTCTGGGCGAACCTCGCCAGGCGGCCGTCGCTGGAGACGATGGCCGCGATCGCGGGCGTCTGCCCGTCGCACTTCGCCGCCCTGTTCCGGGAATCGACCGGACTACCACCGCACCGGTACCTGGTCCGCCTCCGATTGCAGGAAGCCCAACGCCTGCTGACCCAAACCGACCTGCCGATCGCCGAAATCGCCATCCGCACCGGCTTCTCCGACCAAAGCCACTTGACCCGGGCAATGCGCCAAACCACCGGCCTAACCCCAGGCACCCTCCGCTCGTAACCGAGGTGAAGGGCACCTTTCACCAACTAACTCGGCAAAAGGTGCCCTTCACTCATCAAACGATCGTGGATTTCGGGTGCGGGTGAGGGGCACCTGTGACCCAGTTAGTCGGGCACGGGTGCCCCTCACCTGTTGGTTACAGCAGGTGTTCGAGTCTGATCGGTAGTTCGTGGATCCGGCGGCCGGTGGCGTGGAAGATCGCGTTGGCGATCGCGGGCGCTGTGCCGACCATGCCGATCTCGCCGACGCCCTTGACTCCGAGCGGGTTGACGAACTTGTCCTCCACCTCGACCAACTCGACCTCGATGTCGGGGGCGTCGGCGTTGACCGGGACGAGGTATTCGCCCAGGCTCGCGTTCGCCCACCGGCCGTCGCGGCTGTCCATGACGGTGCCCTCCAGCAGCGCCTGGCCGATGCCCCAGATCATGCCGCCCACCAGCTGGCTGCGGGCGGTCTTCGCATTCAGCACGCGGCCCGGTGCGAAGGCGCCGACCATGCGCCGGACCCTGATGATCCCCAGGTCGGGGTCCACGGCGACCTCGGCGAACTGGGCGCCGAAGGTGGCCAGACCGCAGGGCACGTCCTGGCCGGGCGGCGTCCAGCTGCCGGATGCCTCGGCGTCGGTCATGAAGTGGCGTTGCAGCACCGCCGCGTAGGTTTCGCCGATGTCGGTCCGCTCGCGCAGCGCCATCCGGCCGTCGGTGACGGCCACCGCGCTCGGATCCGCGCCGTGCAGCGGTGAGTTCTCGTCGGCGATGGCCTGACCGATGAGTTGATCGCGCAGTGCCGCCGCGGCGTTGTGCACGGCCGCGCTGACCATGCCCGATCCGGCCGAACCGACCGATGCCGCGGTGCTGGGCAGATCCGTGTCGCCGTACTCGAACCGCACGCAACGCAGCGCGACGCCGATGGCATCGGCGGCGACCTGGGTCATCGCGGTGGCGGATCCGGTGCCGAAGTCCTGGGTTCCGGTCTGCACGATGACGTTGCCGTCGGCGTAGATGCGGGCGCGGGCCCGCTGCGGCTGCGGCGGGAAGTACACCGGGTAGCCGGAGGTGGCCATCCCGCTGCCGATCAGCCAGTTCCCGTCCCGGCGCGAGCGCGGCGCCGGATCGCGATCGTGCCAGCCGAAGCGCTGCGCGGCGCGCTGGTAGCACTCCAGCAAACCGTTGCTCGACCACGGTTTGCCGCTGGTCGGGTCCACGTCGGTGCGGTTGCGCATCCGCAGTTCGAGGGGGTCGATGCCGAGCACGTAGGCGAGTTCGTCCAGCGTCGTCTCCAGGGCGAACATGCCCGACGTCTCGCCCGGCCCTCGGGTGAACGTGGGCGTCATCGTGTTGGACTTGATCAGCCGGTAGACGCTCTCGTAGTTCGGGCAGGCGTAGGCCATCGCGGCCACCCCCATCGACGGCTCCGCCCAGTCGTCGAACGGCGAGGTCAACGAGAGCTTGTGGTGCCGCAGCGCGGTGAGGCGGCCATCGGTTCTGGCGCCCACCTCGATGTGCTGCTCCTGCTCCTCCCGGTGGCCGCACGAGGAGAACATCTGTTCTCGGGTGAGCACCAGCTTGACCGGGCGGCCGATGTGCCGGGCGGCCATCGCGGACAGCGCGACGTGCGGCCAGACCATCGCCTTGCAGCCGAACCCGCCACCGATGTAGTGCGAGATCACGCGGACGTTCGCCGCCGGGATCCCGAGCAGCGCCGCCACGGTCAGCTGGGATGCCGCGACGCCCTGCGTGGCGTCGTAGAGCGTGAGGCGATCGCCGTCCCAGACGGCCGTCGTCGCGGACGGCTCGATCGGGTTGTGGTGGTTGGCCGCGTACCGGAACGTGCGGTTCAGGCGCACCGACGCTTCGGCCAGACCGGCTTCGACATCGCCGCGCTGGGTGCGCGCCGGGATGAAGCCCGCGAAGATCGCGTCCGGTTCGTAAGCGTGCTCCCGGCCCTCTTCGAGGGTCGTGATCGACGCGGTGCGGTGGTAGCGGACGTGCACCAGGCTCGCGGCGTGCTCGGCTCGTTCGTGGGTGTCGGCGATGACGAGCGCGATCGGTTGACCCGCGTAGTGCACGACGTTGTCCTGCATCGGGAAGAACGTCTCCCCCGGCGCGGCGTGCCCGGCCAGCGAGGGCAGCAGCGGCGGCACGGCGGCGACCTGAGGCAGGTTGTGGTGCGTCAGCACGGCGAGCACGCCCTCGGCCCGCTCGGCGTGCGAGGTGTCGATCGAGTCGATGGTCGCGCTGGCCACCCGAGCACCCACGATGACCGCGTAGGTCGTGCCGGTCAGCCGGATCTCGGCGGAGTAGCGGCCGCTGCCGGTGACCTTGGCGGTGCCGTCGACCCGGTCGACGGGCTGACCGATGGCGGTGGTCATGCTGCCCCTCCCATCCGTGCGGCGGATTCCAGCGCGCGGATCATCGCCCGCTGCGCGAGTTCGATCTTGAACGCGTTGTGCGTCCGGGGTGTGGCCTGCGCCAGTTCGGCGGCCGCGGCGCGGGCGAAGCTGTCGGTCTGGGCCGGTTGCCCGAGCAGCAGTTCCTCGGCGCGGCGGGCGCGCCAGGGCTTGGTGGCCACGCCGCCCAGCGCCAGCCGCACCCCGCCGATGACCCCGTTGTCGTCCACGTGCAGCGCCACCGCGACCGAGGTCAGGGCGAACTCGTAGGACTCGCGGTCCCGGACCTTCAGGTACAGCGACCGGCGGGCCATCGGCAACGGCGGCACCTCGATGCCGGTGATCAGCTCGCCGTGTTCGAGCGGGTGCTCGCGCTCCGGGGTGTCGCCGGGCAGCAGGAAGAAGTCGTCGATCGGGATCGTCCGGGCACCCCTGGCCCCCTCGACGTGCACGACGGCGTCCAGCGCGACGAGCGCGACGGCGAGGTCGGATGGATGCGTGGCGATGCAGTGCGCACTGGTGCCGAGGATCGCGTGCCCCCGGTTGAACCCGTCCAGCGCGGCGCATCCGCTGCCGGGCCGCCGCTTGTTGCACGCCGAGCCGGGGTCGCGGAAGTAGCTGCACCGCACGCGCTGCAGCAGGTTGCCGCCGATCGAGGCCATGTTGCGCAGCTGCGGCGACGCACCGAGCACGAGCGACTGCGAGATCACCGGGAAGCGCGCCACGACCGCGGGCGCCTCGGCCACATCGCTGATCCGGGCGAGCGCACCGATGTGGATGCCACCGTCCGGGAGTTCTTCGATGAGCTTCAAGGGCAGGTCGTTGATGTCGATCAGCAGATCGGGGTGGACGACGTTCTGCCGGAGCAGGTCGACCTCGGTGGTGCCACCGGCGAGGAACGCGGCGCTGGGGTGGTTGCGGATGGTCCTGATCGCGGTGTCGGCGTCCGGCACGCGCGCGTAGCTAACGGGTCGCATGGCCGCCCTCCTCGGAGGTCCCGCGCGCCTCGCGGATGGCCTCGCGGATGTTGGGGTAGGCGGCGCAGCGGCAGATGTTGCCGCTCATCCACTCCCTGATCTCGGCGTCGTCGGTGGCGTGGCCCTCCGCGATCAGCGCCACGGCGGACAAGATCTGCCCCGGTGTGCAGTACCCGCACTGGAGCGCGTCGTGCTTGAGGAAAGCCTGTTGCATCGGGTGCAACCGCCCGCCGTCGGACAGGCCCTCGATGGTGGTGACCTGGTGGCCGACGCAGCTGATCGCCAACGTCAGGCAGGCCAGCACCCGGCGGCCGTCCACCAACACCGTGCAGGCGCCGCAGGTGCCCTGGTCGCAGCCCTTCTTGGCGCCGGTGAGGTCGAGGTGTTCGCGCAGCGCGTCCAGCAGGCTGACCCGCGGTTCGATGTCGAGGATGTGCGTCTCCTGGTTGATGGAGAGCTGGACCCGGACGGGTTCGGGTCCCTGGGTTCGCACCTGGTCGGCGAGGCCGACGGGAGATGTTCGGTGGTCGGGCACGGCGTCCTCCTTCATCCGGCAACACCACCAATCTCGGTAGCGCGTCCTGCGGAGTTCTTGAAGGAACCGCCGACGCGTAGAACGTTCCGCTGCGACGCGGGCGGCGATTTCGCGCGAAATCGCCGCCCCACCCGTGGCGGGTGAGGCCCGCGCAGCCGTAGCCAACGGGCACGGCGCTTGAATCGCCGCTAACTGGATCTGTGTAGCGCGGTTGCTGTCCCTGTATCAATGATCTAGAGTTATCTGTAGCGATATTTAGCGAAGGGGAGCATGATGGAACACCGCGTACTGGGCGTTGAAGGCGTCGAGGTATCCGCGATCGGCCTCGGCTGCATGGGGATGTCCGACCTGTACGGGCCAGCCGACCGGGACGAGAGCATCGCCACCATCCACGCCGCGCTGGATGCCGGTGTGACGCTGCTCGACACCGGCGACTTCTACGGCATGGGGCACAACGAACTGCTGATCCGCGACGCCCTGCGCGCGTCGGACCGGCCGTCGATCAGCGTGAAGTTCGGCGCGCTGCGCGACCCGGCTGGCGGCTGGTCCGGTAACGACGGGCGGCCCGCGGCGGTGCGGAACTTCCTCGCCTACACCCTGCGGCGGCTGGGCACCGACCACGTGGACATCTACCGGCCCGCCCGGTTGGACCCGGCGGTTCCGATCGAGGACACCGTCGGTGCCATCGCCGAGCTGGTGCAGGCGGGCTACGTGCGGCACATCGGGCTGTCCGAGGTCGGCGCGGAGACGATCCGGCGGGCCAACCAGGTCCACCCGATCAGCGACCTGCAGATCGAGTACTCGCTGCTGTCCCGCGGGATCGAGGACGACATCCTGCCCACCTGCCGCGAGCTGGGCATCGGCGTCACCGCCTACGGCGTGCTCTCGCGCGGCCTGCTGTCCGGGCACTGGTCGGCGCAGCGCGAGCTGACCGGGCACGACTTCCGCGGCTTCAGCCCGCGCTTCCAGGGCGACAACCTGCGGCACAACCTCGCGCTGGTCGACGTGCTGCGCGAGATCGCCGAAGCGAAGGGCGCCACGCCCGCGCAGATCGCCATCGCGTGGGTGGCCAACCAGGGCGCCGACATCGTCCCGCTGGTCGGCGCGCGCCGCCGGGACCGCCTCGGCGAGGCGCTCGGGGCGTTGGACGTGCCGCTCGGCGAGGCCGATCTCGCGGCCATCGAGGACGCCGTTCCGGCGGATGCCGCCGCCGGAGCCCGCTACGCGGCCGCGCAGCTGGCCCAGCTGGACAGCGAGCGCTGAGCCGCCGGTCCGGATGCGCAGGTTGACCCAGGTGAGCGGCACTCTCGTCCGGTTCCGGGCGAAAGTGCCGCTCACCTGGCGCGTTTCGCGCCCACGACCGGTGTTCTTAACGCCGTGGCGCGGTGTTGATAGGAACGCGTAAGCGTGGCCGTGCGGGCCTTGCGCCGCGCGCCCCGCACGGGTTGCATGACTGGCATGGGTATTGGCGTTGGTGGGCGTCGCGCGTCGTGCGTGCGCTGCGGTGATCAGCCGCCCAATCCCGTGCTGGCTCGCGATCCCGTGCTGTGCGCGATTCGCTGACCAGCCAGCTCTCTCCACGCGGTTGACCGCGTTGTTCCGTACCACCAGGTGTGGTTTCTGCCTCGCTGCGCGCCCGTGCGCCAGCTTGTCCTTTGTGGATGGACGAAGTTCATGTCATCTGTCGTTCTGGTCACCGGCGCTTCCGAAGGAATCGGTTTCGAAGTCGTGCGGCAGTTGGGCGCCGACGGCGCGACGACGATCCTGCACGCCCGCACCCGCGAGGAGGGTGAGGATGCGGTGGAGCGGCTGGTGAAGTCCGGTAGCGAGCCGCTGCGGCTGCGGTTGGCCGTTGCCGACTTCACCTCCCTGCGCGAGGTCGCCGTCATGGCCGATGAGATCGCGGCCGAGTTCCCCCGGCTGGATGTCCTGGTCAACAACGCCGCCATCGTCGGTTCGCAGCGCCGGGCGCTCACCGAAGACGGCCACGAGGCGACGTTGCAGGTCAACTACCTCGCCGCATACCTGCTGACCACCCTGCTGACCGAACCCATGAGCCGGGTGTCGGCCAGCCGCGTGGTCAACGTCTCCTCATCGCTGCACAACGGCGGCAGCGTCAATTGGACCGACCTCAACCGCAGCCGCCGGTACACCCCGGCCGTGGCGTATGCGCAGTCCAAGCTCGCGCTGACCATGTTCACCAAGGCCCTCGCGGAACGCGGCCCGAGCAACCGAACCGCGGTGAGCGTGCACCCGGGCATCGTCAACACCAAGTTGCTGTCGAGCTACGCACACCGGGGCCGTCCGGCGAGCGAGGGTGCCGAACCCGTCGTGCACCTGTGCTCGCCGGATGTCGCGGTCCGAAACGGCGCCTACTACGAGGGACGGTTGCCGGCCGAACCCGCCCCGGCAGTCCAGGATTCACGCTCGATCGAACGCCTGTGGAAGCTCAGCGCCCGACTGACCGAGCAGTAGCAGCAGACCACCACGAGGAGCGCCCGGTCGTGGGCGCTGTGTGGCTCCAGCCGACTGCAGCGGCTGGAGCCACACCACTTCTACAGCTCTTCGGATGACGAGTGAGGGGCACCCGTGACCCGGTTACTTGGTCACGGGTGCCCCTCACCTCGTCCTAATTCGGTTATTGGTGGGGTGGATTGGGATAGTTTGGGGGTGTCGGGTTGTCGATGGTGTGCCGGGAAGTCGGGTCGGCGTGGCGGAAGAACCTGCGGCGAAAGGGGTCTGTCATGCCGTTCGGTAGGCGCGTGCTGGTCGTGGGTGCGGGGATCGCCGGTCTGGCCACGGCGCTTCGGTTGCGGCGCAACGGTTGGGATGTCGTGGTGGTGGAGCGCGCGCCGCGCCTGCGGGGTGGCGGGTACCTGCTCAACCTCGGCGGTCTGGGCTACGACGCCGCCGAGCGCATGGGCCTGGTCGCGGAGTTGCGGGCCGCCCAACCGGAACCCTTCGAGCTCGTCTACATCGATGGGCGCGAACGGCGGCTCGGCGCGGTGGACCCGCGGATGCAGCACGCGCTCCTGGGGTCTCGGACGCTCAACCTGTTCCGCGGCGACATCGAGCGCGTGCTCCGCGACGCGCTGGACGACCTGGTGGACTTCCGGTTCGGCACCACCGTCGAGGAGATCGAGGAGCGCGGCGGCGAGGTGTCGGTGCGGTTGAGCGATGGCACCGCGGTGCGGGCCGACCTCGTGGTGGGCGCCGACGGTGTGCATTCCGAGGTGCGTTCGCTGCTGTTCGGTCCCGAAGAGGCGTTCCGGTACGACTTCGGCGACATCGTCGCGATCAGCCTGCTCGACGAGGCGCCCGCGGTGGTCCCGCCCGGCACCGGGGTCAGCATGAGCCTGGTGGGCCGAGGGGTGAGCGTCATCAACCCGCGCGGTTCCCGGCCCGCCGCGTTCTTCGGGTTCCGCAGCGATCAGGTCGAGGCGGAGTTGGCGGCGGGGGCGGCGGCGACGCTGCGCCGCCGGTACGGCGATCTCGCCTGGGTCGTCCCCGAACTCCTGGACACAGTGGACGATTCGGAATCGGTTTTCTTCGACCAGATAAGCCAGATCCAGCTCGACCGGTGGAGCGCCGGACGCGTGGTCCTGCTCGGCGATTCGGCGTGGTGCGTGAGCCTTTTCGCCGGGTACGGCGCGTCCCTCGCACTCGGTGGCGCGGAACTGCTCGGCAACGTCCTGGACGCCAATCCGGCGGATGTGCCGCGTGCGCTCCAGCGGTGGGAACAGCTGCTGCGACCCGTCGCCGAGCGCCGCCGTCGGCAGGGGCGGCGGCTCAAGCGGTTGTTCGTCGCCTCCAACCGCGCCTCGCTGTACGCGCGTGGCCAGCTGCTCCGGTTCTCCAACAACCGCGTCGTCACCGGGCTGATGCGCCGATTCCTCGCGCTCCCCAAAGCGGCCGACTAGCACTGGCGCCGCCGCACCGTCACCGGTGTTCGTGCTCCGTCGCTGCTTCGCGGGCACCTGGACGGGGCGATGTCCAGGTTCGCGGGCTCCTGAGGGGCGGGCTCAGGACACCGTTGCGGGTCGCCAGCCACAGCACGAAACCGCCCAGGGACAGCGCGATCCCGGCGATCACCACCGCGCTCCAACCGCCCGCCGCCCAAAGCAGCGTCGCCGCGATGGATCCGACCGCGCCGCCGATGAAGTTGCCCGCCACGTATGCGGTGTTGATGCGGCTGCGGCTCGCCGCCGAGATGGCGAAGATCTGGGCCTGGTTCATGATGTTGCGCGCCTGCGTGGCCACGTCCAGGGCGAGGATCGCGATCAGCAGCCACACCAGGGAATGGGCGCCGAGCTCGGCCGCCGCCCACGCCGCGACGGCCAGCAGCCAGCTCACGCCGGTGGCGCTGACCGAACGACCTCGGTCGTGCAGGCGCCCGGCGGTCTGCGCGGCCAGCGTGCCGACCAGACCGGCCACCCCGAACAGGCCGATCACGGCAGCGGAGTAGTGGTAGGGCGGACCGCTGAGCAGGAAGGTCAACGCGGTCCAGAACATCGTGAAGGTGGCGAAACCGATGGCCCCGAAGACCATCACGACCCGCAGCAGCGGTTCGCCGCGGATGATCGTCGCGATCGAGCGCAGCAGTGCCCGGTACGGGACCGAGGTCTTGGCCGCAACGACCGGTGTCTGGCGGTACAGCAGCACGGCCAGCACCACCAGGAGCACGGCGGCGGCGACGAACACGATCCGCCAGCCGGTGATTCCCGCGACGAGACCGCTGACGATGCGCGCGGCGAGGATGCCGGTGAGCAGTCCGCTCACCACCATGCCGACGACGCGGCCCCGCGTGGCGTCGTCGGAGAGATCCCCCGCGAACGGCACCAGGATCTGCCCGGAGACCGTCGTCAGACCGACGGCGACCAGTGCGACGGTGAGCAGGACGATGTTCGGTGCCACCGCGCACCCGACCAGTGCGACGGCGGAGAGGACCATCATCAGCGGCACGAGGTTGCGCCGGTTGTGCCGGTCGCCGAGCGGCACGATGAACAGGATTCCGACCGCGTACCCCAGCTGGGTCGCCGTCACCAGCAGCCCGGCCGTTCCCTCACCGACGTGCAGATCCCGGGCGATGATGTCCAGCAGCGGCTGCGCGTAGTACAGGCTGCCGACGGCGGCGCCGCTGGCGATCGCGAACAGGATCATCAGCGTGCGGGTCATGGGATGCCGTTCGGCGGCGGAAGCCGGTGTTGCGGACATGTGTGATCCTCGGACGAGCTGGGTGTTGGTGGCTGGCCGCATCGCCAGCGTGCCGGGGGCCCCGGTCGGCAGACAGGGTGTTCGGCAGACAGGGTTGTTCGGCAGACAGGGTGTGCTGCATCCAGGGTGCGCCCCGACCACCCGCGAACGTCGACTTTGATCTCGTTGCGGTGGCCAACTTCACTCGTGGGTTCGCTGGCGGGGCCGGTGGTGACCCGAACCCGGCGTCCACGTTGGCTCGTGAGCGATCAAGCCGGTTGATCACTCACGAGCTTCCCGATATCGACGCGCGGTTGCCCGCAAAACCGGCGAAAGGTGGCGTGGTCAGCGATCGATCGAGCTCATGTCGGGGTAGCGGTCGCCGACCGGCGGCGCGATCGCGTCGAGCCGCGCGAGCTGGGCCGCGGTCAGCGCGACCTGGTCGGCTCCGGCGTTCTCCTCCAGGCGGGCGACCCGCTTGGTGCCGGGGATGGGGGGATGTCGTCGCCCTTGGCGAGCAGCCAGGCCAGCGCGACCTGCGCGGACGTCGCGTCGACTTCGGCCGCGATCGCCCGCACTTCCTCGACGATGCGGAAGTTCTGCTCGAAGTTGCCGTCGGCGAACCGGGGGTTGCGCGCCGCGAGTCACCTTCGTCGAGTTGGTCCTTGGAGCGGATCTGCCCGGTGAGGAAACCCCGGCCGAGCGGCGAATACGGCACGAAACCGATGCCGAGCTCGCGCACCAGCGGCAGGATCTCGGCCTCGGGATCGCGGGTCCGCAGCGAGTACCGCGGCTGAACGCCTCGCGGCGTCGCGGACCGGGTATTCGGCGAGTGCCGTTGTCGAGGACTCCGACCGCGCCGGGTGGTGGTTGCTCGCGGCAAGCCCGCGAGAGCGCACCGAGCCGGTTGTCCACGCACTCCAGTGCAGGTCTGCGTGCGCGGCCCACCCGCTGCTCGGCGAGGGGGCGCTGCGCCACTCCCGACCGGACGGCAGCGCGATTCCCGGTCCGGTTTCGGCGATTCGCGGCCTTTTCGTCCAGTTAGGACTGTGGTGTCGCGCCGGTGACCGACAGGCGGTCCCTGGGTGGTCGTCAGCCCGCCCGCTCGATTCGCCGCGGAGCACCCGCGTCCACCAGCCAGCCGCGTTCCGCGGCCTTGACACCGGCTTGGAACCGGCTGCGCGCCCCCAACCGGTCCATCACGTCGGCGACCACCCGACGCACCGTGCGCACCGAGATCTTCAACCGACCTGCTGCTGCGGCGTCGGTGCAGCCCGCGGCCAGCAGCGCCAGCAGTGCCTTCTCCCGCGCGTGCAGCGGGGCGATGTCCGCTTGGTCCGACGCGGTCAGCGGCGCCGCCGTGCACCACACCCGCTCGAACAGCTCGACCGTCGTGGTGATCACGCTGGGCAGCCGCAGCGCGGTGGCCCCGCTGCCGGTCGGCAGCACCACCATGGCGCGATCGATCACCAGCGCGTCCACCGGAACCACCGGGACCGTTCGGGTGGCGGCCCCGGCGAGCGCCAGTTCGGCGAGCCGAACGGCCAGGCCAGGAGCGGTGCGGGCGGAGTCGGACACGATCACCCGGTAGCGAACGCCCCGCCGCACGTTGTCGCGGTCGACCGGGCGAACCGCGCCGATCGGGCTCTTGGTCGCGGGGGTGTGCGAACTCATCACCAGCACCTCGGACTTCGCCGCGGCGACCAGGGCGTTGGTCCCGCCGCCGAACCGGCTGGGCGTGACCAGTTCCAGCGCTGGCGCGCCGGTGCGTTCTTCGGTTGCGAGGGCGCTCATGCCAGAAGTCCTCCGATGGGTAGCGATGCGACCGGCACCGACGTGGCGTCCCGGGTGCCTGCTCGCCGAAGCGCAGCCAGCAGCCTCCCGTGCGGATCCGACGTCGGACGCATCTGATCAATCCCGACATGAGCATTTGATGACACCGCACCTGGGACCGGTCCCGCGATGTCGGTTCGGCGGAGCTGTCACCTGCGCAAACAACCGCGCGTGAGGTCTGAGGGCCGGGCGTCTGCCGGTGGTCGCCGCGCGCCGGGCCGAACGCGGTCGGAGCGAGCCGTTCCGCCCTCCCGAGGGCCGCTCAATCCAAGAGCGCCAATCCGTCCACTATGGACTCGCGGGAGCGCGGCGCAACGCCGCACCTGGGTGCGCCGGAGGACTAGGCGATTTCGCGCGAAATCGCCGCCCAGCGGGCCGAGCCCTCGCGGCCTGGAGCCCGCCGCTGCGGCCTGATCAACAGGCAGCGGCAGTGTCTCGCGTCTCAGGCGCGCTTCACCGAACCGTGCTCACCGAACCGGGCGGTGCTAGTGGGAGTGCTGGTGCACGTCGTCGTGCACGTGGTAGTGGCTGTGGCAAACCCCGTTGACGTGGCAGTGCCAGTGGTTGTGCCCATCGCCCCCTTGCTGCGGGCCGAGCTGCACCGCCGCGGCAGGGACAGCGGCCAGCGATCCCGCCAGGGCAGGTGCGGAGACTCCGAACAGGAGCGGCAGTACCAGCGAGAGGCCCACCAGGCCACGCAGAACGATACGCATCACTCCTCCTTCGAGTCGCTGTTCGACGGATTCCCGTGCGGCGCATCGCGGAAGATCACCGACGAAGACGCGGTCAACGGGAGACAGGGATGCGTTCAGGATAGAACCGGCAGGCTGACCGCGAACCCCGGCGACCATGATTCTTCCCGGGCGCCAGGCCGCGAAGCCCTGAACCCGCGACGAACCGGTGTTCTGTTCGATCGCTTCGGCCGACCCGATCGCCGACGTGCGGGCGCCGCTGCGGCGCGGTCAGCACGAACACCGCGATTCCGGGGACCCGTCCCAACACCACCCCCTAATCTCGGGGCAGGCGACGAAGAGGTGGTGGCAGCATGCGGAACCCGACGGCCGCAGGACATCCGAGGCGAGCGACCGGGCTCGTGCTCGGCACGGCCTGTGCACTTCTCACCGCGACTGGATGCGGTGCCGCCGAGGACACCCGGCCCGGCACCGGCGACCCGGCGGGCACGACCGGCCCCCCGGTCGCGGCCGACGGCACGAACATCGAGGCCTGCTCCGACGGGAACTGCGAGGTGGCGCTGTCCGGTCCCACCGACATCCGGCTGACCGGTCAGGGCGGTGGGATCACCACGCTGTCCGTGGTCGAGGTCAGCGCCGCCGGAATCCGCTTCACCACGACTTCGGAGGAAGGCGGCAGCAGCTCGGGAGAGCTCACCGATGGCTGCACCCTCAGCTTCTACAGCGGTGGCGGGGGCTCCTCCTGCGGCGGCGCGCAAGGACTGCCGGAGCAGGAGACCGGTGTGCTCGCGATGCAACTGGTGGACTTCGCGAGCGGAACCGCGGTGCTGCGGCTCGTCGCCGGAGAACCCGGCCCACCGCCGAGATCGCTGGTGCCGCCGATTCCCGAGCTTCCCCAAATTCCCGACATCGATTGGTGAACAACGACCGGTCCCGCGATCTCGGCCACGCACGACGCTGCGGCGCGCGGGTTTGACCTTCCCCCTGGGACAACGTGCAGTGTCGAAGCACCGGGCAAGGGGTCCGGGGTGAGGAGGGGGACATGGCCAGCCTGAGCATCGGTGAATTCGCACAGGCATCGGGTCTGACGCCGAAGGCCTTGCGGCTCTACGACGAACTCGGGCTGCTACCCCCGGCTGCCGTCGATCCGCGTTCGGGTTACCGCTCCTACGACCGATCCCAGCTGGGTCGGGCCCGACTGGTCGCGTGGCTGCGCGGGCTAGGCATGCCGTTGGCCCGGATCCGGGTGGTCTGCGACCTCCCGCCGCTGGCCGCCGCCGCCGAGGTCGCCTCGTACTGGCGCCAGGTGGAGGCCGATACCGCGGCCCGCAAGGAGTTGGCCAACTTCCTCATCGATCAGCTGTCCAGAAAGGACACCGACATGACCGATGTGGCCGCGCGATGGGAACTCCGCTCCGCGTCCCGCAACGACCGAGGACTGGTGCGGGAGAGCAACCAGGACGCGACGTTCGAGGGCAGGCACCTCTTCGCGGTCGCCGACGGATTCGGCGCCCAGGGCACGGGCAGCACGGCGAGCGGCGCCGCGATCGACGCACTCGGCCCGCTCGACGATGCGGTGCCCGCCGGGAACCTGCTGAAAGTGCTTGGTACGGCGGCAGGTGTCGCGCAGCGCGCCGTGCACGACTTCACCGCATCCGACCCGTCGCGCGAGAACACCGGTACCACGTTGACCGCGATGCTGTGGTCCGGCGGCCAGTTCGCGCTCGCGCACGTCGGCGACTCGCGGGCGTACCTGCTGCGGGGCGGCGACCTGACGCAGATCACCCACGACCACACCTTCGTCCAGTCCCTGGTCGACGAGGGCAAACTCGCGCCGGAGGAAGCCGCGGCACACCCCGAGCGGGCCACGCTGGTTCGGGCGCTCAACCGCGACCACACCGCAGAACCGGACCTCCACCTGCGCGAAGCGCACACCGGAGACCGGTACCTGCTGTGCTCCGACGGACTGCACGCGGTGGTCCCGGAACACCGGCTGCGCCACGTCCTCGACACCGCCAGCACCCCGCGGGAGGCGGTGGACCGCTGCGCCGAACTCGTGCACGACGCAGGTGCCCCGGACAACGCGGCATTCATCGTGGTCGACGCGCTCCGCGCCGCGTAGTTCCGCGGCTCGGCCAGCGAACTTCCGACCGGGCGAATTGATCGTTTCGGGACCCCTCCCGGCTTCGTTGCCCGACAATGGGAAACCGGTTTCCACCAGTTCCCCCGAGGAAGGGCCCCCGATGGATCCATGGACGCTGGCTGAGCCGCAGCCCGAGCCCGCGGTCCAGTCCCGCGACCCGCTGGCCGTTGCGCTCGCCAATGCCTCGCTGCTCAGCCTCGGATACCTGATGCTGCGCCGCTGGTGGCTGGCCATCGCCAGCGGGTTGATCACGATCGTGCTGGTGGTGCTGCTCACCGCGGTCGTGCGGTCGGTGTGGTTCGAGGTCGTCGTGCTGCTGTGGTGGGCGGCCCTCATCGCGCACGGCTGGTACCTGGCGGGTGGGCGCCTGCACGGCCCCCGCCAGGTCGGGGCGGGAAAGCAGCGGTTGGTCGCCCTCGCGGTCACGGTTGTGGTGGTGCTGGCCATCGGCCTGCTGCGGTTCGACGCCGCGCGGATCGAACGGGACGTCGCCGAAGCCCGCCGCAGCGGCGACTGCGCGCAGGCGCTGGCCGCCCTGGACGGGCGGTGGGTGGGCCACCGCGTGGCCGACGCCCCACTGGCCGCCCGTGGCGACGACACCGTCCAGGCGTGCGAACTGCTGGCGCAGGCCAGGGCCGAGTTCGGCACCGCTCGCGGCGGCGACACCGAGGCCCTGAAGACCGGCTTCAGCAGCCTGGCCGCGGTCCTCGCGGAGTTACCCGGCCACCAGAAGATGGTCGAAGTGGGCCTGCACGGGTTCGTCGGCGGCCTGCCCGTCGAGGACTCCTGCGACACCGCGGCGATCTCCGACTGGCTCGCCCAGCGACCGGCCAGCGGCGACGTGCTGGACCGCGCCGTCGATGTCGTGCCCAGGATCGCGCCCGCGGCGCTCGTCGGATGCGGCGACGACCTCATGGCGCGCAGCGACTGGCAGCAGGCACGGGCGCGGTACCAGCAACTGCTCGACCAGTACCCCGGCCACGAACTCGCCGCCAAGGCCGCGGAGGGTGTCAAGCAGGCCACCCAGGCGATCGAACTGGCGAACGTACGAGGCCTGCTGCAAACCTCCTCCACCGACGTGCAACCCGCCTACTGCTCCGGCCCCGCGCCCTACAGCGGCGCCGCGCCCGTCGGCGTGCCCGGACCGGACCGCGCACTGGTGTTCGGCAACGACGAGTACGCGGGTCGGCTCCCCGCCGACTGGCGGGCCCAGGACGCCGCCGATGCCGTGCTGGTGATCTGCGCGGGCGAGGCCGAGTACGGGGCGCCGGTCGAAACCTGCCCGTACGAATCGACCTTCGCCATCGGCGGGTATGACGACGTGACGTTCCACAAGATCGCGATTCCGGTCCGCGTCTACGAGGTGCGCACCGGAGCGCTGGTGGTCGACACCAGGGTCGAGATCGGCGGCGCGAGCTGCCCGGAGTTCCTGGAGTACACCACCTACGGCTACGTCGATCTCGGCCCGCCATCGGAGGAGTACGTCGCGGCATCCGACGCCGACGTGCACGCCGCCTTCGCGCCGCTGATCGCCCCGTGACCGCCACCAGCCGCCGCAGAACCTGCCTTCGAACTCGTTGGCGGTGGGGGACAAGATTCAGGTGCGCTGCGTCGCCACCTCGGCACTGCGCGCGGCGGCGTCCAGCACCACTCGGGTGAACTGGGCGGCGTGCGTCATCGGCAGGTAGTGACCGGCGCCCGGGACGATGGTCAGCCGCCCGTCCCGGCACGCGGCGAAGAACCGCGCTTCCTGCGCGCGGAAGTGGTCGTGGCGACCGTTGACCAGCCAGGTCGGCCCCGGGTAGCGGGTCAGCTCGGCCACCGGGTCGAAGTCGGCGGCCGCGGCCAGCACGTCCGGGATCACCTCGGTGGCGAAGCCCCCGGCCAGCACCGGCTCCGCGACGGGGCCCGGCACCGCGGCACGCAGCATTCGGCCGCTGAGCGCATCACCACCATCGGGCAGCACGGACAGCGCCCGGTGCGCCAACCGGAACGACGCGGCGAGCAGCAGACCGGGCCGCACGGTGCAGCCAGCGGCGACCAGCCCGGCCACCCGCTCGGGATGACGCGCGGCGGCGGCGATCGAGGCGTAGCCGCCCAGCGACATCCCCGTCACCAGTGCCCAGCCGCCCAGTTCGTCCACGGCGTCCGCGATCGTGGCGATCGCGCCGTCGACGGTGAAGCGCTCACCCCTGCGGCGACCGTGTCCCGGCAGGTCCGCGGCGAGCACCCGATGACTGCCGGAGAGCAGGTCCACCACCTCGGACCACATCCCCCCGGACAACCGGATTCCGTGCACCAGCACAATCGGCAACCCATCCACCACAGCCCCCCCGTGGTCCGAACGCGGACGGTGCTTTTCAACGTAACGGCACTGGTACGGCCCCGCACCGGGCGCCGCTTCGGGGTTAGGAGAACGGTGTCTGCGGCGGCTGCTGGCGTTGGCCGTCGATGGTGATTTCGACGTGTTCGTCGTAGAAGCAGGCGAGACCGGCGATCTTCTGGCTCTCCGGCAGCGGTGTCGGGTAGGTCCACACGATGTCGGAGTGCTCGGTGCCGTCGACGAGCACGTGCCAGTACGTCGCGGTTCCCTTGTAGGGGCACTGGGTTTGGCGACCCGACGGCCGCAGCAGATCCATCCGGACATCGGTCAGCGGCAGGTAGTACCGCGGCGGCAGGCCGGTTTCGAACAGAATGTGCGGGTGCCGCGAATCGGCCACCACGACGCCGCCGATGCGCACCACCACGTGCCTGGAGCTGGGCAGGATGTCCACCCGCTTGTACGGGTCGCGCGGGTGGACGTAGACGGGTTCGTCCTCTTCGAACCACTGGTCCATGGCGCTCCAGCTCAGCCGCACCAGGTCGCGCAGGGCGGTGGAGTCGGTGAACCGGACGGCGGCGCCTTCGGCGGTGGTCCCGTCGACCAGCACGTCGTAGACCTCGCCGTCGCCCAGGCCGTCGGTGAGCCGGGTCTCGCCGGTCGCCCGCAGCTCGGCCCGCACGTCCTCGGCCGGGATGTAGTAGGTCGGGTAGTACGGGTGTTCCCATACCAGGACCGGGTGCCGGGTGTCGGCGACCAACCGCCCGCCGAGGTAGGTCCGCACCCGCTTGGCCGATGGCTCGGCCGCCACCTGCGCACCTGAGTTGTTGGTCATGAAGCCCTCCAATGCCGAACTCCGCGGCGAGTCTGCCGTCAGTAGACACCGCCGGTGCGCATCTGGCCAGGATCCGCGTTCGCACAGGTCGTCGACGCCCCGCCGGGCGGTCGGCACGGCGGTCGGTAACGCTGCCTTTCGAATTCCGCTTATCCCATTCACGCAGTGGATCAATTGAGATCCATTTGAGTGGTGACCAATTCGGATCTTGTTGTATTTCGCACGCCTGGTCGGTGTGCACCGACGGTGCCGGGATATGTCGCCAGGCCTTGTTCGATGTTGTTTCCGAACGGGAATGAATCGTTGATCTCGGCGCGGCGATGGCGCGTTGGCAAAGATCTCCAATGGCCCGCTTGATCGGATTTGTGATCGTCGATCAGAACTGGTCGGCACACCTTCTGGCAGGTGGATCTGTCCATTTAGTTCGGCTCGTGTCGCGGGTGGACGGGGTATTTCTAGATCCTTTCAACAATTGATCTCGGCAGTTAGGCAATCGTGTCGATCCAGCTATGTGGACGATCGTCGGGCCGGTCCCTATTCGGATGTGACGATCAGTCGCCGCGCCACCTGCTTTGCGGTGTTAATCATCTATCGGGTGAGACCCAGTGGGGCGACGATGGGGCGTCGATCTCACATGGCGTGATGAAAACTCCCGATTGGACTTATCAACACTTACTCAACCGAGTGATCATGTATTCCTGCGCTGCCAACGTTGAAAACCCTGCTTACCGTACGAAGAGTCGCCTTCCAAATATCACGAGGTGACTGGAAGAGATCTTGAGTGTGGATCCACAAATACGATCATTTTCTACCGGATCTGCGCTCACACGATCAAAAGGAGGCTGGGGTGTCCTCAACGTTTGTTCGCCTTGGCGGCGTAACCGCCTTTGTACTGGGTGCATCGATTGGACTGGCACCCATTGCGGGTGCCGAAGAGCATTCGGCGCAGCCACCGTATGTGCTCGCCCAGGGCGAGTGCCAATTCGGGGTGTGCCCACCACCGAACGACTTCAAGCCGCCGCACGACTTCAAGCCGTGCCCAGGCTGCCCTCCGGTGCAGAAGCCTCCGGAGCAGAAGCCTGTTCCGGTTGCTCCGCCGCCGGTTGCTCCGCCGCCGGTTGCGCCGCCACCGGCGGCCCCGCCGCCGGCAGAAGTTCCGCCGCCGGCGGCCCCGCCGCCGGCAGAAGAGGTTCCGCCGCCGGCGCCCGAACAGGCACCTGCCGTGCCGCCGCAGGAGCAGGTGCCGACGCAGGAGCAGGTGCCGCAGCGGCAGGTGCCGCAGGTCGTCCCGCAGGTGCCACAGGTTCCTCAGGTACCCGTGGGTGCGGTCCAGGCGGGCGGCGGAGCCGCCGCGCAGGACTCGTCCGACGCTTCTGGACCGCTGATGGCGCTGGGCGCCGCGACGGCAGTGGCCGCAGCGGCAGCTGGTGGTGCATACCTGCGCCACCGGCGTGCGGGGCAGCGCGGCTGACCCGACCCGGATAGGTGGTGTGCGCTCCTGGAACGCACACCACCGATCTGGGCGAATTCAGCTCGCGTGGTGCGGCTGCGAAATTCGGTGCGCACCTGTTCGCCGTGAGCGGGTGCCCCGGGGTGGCGGGGGGTGGGATGTGAAAGTCGCAATCCTGGCCGTGTGGTTCACCTTGCTGTTCGCGCTGCTGGCGGTGGCCGGTCCCACCGGTTTCCGCTCGGCGGAGGGGCCTGCCGCGCAGCCGCTCGCAGCGCATCCGGTCGCGGCGGGTCCGGCCGAACCAGCGGCCGGACCGGTCCCGGGGGATTCCCGACCGCAGAGCATCTCCATCCCGGCTATTCGGGTGACCTCGGCTCTCGTGCCGCTCGGGCTCAACGCCGACGGCACGGTCGAGGTGCCGCCCATCGAAAAGCCGATGCAGGCCGGTTGGTACAGCCGGGGACCTGGCGCCGGTGCAGCCGGGCCGTTCGTGGTACTGGGCCACGTCGACTCCTACACCGAGGCCGGCGTGTTCCTCCGACTGCGCGACCTGCGCCGCGGCGACCGGATCCTCGTCGAACGCCAGGACCGATCCCAGGTCAGCTACGTCGTCGACCGCGTCGACCTGGTCCGCAAGGACGAGTTCCCCACCGAGGCCGTGTACGGCGACGTGCCACGACCCGAGATCAGACTGATCACCTGCGGCGGGGATTTCGACGAGTCCCAGCGCAATTACGAAGAGAACTTGATCGTGTTCGGACATCTCACCCAACGCTGATCCCCAGCGAGACCGCACACCGCCGGGATCCGCCTCGGCAGTGTTGTTGGCCGTGCGTGCTTCGGGCCGCCACACCGTCCCGAAGCACGCACGGGTTCTCGTGGGACAGGTGCTGGGTGCGGAACGAACCACGCGGCCGAGATCCGTGGGGTGGCCGAAAATTCCGGGGCCACCTCCGAACATTCGGCGGACAAGGGCGGGTGGGCCTGGTCCCAGGTCGCCGATCTCTTGTCCCGCCTGCTCGCCCGGCGAGCTGCGCACGCCGTGCTCCCCGAAGGAATTCAGCCGTTTCCGGGCGTCCGCACCGAATTCATCGGCGCGTTCGGCCAAGCAGCGGCGTTGCTCCTCGGCGGCAGCGCCTCGAACCGGTTGGCGCGCAGCGCATCCGTGGCTCGCTGGCAGCAACGGGCCACCGGCGTTTCGGCGGTTGCCGAGCCCGCTATCTTTGCCCGATGTCGATCTCACGACGCTCTTGGCAAGCGGGTTGTGCGTTGTTCGCCGCAGTGCTCGCGGCAGGCTGCGGTACCGCGCAGGAAGGCGCGCCGGTGACCACGACGGCGCCGCCCGTCGACACCATCGCGCCAAGCACGACGACCTCCACCACGACCGCGCCGCCGCCGGTCACCGCCGCGGACGGCACGAACTACGGGGCCTGCGCGGACGGCACCTGCGAGATTTCCTTGTCCCAGCCGATCGACATCCAGCTCAGCGGCGGCAGCCTTTCGGTGACCAGCGTGAACCCCGACGGGATCGACATCGACCTGAGCCTGGACGGCGGCGGTGGCGGCAACGGCACGTTGAAGGGCACCTGCGGCGCCATTTTCCGCTTCTACATCGGCGGCGGCGGAGGCGGCCAGTTCTGCAACCCCGATGGCAGCGTGCAACCACCGCCGGAACCGGAGCCGGGTTCGGTCGCACTGCAACTGGTGGGCTTGTCCGATGGCGCCGCCGTGCTGCGGGTGGTCTCGGGCTGACCCGAGATCGACGGGTGCCAGCGGCGATCACCAGAGCATGGGGGGTGTGCTCTGGTGATCGCGGTCAGGTTTCCTCCGCCGGGGCGCGGGGCGGTTCGGCGGCGATCCGGTTGAGCACGGCGAGGTGGTGGGTGAACGCCTGCCGTCCCTGGTCGGTGAGGGCGAGCCAGGTCTTGGTGCGCCGTCCCGCGCGCCCCTTGCTGACCTTGACGTAGCCGACCTGTTCCAGCGCCGCCACGTGCTGCGACAGCGCCGAGTCGCTGACCTCGACGGTGTCGCGGATGAACCGGAAATCGGCCCGTTCCACGGCGCTGAGCGCCGCGGCGATCGAGAACCGCACCGGGGAGTGGATGATCGGGTCGAGCTCGCGCCGCAGGTGGGTCATCGACGCGTCTTGACCAGTACGGCCGCGATGAAAAACGGCAGGGACAACCCGAGCGCCGCCAGCACCCACGGCAGCAACGACGTGCCGAACTGCCAGCGGATCAGCGGCCCTACCAGGACCGCGTAGCAACCGAACCACACCGCCATCGCCCCCATCACATACCACTTCGCCTTGGCGGGAAAGACCGCGCGGCGCTCGGCCCACAACCCGGCCAGCGTCCAAACGATCGCCCACCCGGCTATGACGACGTAGCGCGCGAATCCCTCCGAAAAAACCGTCTCCACCAGCGCGATCTGCACGGCGGAGACGATGCCGAGCGCCACCAGGTACCACCTGAACCAACCACCGGCCGCAGCCGCGCGGGCGCGCAACGACGCGGCCCGCGCAAGCCTCTCATCGGGCGTGCCTTCGGCTTCCGTGATCATGACCCATCCTTCCGTGTTCGTGGACCTAAATCACTTTAGCACTCATAAAGTAATTGTCCAGCGCTGAAGCCCAACCTCGGGCATGGCGGATCAGGATGGCTGTCGAGCCAGGTGGATCGGCATGCGTGGCGCTGGGGCTCGTGAGTGGAAATCCCGGTGAGAACTCGGATTTCCACTCACGAGCACGCGATGCTCACCCGTCTGAGGCGGTGCGGGCGCCTGGTGCGTCTGCCGCTGTGATGTCGATGTCCTTCGTCTCGCGGGCGAAGGCGAACGCGACCAGCGAGACGATCGCGGTGCCGACCATCCACGCCGCCACCAGCCAGCCCTCCCCGTCGGCCTGGATGACCAGCGCGGATGCGACCAGCGGGGAGAACCCGCCCAGTGCGGCGCCGATCTCGCGGGACGCGGCGAAGCCGGTGTAGCGCACCCGGGCGCCGAACAGCTCCGCGTAGAACGCCGGTTGGACCGCGATCATCGGTGCCAGCCCCAGCGACGCCGCGACGACCAGCGCGAGCCAGATGAGCACCGGCTGCTCGGTGGCCAGCAGCGCGAAGAACGGGAAGGCGAACAGCGCGGTGAACACCACGCTGAACAGGTTCAGCGGCTTGCGGCCGATCCGATCGGACAACGCGCCGTACACCGGCTGCAGGATGATGACGACGACGGTGAAGGTGATGACCCCGGTCAGTCCGATCCAGCGCGGTAACTCCAGGGTTTGCTGGAGATAAGCGACGCTGAACGTGGCGTAGATGTAGACCACCGCGGTGTCGCAGATGTGCGCCCCGATGCCGATCAGGAAGTTGCGCGGATAGCGGCGCAGCGCGTCGAACACCGGGAGCTGAACGGTGCGCCGGTCGCTGGCCATGCGTTCGAAGACCGGTGATTCGGCGACCCGCAGCCGGACGTACAGCGACACGGCGATCAGCGCGAAGCTGAGCAGGAACGGCACCCGCCAGGCCCAGGCCTGCACGGTCTCCGAACCCAACCGCTCGACCAGCAGGAAGGACACGGTGCCAAGCAGAAGTCCTATTTGGACACCGGTTTGCGCGTACGAGCTGAGGTAGCCGCGCCGCTGCGGCGGAGCGTGCTCGCACAGCAGCGTCGAAGCCCCGCCGAACTCCGCCCCCGCGCCGAGGCCCTGGCAGATCCGCAGCAGGGTCAACAGGATCGGTGCGGCCACGCCGATCGTCTCGTAGGTCGGCAGCAGTCCGATGAGCCCGGTGGACAGACCCATGATCAGCGTCGTGATGACCAGGGTGGCCCGTCGGCCGACGCGGTCGCCGAGGTGTCCGAAGAGGAATCCGCCCAGCGGGCGGATCGCGAATCCGACGCCGAAGGTCGCGAATCCCGCGATGGTGCCCACGGTCGGATCGGTGGTCGGGAAGAACAGCGTGTTGAAAACCAGGGTGACGGCGAAGCCGTAGATGAAGAAGTCGTACCACTCCAGGGCGGTGCCGACCACGGATGCGGTAACAACCCGGCGGAGTTCCCGTTGCTGGGTCGGTGGGATGTCGTCGTTGTCGATGGCCGCGCTGCTCATCGTCATCGCTCCCTCGATGTCCGGGCGGAAATCCGTGGAATTCGGTGCGCGCCGGTGCCGAGCGTGGTGATTCCGCCGAATGCCACCGGCATTCCGGGCAATTCGCCCGACATCGTGCCACGGCGAACTCGATCTGTGAAGCGGCTCAGCTGCGCCGTTATCCCTCTGCCGTCCGGCCGTCACATGTGGTCGGACAGACACCTCGACGGCGTTCGCAGCGTGACATCCTTTGTGCCACGCTGATCGTCGCCGAGAGAAGGACCGCATGATCGAGCATCGCCTCCAGCCCGCTGCGAACACGGTGACCGACTTCTTCAGCCGGGATGCGCAACCGGTGCTCACCGTCGACCCCGGCGACACCGTGGTGGTGGGTTCGCTGGATTCGCGGGGATACCTGGAGCGCCAGGACAAACCGGGGGAGCAGCGGCCGACGATGTTCGGCGGTCGGCGAAGGGGGCATTGCCTCACCGGCCCGATCGCCGTTCGCGGTGCCGAACCCGGTGCGGTGCTCGCGGTGCACCTGGAGTCGATGCGCCCCGACGAGTGGGGTTGGACGGTCGCCGGTGCGAAGGACGATTGGCTGAACCGCAAGCTCGGTGTCGCCAGCACGCCGACCTGGCTGCTCTGGGAGCTCGACGCCGAGCGCGGCACCGGCACCAACGACCGCGGCCACACGGTGCCGCTCACCCCGTTCCTCGGCGTGATCGGCATGCCACCGGACGAGCCGGGCGAGCACTCCACGATCCCGCCGCGGCCCTCCGGCGGCGGCAACATCGACTGCCGCGAGCTCGTCGCGGGATCGACCATCTACCTGCCGATCACGGTGCCCGGCGGACTGCTGCTGCTCGGCGACGGCCATGCCGCGCAGGGCAACGGCGAGGTGAGCGGGACCGCGATCGAATGCGGCATGACCACGCGGGTTCGCCTGGACATCGTCCCCGAACCCCAGGCACCGGGCATCCACGCCGAAACCCCAAGCGGACGCGTCACTTTCGGCTTCCACGAGAACCTCAACGAAGCAACCGCCATCGCCCTGAACGCGATGCTCACCTGGATGCAATCCCACTACAACCTAGACCGCCCCACCGCCCTAGCCCTCGCCAGCTCAGCGGTAGACCTACGCATAACCCAAATCGCCAACGAAACCTGGGGAGTACACGCAGTCCAACCAGAAACCGCAATCCGCTGACCCCCGGCGCAACGGAGTGAAGGGCACCTTCGACCGACTATGCCGGTCAAAGGTGCCCTTCACTCCTACCCCATCAGGTGACCAGCCGCGCCAGCTCGGTGTGGGTGCACTGATTGGGTGGTAGGTGAAGGGCACCTTTCGCCAACATAGTTGGTAAAAGGTGCCCTTCACCTACCACTCGAACGGGTTCAGAGGACGAGGTCGGCTAGGCGGTCGATCTCGTCGAGGTGGGCGAGTGTTGGGGTGAAGACCAGTTCTGTCATGCCGATTCCGGCGAATTGCTCGATGATGCCGCGAATGTGGTCGGGGGTGCGCACCGCGCCCTCGGCGATGGTGTTCGCGTGGTCGCCCGCGTAGGCGTAGTAGCTGCGCAGGTAGCTGTCGGATTCGGTGCTGAAGCGGTCATCCGCGCAGAAATAGGCCAGCCCGAGCAGCCTCGGGTCGCCCTCGCGTCCGGCTTCGCGCCAGGCCGCCTGGACGTCGCGCACCATCGGTTCCGCGCGACGTGGTCCGCCGCCCGCGCCCGTCCACCCCGCGCCCCAGCGCACGGTGCGCCGGATCGCCTGTGCGCTGTGCCCGCCGATGAGCATCGGGATCTCCCGGCCGGGCGGTGCCACCGGGCGGTGTTCCCCGGCGAAATCGCCGTCGGCCACCGGTTCGCCCCGCCACGCCCGCTGCAGGAAGTCCAATTGCCGGTCGAAGGCCCGGCCGCGCCCGGCGAAGGGCCGATCGCTGGGCAGGTAGTCGGATTCGCGGGCACCGACGCCCAACCCGAGCGTGAGCCTGCCGCCGGAGACCTGGTCGACGGTAGCGCTGATCTTGGCCAGCACCGCGTCCGGATAGGTCGGCCCGAGCACCGCGTTGGTCACCAGCCCGATGCGCGAGGTGGCACCGGCGACCGCGGCCAGGGCGGTGAGCGAATCGAAGGACGGGTAGCCGACCCGGCCGATGGTGGAGACGAACGCGAAGCCGCGCTCCTCAGCCCGTCGCGCCCAGTCCAGCAGCAAGTCACCGGTGGTTCCGGGGACGGTGTTCGGCAGTCCGATCCCGATGCGCACAGCACCTCCTGACGTCGTCACCTGGCATGATCGAGCCTAGCCCACGAGCCAGCCGGACGCCGGACCGGCGCATCCGTGTCCTATGTGGACAAATCTGGTAATCGAATACTTCCATCGCCAAGTCGCGCTTCACCCACGCGAGGCACCGCAATAACTTCGTCTGCACGGAACACGCCGCCCGAGCGCGCTGCGGCAGGTTGTGCGGAGGGGATCGCAGATGAGCGACGTATCGCGCCGGAGGCTCCTCGTCGGCAGTGCGGCGGTGCTCGGTGGCGCGGTGGGGCTCGGTGGCGCGGTGGGGCTCGGTGCGGGATCGCCGGGATCGGCCGCCGCTGCCGGAAGCGGATCCGGCCCGGTCGTGGTCACCCCGGACGACCCCCGATATCCGGACCTGGTGCGGGGCAGCAACCGGCGGTGGGTCGGCACACCGGAGTCGGTCCAGCTGGCCGGGAACACCGAGCAGGTGATCACCTCGGTGCGCGATGCGGTGCGCGGTGGGAAGCGGCTGGCGGTCCGCAGCGGCGGGCACTGCTACGAGGACTTCGTGTACAACCCGGACGTCGAGGTCGTCGTCGACCTGTCCGTGCTGAACTCGGTGCACTACGACCACGATCGCGGTGCGTTCGTCGTCGAGGCCGGGGCAACGCTGCTGGACGTGTACGAAACCCTGTACCGGAGATGGGGCGTGACGATTCCGGGCGGTTCCTGCGAATCGGTCGGTGCCGGTGGGCACATCTGCGGCGGGGGCCACGGCCTGCTGTCCCGCGCGCACGGCCTGACCACCGATCACCTCCACGGGGTGGAGGTCGTGGTCGTCGACGCGCAGGGCGCGGTCCGCTCGGTGCTCGCCACCGCCGAGCCCGACGACCCGAACCGCGACCTGTGGTGGGCGCACACCGGCGGCGGTGGCGGCAACTTCGGCGTCGTCACCAGGTACTTCCTGCGCACTCCGGGCACGGCCGGACTGGCTGCCGAGCAGCAGTTGCCGAGGCCGCCGGGCGAGGTGTTCGTGCACGGGCTGTCCTGGTCGTGGCGCGATTTGACGGAAAGTTCGTTCCGCGCGCTGCTGAAGAACTACGGGAGCTGGTGCGAGCGCAACAGCGCGCCCGGTTCGCCGTACGCCGCGCTGTCCAGCAAGCTGGCGCTGAGCACCAGGGCCAGCGGCGGGATTTCGCTGTACACGCAGATGGACGCCACCGCACCGAACGCCGCGGTGCTGCTGGACCGCTACCTCGCGGCCATCGCCGACGGGGTGGGCGCGCCGCAGGTCGATGCGCGGCGGATGCCTTGGCTGCTCGCGACGCGGGAACACGCGGCGACGAGCTGGAACCGGCATTCCGACTACAAGTCCGCTTACCTGCGAACGGGTTTCCCGGACGACCAGATAGCCGTCATCTACCGATACCTGACCGGCTACGACAATTCCGGCGATCTGCTCCAGGTCGACACCTACGGCGGCCAGATCAACGCGATCGCGCCGGATGCCACGGCCGCCCCGCACCGCGACTCGGTGATGAAGCTGCAGTATCAGTCCTACTGGGATGATCCGGCCGAGGAGCCCAGACGGGTGCGGTGGTTGCGGGAGTTCTACCGGGACGTCTACCGCCAGACGGGCGGGGTTCCGGTGTCCGGCGAGGTGACCGACGGCTGCTACATCAACTATCCGGACACCGACCTCGGCGACCCCGCCTGGAACACCTCCGGCGTCGCATGGCACCAGCTCTACTACAAGGACGCCTACCCGCGACTCCAGCAGGTCAAGCAGCGCTGGGACCCGACCAACACATTCCGGCACGCCCAATCCGTCCGGTTACCCGGCACGCGGTAGCGGTCCCGGCCCGACGGCTATTTCCCTTGCAACGGAGGAGAACGGGTACCGCTACTGCCCGGTTCTGCCTTCGGCTATCAGGGCTGCCTGGAGCATGGCTCGGCAGTAGCCGGTGTCGTACAGCTCGCCCGCGTGTCCACCACCACCGACTTCGGCGTACTGGCCGGTGATCTCGTCGTGCTCGCGGTCGTAGTCGAGCGCGCGGGGATGCTCGGGCAGGATGCCGCGGTTGTAGCCCTGCCGGACGAGTTCGCGCATGAACGCGAACATGTCGGTCTGGCCGCTGTCCGGGAAGACCTCGGCGTACTTCACCCTCGGTTCGTCCACCCGGACGTTGCGGTAGTGGATGTGGTTGATCCGGTCCCGCTCGCCCATGTAGCGCACGAATTCGACGGCGTCCGCGCCGACCTCGGTGGCCACCCCGGAGTGCACGGTCATCCCGTTGGCCGGGCTGTCCACGGTTTCGACCATGCGCTGCCAATCCCGCACCGAGCCCAGGATCTGCGGATTGCCGCGACTGATCGGGGCGGGCGGATCGTTGGGGTGCAGCGCCATTCGCACCCCGGCCTCGTGCGCGACCGGGATCACCTCGCGGAGGAAGTGCTCGTAGTGCTCCCAGAGCTGCTCGTAGCTGAACTCGGGCGTGCCCGGCTCGCGCGGCAGATCCTGCACCGGCACACCGTCGACCTCGCGGTGGTAGTCGAAGGCCGTGTACCCGGCGCCCAGCCGGTCCTCGTCGTCGAGGAGCTCGTAGTAGCCCTCGGTGAGCCGGTGTACGTACCAGTTGTACTCGACCACCGGGATGCCCGCTTTTCCCGCCGCGACAAGGGAACGCTTGACGTCGTCGATCGCCTTGTCGCGGTCGCCGGTGCCGAGGATCGCGCTTTCCGGCGCGCTGATCAGGTACGCCGTGACGTGCAGCCCCAGCGCCTCCAGCCGGGCCCGGTCCGCGCGCAGCGTGTCGAATCCCCATGGCAGCGGGGGCGTGTCGGTGATCAGTGCGCCGGTGACACCCACCTGGCGCCAACGGCGCACCGTCTTCTCGTCGGGATTGCGGGAGAACCACTGGCAGAGCTTCGGGGTGTCCGACCGCTCCCGCACGTCGTCCGGCCAGTTGACGTCCGGGTACGGCAGGTCCGTTGTCGTCGCGGCAGCCGAGGCGCTTCCCGCCTCGGTCGCCGCGAGTGCCGACAGGGCCGCCACCGACGCGGTTCGGGTGACGAATTCTCTGCGAGTGCTTCCCATGGTCGAACCCCTTCGGCTCATCCGGGCCGGGCAGCTTGCGGGTGGCCAAACCGACGCTAGACGCGCGGGCGGGGTGCGTTAAGAACATGTTCCGGATAGCGACATCCAGATCGGTGATATCGGGGCCGGGGTGCCCGTTGTTCCCGGAAAAGCGTTTACTACCCGGTTTCGGGTGATCTACGATCGTCTCAGTGCTACCTAGCGAAGAACGATGAGGTTCAGAACGGGTGCCACGCGTGCCTGGTGGAAAGCGGGGTGCGCACGGCGATGTTGCGTCCGGACGTTCGCCTGGAGTGGTTCGTTTCCTTCCTCGCCGTGATTGACACCGGCAGTTTCAGCACGGCCGCCGCGACCACGCACCGTTCCCAGTCGCGGGTGAGCATGCACGTCGCGTCGCTGGAGCGCGCGGTGGGTCTGCCGCTGTTCGACCGGCGGAAGCGGCCGGTGGTCCCCACCGAGGCGGGGCGCAGCTTGGCCGATCACGCGCAGACGATCCTGCGGGAGCTCGACATCGCCGAAGCCGCCATGGCGGCACGTCGCGGCGCTGCTCGCGGAGTGGTGACGCTGGGCAGCTTTCCCAGCGCCAGCGCGGCTTTCGTGCCGCTCGTGCTGGAGCACTTCACGCGCACCAGCCCCGATGTCAAGGTGATCCTGGTGGAGCGGGCCACGCTGGAACTCGACGACGCCCTGATCAACGGTGATGTCGACGTGTACCTGCGGCCGATGGCGCCGCCTCCGGTGTCTTCGACGGTGCAGTGCTTCCCGCTGTGGCAGGAGCCGCTGGTCGTGGTGCACCCGCCCGGACATCCGCTGTGCCTGCTCGACGAGCCGCTGTCCATCGAGGCGGTCGCCGCGCATCCGCTGATCACCATCGGGCAGCGGGAAACGTCCGACCTCGCCAGGTTCGAGCCGAACCGGGTGTTCCACGAGCGCGGTCTGGAGATCGACCTGGTGCAGGCGACCAACCAGCCGCAGACGTTGATCTCGCTGGTCCGGCACGGGTTGGGCGTCGGGGTGACGAATGCGTTGGCGGCGCTGGTTTCCGACACCCGCGGCGTGCGGGTGCGCCGACTGGAGAGCTCGTTCGGCCGACGCGTAGCGGTGTACTGGGATTCCGCCCGACCGATCGCACCGGCGGGCTGGCACCTGATCGAAGAGATCAAGCGCGGCCCCCGCCCGAACGGCACCGAGGCCCTACCGGACGTCGAAGAACCCGAACCAAAACGATTCGCCTACCTGGATTCCTAACGCCCACCCCGGCGCCGCTACCCGCACCGGTGAAGACCGAAGGGCACCTTTCGCCAACTATGCCGGTAAAAGGTGCCCTTCACTCGGAAAAAGTCATCCGTACGGGCCGCGATTCGGTGGATTCGGGCCCTTGATCGGGTGGGGAGTGAAGGGCACCTTTTGCCAAGTACGTTGGTGGAAGGTGCCCTTCACCTCTTATCTGGTGGTGCCGAGGGGGGTGATTGGGCCGATGGCGAAGGCGTAGATCGTGGCGCCGGTCAGGGCTACCAGTCCGGCTACGGTGAGTGGGAGGACGTAGGAGCCGCCGGTGATGTCGAGCAGGATGCCGACGACGATCGGGCTGACCGCGCCCGCGAGGTTGGAGGCGAATCCTTGGATCCCGGCCAGCGATCCGACGTTGCCGGGAGAGGGCGCGACGTCGCCGGGTAGCGCCCACAGGCTGGAGGCGGCGAAGGTCAGCGCGCAGTACGACACCGTCAGCAGCACCAGCGCGACCCCGGCGTTGGGGGCCTGACCGGCGAAGACGATGACCGACGACAGCACCAGTCCACTCACCAGCGGCACCTTGCGGGCCACCGACACCGGATGACCCCGGCTGATCAGGCGGTCCTGCAGGAGCCCGCCGAGCCACTGCGCGGGCATCGCCAGCAGCGGCGGGAGCATGCCGAGGATGCCCAGCTGGAGCAGGTCGAAGCCGCGCGCGTCCACCAGGTAGGAGGGGAACCAGGTGACGAAGAAGTACAGCACGAAGGACAGGCAGAAGAAGCCGCCCACCATGCCCCAGGTGGTGCGGTAGGCGAGCAGTTCCCGCCACCGCATCGCCGGGCCGCTCGCGTCCTCCGGCGCGCTGCCGCTGCGGATGTGCGCCAGTTCGGTGGCGGTGACCGTCGGGTGGTCGCCGGGATCGCGGTAGACGCGCAGCCACAGCACGGCGAAGACCAGCCCGACCAGGCCGCACACCAGGAACGAGGCGCGCCAGCCGATCAGCCCGATGAGCACGGCGATCAACGGCAGCGCCAGCGCGGTTCCGGCGCGGCCACCGCTGTCGAAGATCGATGCCGCTATGCCGCGTTCGCGCACCGGGAACCACCGGGACACGATCTTCGAGTTGGCCGGATAGGTCGGGGATTCGCCCACGCCCAGCAGGAAGCGCAGGAGCAGCAGGATGGCGAAACCGGTGGCCGCGCCGATGAGCATGGTCACCACCGACCACACGACCAGCGCGGCGAACAGCATCCGCCGGGGCCCGAGGCGGTCCACCAGGTAGCCGGAGGGCATCTGCATGAACGCGTAGGTCCAGAAGAACGCCCCCAGCAGCACTCCGGACGCGGTGCTCGACAGGCCCAGGTCCTCGGTCATGTAGGGCAGTGCCACGCCGAGGTTCGCGCGATCGACGTAGTTGATGGTGGTGGCCAGGAAGGCCATCGAGATGATCGTCCAGCGCGCGCGCCCGACACCGGAATCCGGTTTCGAACTCGCGTGCCGCCGTTGCGGCGTGGTCATGGGCGGCCTCCCCGTCTCAGCTGCGATGTCCAAGCTAGGAGCGCCGACCGCGTGGTGTTAAGCGCGCAAGCGGGATAGCACTATTCCGATCTCTGATCGCGCTGTTCGCGACCGCGCCCGTCGAACAGCGGGTCTACTGTGGACCTGGATGCTCGTCCGGTCGTTGACAGGGCGGCACCGGAGCAGCACAATTCATCCCGTATTGAATTTCTGGGCAGCCGTGCGACGGCTCATCCTGGGAGGCAGCGCACGATGGACGAACACACGCAAGGCCCCGCCCTCTCCCCTGAAGAAGCCGACTTCGACGCGATCTACCGGGGTGAATCGCCCTTCGGCGAAAGCGCGTTCCGGTTCGAGCGCGTCCCCTGGGACATCGGCGAACCACAACCGCGGCTCATCGAGCTCGCGGACACCGACCGGATCCGCGGCGAGGTGCTCGACGCCGGATGCGGGCTCGGCGAGAACTCGCTGTTCCTCGCCGAGCGCGGCTACCGGGTGCTGGGAGTCGACGCCTCGCCCGCGGCGATCGAGCAGGCGCGGCAGCGGGCCCGGCAACGGGGCGTCGCCGTGGAATTCGAGGTGGCGGACGTGACCAGCCTCGACGGCATCGAGCAGCGGTTCGACACCGTGCTGGACAGCGCCCTCTACCACTGCCTCGTCGAGCAGCAGCGACGGGACTACAGCGCGGCGCTGCACCGGGTGACCAAGCCCGGCGCACAGCTGAACCTGTTCTGCTTCTCCGACGGCCCCGACTCGCTCATGCCGTTCCAGGTAAGCCAGGACGACCTGCACGCCAATCTCGGCGGGCACTGGAACATCACCAGCATCGAATCGACGTACTACACCTCAGCCTTCACTCCGGACTCGATCCGCGCCATGGCCGGGCACAACGACTTCGAAGCGGCCGGGCTCGCATTCAACCTCGACGCGGTGGAAACCGACGAACAGGGGCGAATCCTGCTGCCGGTGTGGCAAGTGCACGCCGAACGCCGGTAGCGGCTCCGCCGATTTCGCGGCCAGGACGAGCGAGCCTCAGAGCGTCATCCAGGCCAGGACCGGTAGCGACTGCAGGTAGACGAGCACGCACATCAGGGCCAGGAAGGCGATGCTCCACGGCAGCACGCGGCGGAAGATGTCGCCTTCCCGGCCGGTCATGCCGACCGCGCCCGCCGCGATGGCCAGGTTCTGCGGCGAGATCATCTTGCCCAGCACACCACCGGAGCCGTTCGCCGCCGCGGCGAGCAGCGGGTCGATACCGGCCTGCTGGGCGGCCGCCACCTGCAGGGCGCCGAACAGCGAGTTGGACGAGGTGTCGGAGCCGGTGACGGCGACGCCCAGCCAGCCGAGGATCGGCGAGATCAGCGCGAACAGCCCGCCCACCGCGGCCATCCAGGTGCCCAGCGTCGCGGTCTGCCCGGAGGCGTTCATCACGTAGGCGATCGCCAGCACCGACATGACGGTGACGATCGGCCACTTCAGCTGCACGTAGGTGCCGAGGTAGCGGGACAGCGCCGCGCGCGGCCGGATCCCGATCCCCGGGATGGTCAGCAGGCCCGCGATCAGCAGCAGCGACCCGGCGCTGGTCAGCCAGTTGAACTTGAACTGCACCAGGGACAGCGCTTCACCCTCGGGATTGCGGATGTCCAGGCCCGGCCAGCCGAACTGCAGCGTCACCACGTCCAGGGCGCGGGCGATCGGGCCGATCTGGGCGACCACGAACACGGCGATGATGATCAGGTACGGCAAGTAGGCGCGGAACACCACGCCGTGGCCGTCCGCCGCGGGCGGCGCCTGCTCACCGGCGCCGGGCGGCGTCCACACCCGCAGCAGCAGGACCGTGGCGCCAGCGGCGACGAGCGCGGCGATGATGTCGGTCAGCGGCACGGAAACGTAGTTCGCCGCGACGAACTGGGCGATCGCGAAGGTCACGCCGCACACCAGCGTGGCGGGCAGGGTTTGCCGCACCCCGCGCAGGCCGTCGATGATCCCCACCAGCACCAGGGGCACGAAGACCGCCAGCAGCGGAGTCTGGCGACCGGTCATCGCCCCGAGTTCGGCCAGCGGCAGCCCGGTGACGCTGGCGAGCGTCACCAGCGGCGATGCCAGCGCCCCGAAGGCGACGGGAGCGGTGTTGGCCACCAGCGCGACCACCGCGGAGGTGATCGGGCTGAACCCCAGCGCCAGCAGCATCACGGTGGTGATCGCGACCGGGGTGCCGAAACCGGCGAGGGCCTCCAGCAGCGCCCCGAAGCAGAACGCGATGATCACGGCCTGGATGCGGCGATCGCTGCTCACCCTGGAGAACGACCGTTGCAGCACGTCGAAATGGCCCGTGGTGACGGTCATGTTGTAGATCCAGATGGCGTTGATCACGATCCACAGGATCGGGAAGAACCCGAACGCCGCACCCAGCGTCGCGGACAGCACCGCCTGGTCCACCGGCATCGGGTAGATGAAGATGGCGATCGCGATCGCGACCAGCAGTGCGATCAGGGATGCCTTCCACGCCGTCATGCGCATGATGCCGAGCAGCGCGAACAGCACCAGCAGCGGCAGCGAGGCCGCGAGAGCACTCCAGCCGAGAGAGCCGAACAGCGGATCGAGAATCTGTTGGTACACGGCCACTCCCTCGGGGCAGATGCACATCTCGTCGCGCGTCCAGGTGGGGCAGAAGATAGTGCCTGCCGCCGTGGACTACACCTCGACCGCGGCGAACGCGGTCGCTGGGAAACCCTGACCGCCGGGCGCGCCGACGTCAACGCCGCCCTGGACATCGAAGCCGACTTGTCATGTCGTTGGTACGAAAGAGGGTTCCAGCATCACAGCCGATTTGTCCGAATTGGACCGCGGGTTTTTCGGGGGGAAATGGGGATTTTTCGGACAGCGAGCAGGCCACCGACGCCGGGGATGACGGCGCACCACCGGGCGGCTGGGGAGCGGGTCGTCGCGAAGGTGATCGCGATGACGACCAGGTAGGCCATGCCGTGCAGCGGGCCGCCGAGCGTCGTGATCACCCGGAGGTGCGCGGTGCACAGGTTGATCAGCAGGGCCGCCAGGGAAGCGGCCTCGACACCGGCCGCGATTCGCAGGATGCGCACGCCGGTCACACTCCCGTGGTCGAGCCGGGGCGGACGATCATGAGGACGACGACGATCGCCCACAGGACGTTGAAGATGCCGGTGAGCATGGTCAGCCGGGTCGCCAGGGCGAGCGTCCCGTCGTGGTTGGCCGGGTCCCTCGGCAGCGCTAGCAGGCGCTGCTGGTTGGGCAGGATGGCCAGCGCGAGGATCCCGGCGGCGATCGCGGTCAACGCCAGCGACACGATCAGCCAGGCGTCGGTGAGGACGCCGAGTTGGGCCCCGGTGGCGATCCCGAAGACCGGAACGGCCACACCGACCACCGCGTAGCCGCGGCAGATCCGGTTCAGCAGTGCGGCGATCCCGGCATTTCGCCCGCCCGGATCGTCGCCTCCGGTAGCCCGCGCGTAGCGGGGGAACAGCGAGGCGGCGACGGCGATCGGTCCGACCACCAGGATCGCCGCGAGGACGTGGATGGACAGCAAAACCTTGGTCACTGCGGTCCTCTTTCGATCAACAGATGCGTTCTCTACCAATATGTCGCCTGGCAATATATACGCCACCTACGGCCCTATGGGTAGGCTGTCGACTCATGCGGACAGATGCGGTGCGGGGACACCTGGACGGACTGCTGCTGGCCGTGCTCGAACCCGGCCCACTGCACGGCTACGCGATCATCACCGCGGTCCAACAGCGCAGCAGCGGCGCGCTTGAGCTGCGCACCGGCACGATCTACCCGGCGTTGAACCGGCTGGAGCGGCTCGGGCTGCTGCGCAGCAGCTGGCAATCGATGGGCGAACGACGACGGCGCTGCTACCAGCTCACCGAAACCGGACGGCGCGGCCTGGCCGTCGAGCGGACCCAGTGGCAGGAGTTCACGACCGCGATCGGCGCCGTCCTGAACCCCGACCCGTCGCCGCAGGGGGTCACGTGACCGCCGACCCCATCGAGGACCACACCGCGGCGCTGACCGTCGCCCTGCACGGCCCGGCCAAGGTCAAGGCCCGGATGATCCGCGAGATGCGCGACGGTCTCACCGACACGGTGGCGGCTTACCGCGACGAGGGGATGCCCTACGAGCGCGCCGTCCAGTTGGCGGTGCGCGAATTCGGAACCGCCGAGCAGCTCGCGCCGAGCTGCCAGCGGGAACTGACCGTCGCCCAGACCCGGCGCACCGCCCGAGCCATGCTCGCCACCGTCCCGTTCCTGATCGCCTGCTGGAGCCTGATCTGGACCGCCGACTCAGGCCTGGGTCTGCCGCCCGCCGTCGCAGTGCTGTCCGGTGTCGCGGTCACCGCCGCACTGCTGGCCGCGACGACCCTGGTCGCCACCGGCGTCCTCGCCCGCTGGCTGCCGATGCCGGACCGGCTGCCGTTCGTGGTCGCCTGGACCGGTACCACGGCCAGCGTGGCCATGGCGCTGGCCACGGTCACGCTGGCCGGCGCATCACCCCTGGCCGTCGCATCACCCCTGGCCGTCGCATCACCGCTGGCGGTGAACTGGCCGCTGATCGCGCTGGTCGGCACGTTCAGCGTGGTGTCGCACGGCGTGGTGGCGTCCTCGGCCCGGGCCTGCCGCGAATGCGCCCGCCTGCCGATCACCAAGCCCGCCATCCGCTGACGCCGTCCCGCGCCGGGCCCGATCTTCGTTCTCGCCTGGCCTCAGGTGGCGTGCCGATTTCGCGCGAAATCGGCGTTTCCCATCGGCGTGGGTGGCGATTTCGCGCGAAATCGCTCGCACCGCTGCGCAGCGCGAGTTCGGGGACGGACGGTCACTGCCGGGCGATGTGCACTGCTGCGAGTCGTTCGTACACCCGTGAGAGTGCTTGGTTTCCGTTGGTCGCCTCGCCGTGCGCGACGGCTTCCAGGTACAGGTCCTGCACGCCCGCCGCGCCCGGCAGCGGGGTCGCGGTTCGGGCCGCGGCGTCGGTGGCGATGCGGAGATCCTTGACCTGCAACGCGATCCGGAATCCGGCGCTGTCGTCGCCGTCGATCATCTGCGGGCCGAGGTGTTCGAGCACCCAAGATGCGGCGGAGCCGCCCAGCAGCGCCTTCCGGAGCGGCTCGGGATCGACACCGAGCTTGACGCCCAAGGTGAACGCCTCGCACACCGCCTGGATGTTGATGGCCACCGCGACCTGGTTGCAGGCCTTGGTCGCCTGCCCCGCCCCGGCGGGGCCCATCCGGGTCACCTCGCCCATCGGCGCCAGCACCGGCCGCGCCCGCTCGACGTCCTCGGGTGCGCCACCGACCATGATGGACAACGCGCCCGCGACGGCGCCCCGGACGCCGCCGCTGACCGGCGCGTCCACCATCGCCATCCCGGCGTCGGCGAGCGTGCGGGCGAGTTCGGCGGTCGTCAGCGGCGAGATCGTGCTCATGTCGATCAGCAGGGTGCCCGGTCGGCAGGTCGCCAGCACCTCTCGGGCCACCTGCTCGACGTGCGGGGTGTCGGGCAGCATGGTGATCACCACGTCGGCGGGCGCGAGTGCGTCGGCCGACGTGTCCACCACGGTGTGGCCGTGTTCCCGGGCCCTCTCCCGGGCCTGCGGCGCGATGTCGAAGGCACGCGCGTCGAAGCCCGCGCCCGCGACGTTGGCCAGCATCGGCAGGCCCATCACCCCGAGCCCGACGAACGCCACGGCCGTCGTGTTCGGTGCTTCGAAGCCGGTCATGCTCGTGCTCCTTCGCCGGATGCCTCGTCCGCCGCAGCGGTTGTGGTGTCGGTGAATGCCGGGTTTTCGACGTAGTCGTCCACGTCGACGTCCACGTGCGTCGGATCCCAGCGGATCAGCAGCAGGCACAGCAGCCCGAGGAAGGGAACGGCGGCCAGCCAGAGCAGGGCGTCGAGACCGTAGGCGGCGGTGAGGACCGGCCAGATCACCAGCCCGGCGGTTCCGCCGGTCCGGTTGCCGATCTGCGCGAAACCGACACCGGCGCCGCGGATCGAGGTCGGGTACGACATCGTCGCCAGCACCACGCCCTGCGTGCCGGGGCCGGAGGCGTGGGAGAGGATGAACATCCCCAGGAACAGCGCGGCGATCCAGATCGCCCCGCCGAACGGCTCCTTGCCGAAGATGTTGACCACCAGCAGCGAGGTGAAGGTGCCGCAGAACCCGAACAGGGCGAGCTTGCGGACCCCGACGCGCGGCGCGAGGAAGACGCCGAGCACGCCGCCGCCGACGCCGAAGATCAGGTTGAAGACCAGCGGACCGACGATGCCGGTCAGCACGGTGTCGCCGAGGACCTGTTGGGTCACCACGCCGATCGAAAAGCCCACCGCGTAGTACTGGCCGCCCTGGCAGAAGTTCACGGCCAGCGACAGGATCGTGCGCATCCGGTACTTGCCCTGCCAGAGCCTGCCGAACGCCAGCCGGGCCGGGAGCTTCCGGTCGGCGTGCGGCATCCGCAGCACGGCGTCCTCGGCCACCACGACGTCGATCTTGTACGCGCGGCGCAGCACGGCGGCGGCCCGGTGCAGGTCGGCGTTCATCGCCAGCCAGGTCGGCGACTCGGTCAGGTATTTCCGCCGCAGCACCAGCACGATGATCGTGGGCACGACCCCGAAGGCCACGATGACCCGCCACAGTTCGCCGATGTCCCACGAGAACGCGTCGAACAGGAAGTAGCCCGCGAGCAGCAGGACGAACGTCGAGCCCACCGCGACGTACCACACCGGCGCGTACATGTTCAGCGCGCGACCTTTGTTGCGCTGCGCCGAATACTCCGAGATGAAGCTCAGCGCGACCGGGTAGTCGATGCCGACCGAGAGCCCCATGATGAAGCGCGCGATGAAGAAGAACCAGGCGTTCGGCGCTACGGCGCACAGGATCGTGGCGATGATCAGCACGATGAGGTCGGCGGTGAAGACCTTCTCCCGGCCGATGCGGTCCATCAGGATGCCGCCGGTCAGCGAACCTATGAGCGCGCCGACGAGGATCACGCCCGAGGTGAGACCGAGCATCAGCGGCGAGAGGCCGAAGTCCTCCTGCACGTAGCTGAGCCCGAACGCGATCGACGTGAAGTCGTAGGCGTCCATGAAGATCCCGGCGAGCGCGATGACGACGACCAGATGCGACTTGCCGCCGCTGATCCGTCCGGAATTGACCAGGTTGACCACGTCCTGCGGATGCCGCAGCACAATTGGGGCAGACATGTGCGTCCTCGCGTAGCTGGTGGGCTTGTTCCGTTCGCTTCGCATTCCCCGCAGCGGCGTCCCCGCCGGGGATCCGCGGCGATCTCTCAGTCGTGATCGGAAGAGCTGAGCTCCGCCGCGGCGTCCAGCTCCATCTGCCGCAGCTTCGCGACCCGCCGCGCGGTGTCGGCGTCGTTGTCGAAGGTGGCACCGAGGAACGCGGCGAGCACTTCACCGGCCATCGCCGGTCCGATCAGCCAGGCACCCATGGCGATCACGTTGGTGTCGTCGTGCTCGACTCCCTGGTGCGCGGAGTAGACGTCGTGGCCGAGTCCGCACCGGATGCCGGGGATCTTGTTGGCCGCGATGACCGCGCCCACCCCGGTTCCGCAGACCAGCACGGCGCGGTCGGCCTGCCCGGACCGGACGAGCTCGCAGGTGGCCCGCGTGATGTCCGGGAAGTCCACCGGGCTCTCGGTGTCCGTCCCCCGGTCGATCACCTCGTGACCGAGTTCGCGCAGGGTTCGGGACACGTGGTCCTTCAGCCCGAGCCCGGCGTGGTCGTTGCCGAGTGCGATCCTCATGGCGTCCTCCCGGAGGTCCGTGCTGCGGCCGCTGCCGCCCGATCGCGCGCCCGTGCCTCGCTCGCATCCGGCGGTGCTGACCCGCTGGACGGGTGCCACGGCAGCGGGAACCCCGCGCCGCGCCCGTCCCAGCTCGCCAGGACCTGCGAGTTCGACCCGTGCATCGCCCGGCGCAGCTTAAGCACCCGAATGCGGGACAGCAATACCCTTTTCACGCCTTCCGGCACCGAGGTGGAGCCGAGGTCAATCCCTTGTCGCGTAGACGATTCTGTTGTCGATTCCGCCGGGAGTCTCCGCCGGAGCATGCGCCGCCGCGCGGAAGCCCTTGCCCCGCAGCTTGGCCAGCACGCGTTCGAGGGAGTGCTGAGCTTCGTGCACTTCGATCGCGATCTGCTTGATGCGGTCCCAGTCCGGGTCCTCGATGCCGTCCAAGGCGGCTTCCTCGCCGCCCTCGATGTCCATCTTCACGAGTTCGATGCTGTCCGATGTGGACGCCGATGCCCGCAGGATCTCCGAAAGCGTCCGCACCGGAACGCGAACCGGCTCGTGCCGGTAGAGCTGCGCCGCGATGGCCGGGTTCGCGTAGGTCGCGATGGTGTCCTTGTCCTTGAGCTTCTCGTCCAGGTGCGCCGTGGAGTTGCCCGGCATCGAGGGGAAGAAATAGAACTGCGCCGACCCGGCGTGGTCGGACAGTCCTTCCGGGTGCACGGTGACACCTTCGACGCCGTACAAGCGGATGTTCGCGCGGAGCGCGTCGACGTTGTGCGGGATCGGCTCGATGGCCAGCACCGAGGCCTTCGGGAAGTGGCGCTTGATGAAGAGCGTGAAGATGCCGATGTTGGCCCCGGCGTCGACGACGAACCCGGTGGGGCTGATCGGTTTCAGGCCGCGCAGGTAGGTGTTCCGGCGGAAGATCTCGTCGTAGATCAGCTTCGCCTCGGTGAGCACCGGGTTGCCGCTCGCTGGGGAGTAGCACTTGAAACCGCCGTCGATTTCGACGAGGTCTAATTCGGTCACGTCATCACCACCGACTATCGGGAGGACTGTTGGCAGCACGGGCTCAGCGGCGTCAACCGGTGGGCGCTCGGTGCGGCTCGCGGGCCAGGAAATCCGTCAAGGCATCGGCTCCCAGTCCCGCTGCGTCGACGCCGCGGAGTTCGCCGCGCCAGCGCGCGAGGTTGGCCGAGATCGCGGGATCCGCGGCTACCTCGTCGACGGTCCGGCGCAGCACTGCCGCCGTCACCGTCTCGGTGTCCACCGCGCGGCCGAGCCCCAGCTCGGCGGCTCGCCTGCCGTTGAGGGCCTGCTCGGGCGTCTGCGGCACCGACACCAGCGGCACGCCGTGTTGCAGCGATTCCATCGTGGACCCCATGCCCGTGTGCGAGACGAACGCGGCGGCGCTGCGCAGCACCGCGAGCTGCGGAACCTGTTGGTGCACCTCGAAGTTGTCCGGAACGCAGCTCGGCCGCGCGGCACGACCGGTGGCCATGACCACGTGCCACGGGCTGTTCGCGAAGGCCTCGATGCACACGTCGAGCAGGTCGGGCCGATCGTTGAACACGGTGCCCAGCGAGATCAGCAGCACCGGAGCATCGCTGCGCGGTTGCCAATCGCCGGTCCGCGCCCGCCTGGGCAGGGCCGGGCCGAGGAAGCGGAACTCGGCGCCGAACGTGTCGCCCGCGATTTGGAAGCCGCGCGGCACGAACACCAGGTTGAGCCGCGTTCGGGCATCGGTGGGCCGCAGCGATTCGAGGCGCAGGCCGTGCTCGGCGGCGAACTCGGCGAGCTGGCGGCCGATGGCGAGCAGCCTGGGGTCGGCGGGGTTGAAGTCAGCTGGCCACATCAGCGCCTGCAAGGAGAAGTGCTCGTTGCCGACCATGTTCGGGGCCAGCCCGACACCGGGCACGGCGAGCTTTTCCGCCAGCGCCCGACCGGGCAGGCCCATGACGTCGAAGCACACGCAGTCGGGCGGGTCGGTGCGAAACGGCGCCACCAGATCGGCGAAGGTCTCCGTCACCTCGTCGGCGCCGTGGGTCATCATCTTGACCAGGTTGTCCATTGTGTACCCGCGACCCGCCATGGCGGTCAGCTCGACCCGCCACGGCATCTCCACGGCGGTCGCACCGGCCCGCACGACTGCCGGTACCTGCTCGCGGCCGGTCGCGTAGCTGACCCGATGGCCGCGGGAAACGAGTTCCTCCACCAACGGCAACGTCGGATTGACGTGGCCGTGCGCGGCGAGCGATACGAAAGCGAAGTGCTTGGCCATGATCCTCCCGCATCGTCGGCGCACGCCGAGGGTATTTTCGCCACCCGTTGGACTCGTACGCCGGTGTGGTCCGGCCCGTTCGCCGCCAGCCTACGGGGCGAGGTGATCGAATTGCCAGCGAACCGAATCGTCGACGTCGACCGACCGCCCACCTTACCGAAAGCGCGAGTTGCGCCGATGGCGAAACTGGGACATCGAAACTTGGACATCGAAGCTGGGACATCGAAGCTGAGACATCGAAACTTGGACATCGGCGGGAAATCCTTGGTTGAATGCGTGCGACCCACATTTCCTCGGGAGCGGGATGAACGAGAACCAGCCGGAGAACCCGGACGCCAATACTTGGCACGGTGCGCAGGTCTACTTCTACGAGGAGAACAAGGACGACCTGGTCCTGGATTGCGTCCAGCCGTTGTTCGACGGGCTCGCGGCCGAGGCGAAGCGGATGTTCTTCACCCGGCATTGGCGCCGCGGGCCGCACCTGCGGTTGTGCTTCCTCGCGCCGCGGCAGTCCTTCCGAGCGATGATCGGTCCGGAAACCGAGCGGGTGGTCAGCAGCTACCTGGCCGATCATCCGTCCACCGCCCGCATCGACGAGCAGGACCTGCTCGCCACCCACCGAGCGGTGGCGGTGCAGGAGCAGGAGACCGGTCCGCTCACGCCGTTCTGCCCGGACAATTCGCTCCAGCACGACCCGTACGACCGGCGCATCCCGGTTCTCGGCAGCGTGGCGGCGGCGGAACTGCTGGAGGACTTCTACCACGAGACCAACGCGGCGACCTTCGCCATGCTGGGGCACGTCCGCGCCGGTCACAGCCGTCTCACCCTGGCGCTGGACCTCATGCTGGCCACCGCTCACGCGCTGTGGCCCGGGATCGACCGCGGATTCATCTCCTTCCGCTCGCACGCCGAGGGTTTCATCGTGCGGGCCGCCGACCCGGTGGCACGGCGGGAGTTCTGCGTGGCGAAGTACCGGTCCCAGGCCGCTGCGCTGCGGGAACGATTGGTGACCGTGCTCGACTGCCTGGCGGGTGACCACGACGCGGTGCCGTTCATCGCCGACTGGGTCGCGGTGCTCGGCCGGTACCGCGCGATCGCCGAACCGCTGATCTCTTCGGGCGAGCTGTCGTTCTCCGCGGCGGTACCCCGCGACGGGCAGCAGAGCTGGGATACCGAAATGCTGGCGCACAGCACGTTCCACCGCCTGCTGCAGAGCGAAGGCGGGCGAATGGCGAGCCTGCAAAGCGACCTGGGCTTCCTCGGGTACCGGTTCGCGCTCAACTACCTCTACCTGCACCTCAACCGGATCGGCGTGCGCCCCGTCGAGCGGTTCCTGCTGTGCCACCTGATCGCCGACACCGTGGAGAGCTACTACGGCATCTCGGCCAACGACTTCGTCGCATCCTGACCGCTCACGTCGGAATCGAACCGCACATGGAGAACTCCAGCTGGCGAGGTCGTGCCGCAGGTGACCGCGACGTGGTCTCGGTGCCGGTTTCCCGACCGGGACTGATCGGCGTCCTGCACCACCCGAACTCGGCCGGGCCCCATCCGGCCGTGCTCGTGGTGGGCGGTTCGGAGGGCTCGGTACCCGAATACGCCGCCGCGCAACTGGCCCGGGAGGGGTTCGCGGCGTTGGCCGTCGCGTACTTCGGGATCGCGCCGCTACCAGGCGATTTGGTCGAGATTCCGCTGGAGTACTTCACCGCTGCGCTGGACTGGCTCGGGCAGCGCCCGGAAGCCGACCTCGACCGGCTCGCGGTGCTCGGCCGGTCGCGGGGCGGCGAACTGGCGCTGCTGCTCGCCGCTGCCCACCCGGAGCTGATCAGGGCAGTGGTCGCCTACGTGCCGAGCAGCGTGGCTTGGCAGGCCGTGCCATCGGATCCGCGCGCCATGATGGCGACTCCGCGCTCCTCGTGGAGTCGTGGCGGTGCGCCGGTTCCGTTCGTCCCCATGGCGCGGCCCACCGCCGCCGACGCGGCCGAGTTCATGGGCTTCCTCACCGGGAAACCGGTGTCCTTCCGCTCGTCGTTCGAGCGCGCGATGGGCCAGGAAGCGGCGGTCGCCGCCGCGACCATCGAGGTGGAGCGGATCAACGGACCGGTGCTGGTGCTCAGCGGCGGTCAGGACCAGCTCTGGCCGTCCGAGCAGTTCGGTGCGCGGATCATCCAACGACTGGCCGAGCACGACCACCGATTCCCGCACCGCCACCTCTGCTACCCCGACGCCGGTCACCTGCTGGGCGTGCCGGGCACCGCGCTGCGGCCGCGCCGCGAGGGATTCGACCGCCTGCTGATGGGCGGCAGCCCGGAAACCGACGAGGCGGCGAGCCGGGACAGCTGGTCCCAAGTACTCGAACTCCTCACCGGAATCTAACCGCACCGCCTCGGATTCGGGGCTGCATTGTGCGCGATCGCGCCGTTTCTAAGGTTGTTCTCAGCTCTTCGGTTCCGAGGTGGTGCGCTCCTCGATAGCAATTCCGCTGGAACTCTGCCGCGCGAGAATTCTAGTGATCCTCTAGCGATTTTCCGTCTACCTGGGATTATTCGCGGCGTGCGGAATGCGGATCCGCGGCGAAGTCGAATTCCGTGACACCGCAACGGAAACCGTGCTACAACTGGCACGTCGGCGCCAGCTTCCCGGGAAATGCGTTGACAATTCAACTATTCCGATGACTGATTGGGGAATGGCATGGAAGATCTGAAGCTGGAACTGGAGAGCCTTGAGGTGGAGAGCCTCGCCTTCGGTGGCGACGCGGACCGCGACCTGCAGTCCCTGGGCATGGGCCACGGGATGACCGAGGTCGGCGCTTCCGCCGGTTGCTGCTGCTGCACCTGCAGCTGCTGCTGCTGCCCCTGTGGCTGACGCACTCCACGTGCGGAGATCCGGGAGTTAGCCCTGCGAGCTCGTCCGGATAGGCGGGTCCGCCCGCCTGCCGCATAGGCGGGCGCGGGGCTTCGCACGTGGTTTCGCACCGCGTTGCCCGGAGTCCCGTGCTCGTCGTGCGCCCACCACGTTTCGCCCTGATCCGCTTCGAAGTCGCCGGGATGGAGCAAGTGAAGCCGAAGCTCAAGAACGACACGCTGTACCTTCCTTCCGCCGAAGGAATCTACTTCGTGAGCAACCACGGAACCCTGACGCTGGACGGCAAGCACATCTACCAGTGGGTCGACAAGCTGGCTCCGTTCCTCACCGGCGCGCACACCCTCGACGAGATCACCGCCAACCTGTCCGAGGACCGCAAGCGGATGGTGGTCGGGCTGATCAGCGGATTGGCCGAGAAGGGCTTCATCAAGGACGTCAGCGACGACCGTCCACATGGGCTGGACGAGGACGAACTGGCGGCCTACGAGTCGGAGATCGCGTTCATCGACTACTACCGCGACTCGGCCGCGCACCGCTTCCAAACCTTTCGGGACAGCAAGGTGTTGCTGATCGGCTCCGGGCAGACGGCGGTGGCACTCGTGCAGGCGTGCTTGCACGCCGGTGCGCGGGAGGTGCGCGTCGCGGTCACCACCGAGTCGGCGACGGACCGCTCGCGCATCGCGACCTACGTCGAGCACGCTCGCACCCGCGACCGGCGGCAGTCGCTCGTCGAACTCCCAGACCTCGACGGCTCGCGCGACGCGCTCGAATCAGCGGTTGAGCCGTTCGACGTCGTGATCCACGTGTCCGACAAGCCGATGCTCGACCGGGCGCGACTGCTCAACCAGATCTGCGTCGAACGGGGCACGGTTGTCATCCAAGCCGTCGTCCACGGCGGACATGCCTGGATCGGTCCGCTGGTCACCTCTGCCGACCGCGACGGCGCCTGCTGGGAGTGCGCGTGGTTGCGCGTGCTGGGCCGCAGCGCGGCGATCGACGCGCGGTTCGAAGACCGCGCCGATGCGGTCCCGAGCGAATTCCTGGCCGGACCCACCGCGGCGATCGTGGCCAACCAACTGTCCTTCGAAGTGTTCAAGCACATCACCGGGGCCGGGCCGGTCGAGACCACCGATGCGCTCGTCCGGCTGGACCTGGAGACCCTGCAGAGCAGCGTGCACCCGGTCACCCCGCACCCGCTGTGCGCGGCGCACGGCGAGCCGACGCCACCGACCGAGCAGGAGTTCCTGAACGCGGTCCGCGAGCTGGCCGCCGGACCGGAGATTTCCCGGGAGGCGTTCTCGAACGCGGCCGCCGCTTGCTTCGACGCGGCGACCGGCTTGCTCGGCGACCTCGACGAAGGCGACTTCGGGCAGTTGCCGCTGAAGGTGTCCAGGGCCGAATACGCCAACGCGATGCTGCTGCCGGACTTCGCGCCCGAGCAGTCGGCCGCTGTTGAGGTGGCCACCGACTTCACCGAGGCGCGCGAGCGCGCCACCCGCCGCGCCTGCGAGCGCTACGCGGCCAGCGTGGTGGACCGCCGGAAGCTGCCCGTTTCGGGCGACGGCGAACCGCGCACCTGGGGCTTGGACCTGACCACGGGTGGTGCCCGTTCGTTGTCGGCAGCCGATGTTTTCCCCGCGCTGAGCGGAAAACCATCCGCCGAAGCGGATTCGGTCGGGTTGGCGTCCGGGTTCAGCTGGTCGGAAGCGGTGAGCCGGGGCCTGCTCGCGCTGATCAACCGGATCACCGCCGCCGAGGCGCGCACCGCGGAATCCGCGTTCCCCGGCATCGAGGTGACCGCGCTGCCGCAGACCGACCTGGCCCAGCGCTACTCGAAGATGCTGGAAATCCTCGACGTCGAGGTCTCGGTGCACGACATCACCGGTTCGCTCGGGGTACCGACCTTCGCGGCCTGCGCGGGAGCGGACACCGTCGGCTGCGCTTCGGGCCTCGACGTCTCGCAGGTGGTCGAAGCAGTCCTTGAGCAGGCGCTGCGATACCACCAGGCGCGGACGCAGAAGTGGCCCGCGTACGCGGTCGGCGCGACCGACCACCTGCCGCAGCTGCCGTCCGAACTCCGCGGCGCGCCGGGGGACGCTCCGGCTCAACCCGCGCCAGGGGAGTGGCCCGAGATCCAAGCGCTGCTGCTGCGCCGCCTGCGGGAGGCCGGGCACCGGCCCGTGGCGGTGCCGCTCGATCACGACCCGGTGCTGAACCGGGTGTTGCCCTACATCGTCAAAGTCGTGCTCGAAGAAGAGAACTAGGGTGGCCGAAGACGTGCACGAGGTAACCGGCGGAGCCATCCGGGTCGGCATCACCGGCGAGGGCAGGCTCTACGAAGCGACCCTGCGGAAGCTCTCCGATCACCACGAAGTGGTGCCGACGCGGGCAGGTGACCGCGCCGAATCCGGTCGCGGGGTGGACATCCTGCTGCTGGTCGAGGACGGCTGGGACCAGCAGCGGCAGCACGAGTGGAGCGACTGGTGCCGCACCAACGCGGTTCCGCTGCTGCCCGCGTACGTCCCGCCCGGTGCCGCCATCATCGGCCCGCTGGTGTCCACTGCGGACGGTGGTTGTCTGGTGTGCGCGACCGAGCGCCGCCTTCGCGCCCGCAACGACCACGGCGACTACGGCAAGGCCCTGGCGACCCACGCCGTACGGATGTCGTCGATCGGAGCGATGTGGCTGACCGCCTTCGCCACGGACCTGCTCAGCACCCTGATCACCCGCGAGGTGGCCCGGTTCGCCGCGGACCGGACCACGATGACCACGCGAGGCGGGCTCGTCCGGCTGGCCACGGACAGCATGCGGACCAGCGTGCACCGATGGCTGCCCGACCCGCTGTGCGAGCACTGCGGTCAGCTGCCCGAGGACACCCGGGAGGCCGCCGAGATCGAACTGCGGTCCCGACCGAAGGTTTCGCCCGACACCTACCGGATCCGTTCGTTGGCGGGCGAGAAGAACAAGCTGCACCGGGTGTACGTCGACTCGGAAGCGGGGTTGCTGCGCGCCGTGTACAAGGAAGGGCGCAGCGTGTTCCCCAGCGCCAGCTCGCCGATGGGGTTGCGCGCCACCACCCGCACCGAAGTCGGCTACGGGCACCAGCTGAACTTCGCCGCGAGCCAGCTCACCGCGGTCGCCGAGGGCATCGAGCGCTACGGCGGGATCGAGCCCGGTGGGAAGCGGACCGCGGTGCGGTCCAGCTACCGCGAACTCGGCGCGGACGCGCTGGACCCCACGACATTCGGCCTGCACGCCGACGAGCTGTACGACCTGCCGGGTTTCCCGTACCCGCGCTACCACCACGACCTGACCTTCAACTGGGTGTGGGGGTACTCCTTCGCCAGGCAGCGGCCCATCCTGGTGCCGGAGAACTACGCCTACTACGGCACGGTGTACCGCAACACCCGGGACCACCCGTTCGTCTACGAGATCTCCAACGGCTGCGCGCTCGGCGGCTGCCTGGAGGAGGCGATCCTCTACGGCATCATGGAGGTCGCCGAACGGGATGCGTTCCTGATGACCTGGTACGCACGGCTGCCCGTGCCGCGAGTGGACCCGCGCTCCGCGCCCAGTCCCGACGTGCCGCTGATCATCGAGCACATCGAGAACTTCTCCGGCTACTCGATCGAGGTCTTCAACATCACCCTGGAGCAGGGCGTCCCGTCGTTCTGGGTGATGGCCGTGGACCGCCGGGGCATGCCGGACATGCCCAAGGTGCTGTGCGCCTCCGGATCGAACCTGAACCCGGAGAAGGCCCTCGCCAACGCGCTGATGGAGCTCGGGCCACTGGTGAGCAGACCGCCGGAGTTCCACCGGCAGAACCGGCCGCGGGTGGAGCGGATGTTGGCCGATCCGTACGCGGTGGTGTCCATGGAGGACCACGCGGCGTTGAGCGGCGCACCGGAGGTGTTCGACCGGTTCGACTTCCTGCTGAACGGCTCGCCGGTTCGGCAGACCTTCGCCGAGGCGTTCAAGGACTACTACCAGAAGCCCAAGAACGCTGACCTGCGCGCCGATCTGGAGGAGACGGTGCAGCAGTACCTGCGCACCGGTCTCGACGTCATCGTGGTCGACCAGACCACCCCGGAGCACCGCGCGGGGGACTTCAACTGCGTCAAGGTGATCATCCCCGGCTGCCTGCCGATGACCTTCGGCCACCAGCGGCGCCGGGACCGGGGTTTCGAGCGGCTGCACCGGATTCCGCACGAGCTCGGGTACTACGACCGGCCGCTGACCGACGCGGACATCAACCCGCATCCGCATCCCTTCCCGTGACGCCGGACGAGGAGGTGTCCGGACGAGGAGGTGGAATGGGCAACTGGGACCTGGAAGTCGGTGAGCGCTACCTGCGCCGAACCGTGCACGAGGCCGAAGACCTCTTCGCGCAGGTGCTCGGCGAGGACCCGATCGGCGAAGATCCGCTGCCGTTCAAGGTCTACCGCGGCGTGCGGCGCCATGCGCTGCCCGGCGGGCTGCCGCTGGAAATCGGGGACGTGCGCGGTACTTTCACCGACTTCGCCGCGACCGACACCCCGGTGGACCACGGCTGCTCGGCGGATCAAGTCCTGTCGACCCTGCTGTTCTACGGGTACGGCTTCTCCCGCTGGGACGAGGGGCCGGGGGCGGTCTGGCCGCACCACCGCATGGTGCCGTCCGCGCGCTGCTACTTCCCCACCGAGCTGTACCTGTGGATACCGCGAACCGGGGACATCCCGGCCGGGGTCTACCACTACGACAACCTGCACCACGCCCTGGCCCTGATCCGCGACGGCGACTTCCGCGCGGAGCTCGCACAACTGCTCGGCGCCGACCTCGACGGGGTGCGTTGCGTACTGCTGCTGTCGTCGCTGTTCTGGAAGAACGCGTTCAAGTACCGGGGCTACTCCTACCGGCTCTGCTCCCAGGAGGCGGGCATGGTCGCGGGCAACGCGCTGCTGGTGGCCGGTGCGTTGGGCCTGCGCGGCGCGGTGCACTACCAGTTCCCGGACCGCCAGTTCGGCCGGTTCCTCGGCCTTGAGCAGTCCGAGGAGCAGCTCTTCGCCGCGCTGCCGCTGTTTCCAGCCGACCAGCCCAGCGCCGATGGCGTGCGGCAGGTGGCGTCAACCGCACCGGAGGTTCGGTTTCCGCCGTTGTCGCACACCTACGTTCGTCCGGAAGGACCAACGCATCCGCACGACTCGTTGTTCACCTCGATCGCCGAGAACTCGCTGTTGGCCGGTGCGCACGAGTTCGCCAAGGAGCTGTCCGGTTGTCGGTGCGACAGCACAGCACCGACGCGGCCGATGCCGCCCGCCCGCCGCGATCCCCTCGGCCTCGGTGCGTCGCTGCGGGCGCGGAACTCGGGCAACGTGCTGTTCAACCCGGTCGCCCGAACGCTTCCGCTCGCCGACTTCTGGGAGATCGTGCGGTATGCGACGAGCCCCTACCCGAGCGACCTGCGCGACGGGATCGCCGAACCCGGGTTGAGCCTGCACGTCGTGGCGTTCGACATCGAGGGGTTGCCCGCCGGGATCTACCGGTTCTGCCGGGAGCACACCGGCCTGCACCTGGTGGCCGAGGGGGACTTCTCCCGACCGCTGCAGGGAACTCTGCCGGTGCCCAACCTGAACCTGTGCGCCGCCAACATGGTGCTGTACCTGGCCGCCGATTACGCCGAGGCGAGCCGCACCTTCGGCAACCGCGCCTACCGGATGGTGAACATCGAAGCCGGACTCATCGCCCAGCGGCTCTGCGTGCTCAGCGCCGCTCACGGGGTGGCGGCGCGGGTGCACAACGGATACGACGTGGCCGGGGTCGCGGCGATCCTGAAGCTGGACGATGCCAAGCGCATCCCGTTCTTCCAGATCGCCGTCGCGCACAACCGGCCGGGAGTCCAACTCGGGCTTCCGATCACGTTCTGAAGGGGGAGGGATGAGCTACCGGGTCGAACCCACCTTCGTGGTGCGCGTCGCGGGCCTGCCGCTGTCTGCCCTGGCTCGCCTGCGCACCGGACGAACTGCCGAGCTGGTCGCGGAAATCCTCGACGCCGAGCAGTGGTTGACCGGGCAGCAGGACACCCTCTCCGACGCGCTGCACGGCATCGTCGGCCGCACTGCGGACACCGGCCTGCGGCGTCGGCTGATCGCGCTGCGCCGCGACGTGTACCAGGGCCGCCCGCCCCGGCCCGACATCGACGCCGAACTGCTCGCGCGACTCCCGGCGGGGCTGGCCGAATCGCTCGCCGAATGGCATCGATGCATCCGCGACCGCGGTGCGCTGGTCAGCCGGGCGGATGCCGAGTTGGCGGCGGAAACCGCGCGGCAGCGGCATGCGCTGCACGACATCGCCTCCGATCCCGCTTTCCGGAGCGGTCTGGTGTTGGCCAGCAGGGACCTCTACCTGAGCCTCGCCAAGTGGGTGCCGTCCCGGCCGGACCGCAAGCTGGAGCGCAAACTCGCCAAGTACCTCTCCCGGATGGCCGCGAAGACCAGTCCCTACAGCACTTTCACCGGCTCGGCGCAGGGGCGGTGGGTCTCCGATGGCCAGCACCCGCGCTGCTCGACCGGCTCGCGGCGCAGCGTGGTCGAGCTCAACGCCTTCACCCAGCAGCAGATCCCCCGCGCGCTGTCCGGCTGGCCGGAGATCCGGCCGCAGCTGCCGGTCGCGGTGAACAGCAGCGTCGTCGAGGACGGCGAGGTGATCCGCTTCCTGGGCCGCAAGGACGGGGAAGCCATCATCGAGCTGCCGAACACGCCGACGCTGCGGCGGTTCCTGGCGCAGATCCGGCACGGTGCGGACCGCACCTTCGGCGGTGTGGTCCGCGCGCTGGCCGGTCTCGAACAGGCGGACCGCAGCGCCGAGATCGCCGGGTTCCTGGACCGGCTGGTCGACATCGGCCTGGTCGAGATCGGGTTCGCGATCCCGGACAACGAGCCGGATCAGCTCGGTCGGCTCGCCGGGGAGCTCGAACGCTTCGAAGGGGAGCGAGTCGGGTCGGTGCGCGACTCGCTGACGCGGCTGCGGGACGATCTCGACACCTACGGTCGGCTCGACGAGCCCGGGGAGCGGCTCGCCCAGTCCACCGCGGTCACCAACCGGCTCAAGGACGTCTACGACCAGCTCGGGTGGGATTCCACCGGCGAGGAGTTCCCGAGCAACGCCTTCTACGAGGACGTGCTGATCGCTGGCAGCGTGCCAGTCGGTCCGCTGGAATCCCGGCGGGGACTGTTCGACGAGTTGGAGGTGGTGCGGCGCCTGGCCGGGCTCTACGACCGGTTCCTGCCGGGCCGAATCGCCGCCGAGGCGTTCTTCGCCGACCACTACGGCGTCGGCGCCCAAACGCCGTTCCTCGACTTCTACGGTGCTTTCTGCAAGGAGATGGGGCGACCGGCGCGCTCGGGTTCCCGGGTCAGCGGTGCGGATCTGGTGACCTGCTTCGAGCAGGCGCTCCCGGTGCCCAGGGTGGGACTGGCGGGACTGGACCAGCTCGCCGAACTGCAGGAGCAGCTGGTTGCCTTGGTGGCCGATGTGCCGGTGGACGATGTTCCGGTGGACGGTGTGGCTGTGCGGCAGGTCGCCCCCGAGCGGATCCGCGAATTCCTGGACCGGCTGCCGGGATTCGTCCGGCCGATCGAGTCGATGACCTGCTACCTCCAGCCCTTCGCCACCACCGATGGCCGACCGCGTGCGGTGCTCAACGAACTCATGACCGGCTTCGGCCGCAGCCAGGCGCGGCTGCTCAGACTCGCCCAGAAGTCCGGCACCGCCGCGTTCACACCGCCCGAACCGGCGCGGCCGAGCCCCGGTGGTCGCCAATACGTCGAGGTCACCGGCACGGTCGGGTCCAACCTCAACCTGAAGCACCCGATGACCCACTACGAGATCAGCTACCCGATGAGCACCAGCGACCGGCCGCCCGACCAGCGGATCGCGCTCAGCGATCTCCAGGTCGTGCACGATCCCGGCGCGCAGCAGCTGCGCCTCGTTTCGAAGAGCCGGGGCATCGAGATCATGCCGGTGCACCTGGGCATGATGGTCGAATTCCTGCTGCCGCCCGCCTACCGGTTCCTCATCCAGATGTTCGGACAGGCCGTGCCCCGCTTCGAGTTCGTCAAACAGCTGGCCACCGCCTCGCCGTCCGGCGACCAGGACGGGGTTCGCCGCTACCCCCGGCTGAACTTCGGCGACCTGGTGGTCAACCGCGGGTCCTGGGTGGTGCGGGCTGCCGACCTGCCGAGGCGGTCCAGCAGCGGTTCCGCGCTGGACCACCTGATCGAGGTGAACCGGTGGAGACGACGGCACCGGATCCCGCAGCAGTGCTTCGTGCGGGCCATGGCCGGGCAGGGCAACGCCGCGCAGCGGTCGCGGGTGGACGGTCTGTTCGACAAGACCCGGAAACCGGTGTACCTGGATTTCTCCAGCGAACTCTTCCTGAACGTCTTCGAAGAGGTCGCCGCTGGCACGGACCAGCTGCTGGTCTTCGAGGAAATGCTGCCGAAGCAGGAGGATCTGGTGCTGCGGGACGGAGACGTCGGCTACGCGGCCGAATTCGTCGTAGAGCTCGCCGAGGACGGTCGTGATGGCTGAGCCGGAGTGGACGAGCGCGCACATCCACTACCACGACTCGCTCGACGACCTGATCATCGACGCGGTCCGCCCGCTCGTCGAAGAGCTCACCGACAGCGGCCTCACCGACGGCCACTTCTTCGTGCGGCACTGGCAGGCCGGACCGCACCTGCGGCTGCGGCTGAAGCCGGCGTCGCCGAGTGCCGGGGCGAAGGTCGCCGAACTGCTGGACCGCCACATCGGCGGATTCCTCGACTCCCGCCCCTCCCGGACGGTCATCGACGAGCCGGACTACCTGCGGGTCGCCAACCCGCTGGCCGGGATCGAGCGGGGCCAGGACGTGGTGGAACCCCTCCAACCGAACAACTCGATCCGCGCCGTGCCCTACGAGCCGGAGTACGCGCGCTACGGCGGGACGCGGGAGGCGATGCGGGTCGTCGAGCGGCATTTCACCGAGTCCAGCGACCTGGTGGCCGAACTCCTGGCGACTGGGAAAACGGGTGACCAGCGCACCGGCCAGGCGCTCGCGATGATGTTGGCAGGTGCGATGGTGGCCTCAGGCGGTGCGGACGGGCTGCTCGGCCACCTCAGCACCGGTCAGCGCGACTGGGGACGGCGGCTCGTCTTCGGCCACCCGGCGGTCAGCGAGAACCGGTTCGAGGAGAAGTTCCAGCGGCAGCGGAGCCACCTGGTCGGTCTCGTCGAGAAGCTGGTTCGGCTGGTGGATTCAGGCGCCACCGAACGGGCCGGGTCCGCGGTGGCGCGCTGGACCGCATCGACGACTTCCTTGCGGGACAACCTCATCCGGCTCCGACGACAGGGGCTGTTCGCCCCGCAGGAGCTGCTGACGGCACCCGCGGAGCGCGACGACGCCGATCTGCGGAGCGTGCTGCTGTTCTGCTCGCACATGCACAACAACCGCCTGGGCGTGTCGCTCCCGGAGGAGTCCTACCTGATGTACCTGCTGTGGCGGGCCGTTTCCGAGATCACCGGGGGTGCGAGCTGAGTACTGACCAGCCGGGCAGCGCCGCACGCGAGTACGTCGAACTGTCCGAGAGCATGCCCATTCCGGAGGAGGTCGACTGGGACGACGCACCAACCCAGTTCAAGCTCTACCGGGACCGCCCGAGGATTCCGCTCGGCTACGGGACTTCCGCACCCGGCGGTCGGTTCGACTTCGAGCAGCTGGGCCAATTGCTGCTCGACTCCTACGGGGTGACCCGGTACCGGTGGACGGCCACCGATGCGCTGCGGCGGCTGATCGGCACCAGAGGGGCCGAGCCCGGCGGTGGCGCGAAGCTGGCCAGGAACTCGCTGCGACCGCTGCCCTCGGGAGGTTCCCGGTTTCCCGCCGAGCTGTACTTGGTGTCCGGCCCGGAGGGCGCCGTGCCGCCCGGCGTGTACCACTACGACGCCGCGCACCACGCCCTGGTGACGCTGCGCGACGGCGACTGGACGCCCGAACTGGCCGCGGGCTTGGGCATTCCTGGTGCGAAGCTTCCGCTGACCCTGCTGGCCAGCGTGTTCTTCTGGAAGAACGCGTTCAAGTACGGCGAGCTGACCTACCGGCTGTGCGGACTGGATCTGGGTGTCCTGATCGGACAGGTGCTCGCGGTGGCCGCAAGCCGCGAACCCGAGAACAAGGTGCGGTACCAGTTCGTGGACCACGACCTGGACCGGTTGCTCCGACTCGACCCGATGAAGGAGAGCGTGTACGCGGCCATCACCTTCGGAGCGGTCGAGCAGCCTGATCGATCCCCGGTGGCGAATGGTTCCCGGCTGTCCTCGGGAGATGCGGACGTGCCTCGTACCGGCGCGTTATCGATGGCCGAGCGGGACTGGTCGCTCGACGCGCGCCCGTTGCAGGCGCGTGTGCACCGCGCCGCGCGGCTGCGGACGTCGGGGTTGTTCCGCGCCGAAGGCTCCGCACCGGGGCTCACATCGGCGGGTGTGCCGAACACGACGTCGCTGAATCTGCCCGCCAAGCAGGCTGATCTGGTCGACGGGCTGCGCACTCGACGTTCGTCGATGGGGTACTTCACCCCGGCGGACATGGGCCTGGACGCGTTGTCGGCGTTGCTCGCGGCGGCGGCCGACGGCTATCCGAGCGACCTCGACGGCCATCAACCGGCGGTCCGGCACACCGCGCTCTTCTGCGCGGTGAACCGGGTTTCCGGGATCCAACCCGGTGTCTACCGCTACCGGCCCGGTGATCAGCCCGGTCTTGAGCTGGTGCGGGCCGCTGAACTCGGGGCGGAACTCCAGGACGCGTTGCTGATCAAGCTGTTCAACCTCACCCACACCAGCCTCTGCGTCTACCCGGTTGGTGACTACGAGTCCGGATTCGGCGTGCACCACGACCGGTGGTACCGGATGCAGAACATGGAAGCGGGCATCGTCACGCAGCGGCTCTACCTCGCGTCGGCGGCACTCGGACTGCGGTGCCACGCCAGCCTCGGCTACGACGTGCGGCGGACCAACCAACTGCTCGGCCTCGGTTCGACTGGCCTGACCAGCCTGATCCAGGTGATGATCGGCGCGGGCCGGGCACCGGGAGATTTCTACGAAGCGGCCTGGCACTAGTGCCTCGGGTTGGTGGCGATTTCGCGCGAAATCGGCAACTCCGCTGCTCGGCTCAGCGGCCGGACCGCGAACCAGACCGAACGGTCCTCACGGTCCGTGGCGGCTGCTGGCGCCGACGCCGCATCATGCTGTTGAGGGCGCGGAAGAAGATACGCGACAGGGACACGGCGAATTTGTTGCTCTGCAAACCTTGCCGCTGGTAGCGCAAGGCCTTGCGCACGGCGGCGAAGCCGTAGTCGAGCATGGCCGCTTCGTAGCTGCGGATCGCCTCGGCGGTCGGCATGCTGCCGTCGCGCAGCAACACGAGTTGTCGGCACAGCAGGTCGGCGTCGCGCAGCGCCGTGTTGCCGCCCAAACCGCCGACCGGGGACATGCTGTGCACGGCGTCGCCGAGCAGCGTGACGCTCGTGCTCTCCCAGGGTTCGATCGGCACGGATGTCTTGTACGGCACGAGAAGCGTGCTGCCCGGATCGGACTCCGCGATGATGCGGCGCAGCTGCGGATGCCAGCCGGAGACCAGGCGTTCGGTGAAGCTCTTCAGCTCCGCGCCGTCCAGGGCCTCGATGTTGGCCGGGCACGTGCTGCGACGGACGACGAACGCGGTGCCGACGTAAGCGTCATCGCCGCGCGTCGAAGGCAGCAGCCCGTCGTTGGTGGGGTCGAAGATCGAGATCGAGAGGAAGCAGGGAGCCGGTGCCATGATCATGCTGCGCCCGGTGGACAGCGGCGGTTGCAGCCAGGCCCGGACCTCGTCGGTGAGCGGCAGTTTGAAACCGATGCCGTAGGCGTCGGTGTCCACCCGTTCGACGTTCGGCAGGTACTGCGCGCGCACCGGGGAATTCACGCCGTCCGCGCCGACGAGGACATTTCCGGTCGCCGTCGTGCCATCGGCGAAATGCGCGATGATCGCGCCCTCCGCCGTGCGCTCGTAACGCTCGAACTTCTTGTCGAAATGCAGCACGTCGTCGAGTTCGGTGAGCAGGACTTCGCGCAACGTGACCCGATCTATCGCGCTGGAACGCTCGGTCGGATCGGCGGCGCCGGTCCCCTCCGCCTCCACCACCATGAGTTCTCGCAGATCCTCGGTGAGGAATCGGAAACTGCCGAGATCCACCGTGCTGGCCACGAACGTGTCCCAGATCTTCTCCGGAAGGCAGGAGTGCAGCGCCTTCGCCCCGTCCGGATCGATGTGGATCCGATAGCCCTCCAGACGATCGGTCCTGGTGCGGTCGCGCTCGTACACCGCGACGTCGACTCCGGCGCGCTTCAATCCCTGCGCCAAGCAGAGACCTCCGATGCCACCGCCGATGACAAGAACCTTGAAAGATGTTTCGGGCATGCTTTGCAGGCCTCCTGCGCTTTTCCGGTCACTTCCGGCGATGCTGTGGACCGCGACGCGGATTTCGCTGCTGCCGCGGTGTTTGGTTGCCTCCCAGATTATCCGGTTCTAGACTGCGCGTGCGACGATTGCCGAGAAGATGTCTGGCGGTGAAGATGTCTGGCGCTGTCGCGAAGTTCTCCGATCGGCGAATTCACCGCCAACTCCTTTCCCCGCACCCTTCGGACGGTCCAGCATGCAACTGCAAGACATCCAGACCAAGGCCGGGTACGATCTCTGGGCGAGTTCTTACGAGCAGACGCCCAATCCGGTCGTCGCGGTCGACGCGCGGCACAGCCTCGGCCTGCTCGCGCCGGGTCGGGGGGAGCGGATTCTGGATGCGGGCTGCGGAACCGGGCGCAACCTCGCGGCGATGCTCGACGCGGGAGCCGCACCGCAGGGCATCGACTTCTCGCCGGGCATGCTGGCGGTAGCCCGTCGTCGCCACCCCGACGTGCCGCTGTTCGAAGCGGACCTGCAAGGCGAGATCCCGTTCGCGGACGGCGAATTCGATGCGGTGTACTGCGCGCTGCTCGGTGAGCACCTGGATCATCCGGACCGCGCCGTCGCGGAGTTCTACCGCGTGCTGCGGCCGGGTGGCCGACTGGTCTTCTCCGTCTTCCACCCCACGATGGCGGCGACGGGGATGTCGGCGCAGTTCGAGAACGACGGCACCGCGTACAAGCTCGTGGCGCATCCATACACCGTGGAAGATTACGAAGGCTGGCTGGCGCAAGCGGGTTTCACCGAGGTCGAACGCCACGAGGTCGTCGGCGACGACCAGATGGTCTCGGACGTGCCGTGGGCCTCCTGGCTGGTCGGCAAACCGATCCTGCTGGTCCTCCGAGCCGAAAAGCCAGCGCCCTGACGGCCTGTCGGGTGCCGCACCATCGCTGACCTGGTGCTTCCGGTCATCGCCAGGGTTGGCTTGAGCGCACCCCGAGGATGGCTTTATCGCTGTAGACGGCGCATTCGCCCCCCGCCGGGCGAAATGCGGTGATAGGTTGTGCTTGGAATGATCGTGACGGACGGAAGGGCTTTGGAGCATGGGAGTTGAGGCCTTCTGGGAGTTGACAACAGGGCCTTCTGGGGTGCCTGGCTGAGTCGAAGAACGTCTTGTTCTCGGTCCAGCAACCAAGCTCGGTCGGCGCGGATAGGAATTCCGCGCAAGGTCGTTCAGGTGCCACGCCAAGCGTTTCTGGGGCACGTTCTTGACGAGTGAGGCGGAGAATCCGGTATCGGGCGATGCGTGCCGATGCGGGATGACCGGGCGTTTCCACGGCCTGCTTCGTCAATCGAATTTCGGGGGACTTTCCAGTACTGGGTGGAAGGCTGGAGTTGGCATGTCCGGCGTGTTGGGACTGACATGAGGTCGTATCCGTTGGATGTGCGGTTCCGGGGGACCGCCGTCCGCGGTTGAGGCGACCAGTCCTGCCGCTGGAGAACTTCGTCCAGCTCTAGTCGGATAGGCGACTGAGAATGCATTCCTTGGAAATCAACGTGCTCGGACCATTAGTGGTCCGGATCCAGGACGGATCAATCGTACCGACGGCGGGAAAACCGAGGCAACTGCTCGCCTTGCTCGCATTGCGGTGTGGTCGAGTCGTGCGCGTTTCGACCCTGATGGAGGAGGTTTGGGCCGACGCCATTCCGCGCAGCGCGGCGACCACCCTGCAAACCTACGTCCTGCGGTTGCGACGGTTGATCACGGAGTCGCGGCAGCCCGATTCGCCGTGGACGGCCAAGGATCTGCTCGTCACGAGCTACCACGGGTACCAGCTCGCCCCGACGCCGAGTTCGTTCGACCTCGTGGCGTTCAACCGGCTGGCGACCAGCGGTGATGCCGCCCTCGAAAAGGGCGACGCCGCAAGCGCTTCGAAGTACTTCAGCCAGGCGTTGGACCTGTGGCGGGGACCCGCGCTGATGGACGTGCCGATGGGCCGCGTGCTGACCAAGGAGGTCATCGGCATCGAGGAAGCCCGCGCTCGGGTGCACGAGCAGCGGATCATCGCCGACCTCCAGCTCGGCAAGCACGCGATGTTGATCCCCGAACTGCGCAAGCTGGTGGCCGAGAAACCCACCGATGAGAACGCCAGCGCGCTGCTGATGATCGCCTTCCAGCGGTCCGGGGCCGCGCCCCGTGCGCTCCAGGTCTTCCGCGATCTGTGCCAAGCGCTGAGCGGGGAACTGGGTGTCGAACCGTCCGGCCGCCTGCGGAAGCTGCACCAGGCACTGCTGTCGGACACGACGGAGATCTCAGTGCTGTCGTTCTTCGACCCGTCCGGCCTGGGCCTGGCCGAGACCGTCTGACCGGCTGGGTTGGGTCAGCTGTCCACTCGCCCGGTTCGCTTCGCGGGCAGGGTTCCCGCCAGCGGAGGCGTGTCTGGCGGGCAGCGTGCGATGGTTCTGCCCACAATCGTGGCAACGACGGACGTCTTGGCCGGTAGGCTGGTGGTCGGTGGTGGGGCTCACCGGTCCGCGCAGCGGAGAACCGCGGTATTGCCGCCAACAGTCCCTACTGGACCTGACCGATGTCGGGCTGCGGTAGGGAGATGCCTGTGACCAGTGATGCCGAAGTTGTCGAACCCATCGACCCGGATGTGGACCTGCGAGTCGGCATGCGCGAGCTCGCGCACTCCCACCTGCCGGTCCTCGCCGTCATCGCCCTCGGCGGCGGCCTCGGGGCGCTGGCCCGCTACGGGCTCTCCCAGCTCCTGCCGACCGCCCCCGGCCACTTCCCCTGGGCCACGTTCTGGACCAACATCATCGGCTGCTTCCTGATCGGCATCCTGATGGTGCTCATCACCGAGGTCTGGTCCGCGCGGCGGTTGCTGCGGCCCTTCATCGGGGTCGGATTCCTCGGCGGCTTCACCACCTTCTCCACCTACGCCGTCGAATTCCGCGGCCTGCTGCAGCCCGGTTCGGTCGGCACCGCCTTCGGCTACCTCCTCGCAACCCTGCTCGGCGCACTGCTTGCCGTGATCCTCGGCGTATGGCTCACCCGCTGGGCCATCCGCCGCCCGGCGAAAGGTGACGGGGAATGAAGCTGACCAGTTCCGCCATGCGGTTGTCGATCTTCATCGGCGCCGACGACACCTGGCACCACAAACCGCTCTACCACGAGATCGTTCGGCGAGCCCGGAAAGCGGGCCTTGCCGGGGCGACCGTGCTGCGCGGCAGCGAAGGCTACGGATCCCACTCGACGGTGCACACCAACCGGCTGCTCGACCTCGCCGAGAGCCTGCCCATCCTGGTGATCATCGTCGATGCCGAAGACCGCATCCGCGCCTTCCTGCCCGAACTCGACGAACTCGTCAGGGAGGGCACCGTGCTGCTCGACGAGGTCCACGCCATCCGCTACACGGGGAGCCGCGAGTCGTGACCGTCGTACTCGTCTTCGTCGGGGCGGTGATCGGCGCACCCCTGCGCTACCTCACCGACCGCGCCGTCCAGGGCCGCCACGACAGCGTGTTCCCCTGGGGCACCTTCGTCGTCAACCTCTTCGGCTCGCTGCTGCTGGGCTGCCTGGCCGGGGCCGGAACCGCGCTGCCCGAACCCGTGATGGTGCTGGTCGGAACGGGCTTCTGCGGAGCCCTGACCACCTACAGCACCTTCAGCTACGAAACCCTCCGCCTGATCGAAGAACACGCCTACTTCTACGCCGTGCTGAACGTGGTCGTCAGCGTCATCGCCGGAGTCGGCGCGGCCCTCCTCGGCTACACCACCGTGCATGCCATGGTCGGTTGAGCCTGCGGAGATGGTGTTGACGCAGCAGGGTTTGGCCGCGCGGATGCAGCGGCACCAGGTCGCGGTGTACGTAGCGGCGATCGCGCTCGGCGTGCTGCTGGGGTGGGCGGTGCCCGGTGCGGGACCAGGCCTGGAGAAGGCGATCAGCCCGGTCCTGGGTGCCCTGCTGTACGTGACGTTCCTGCAGGTGCCCGTTCGCGAGTTGGCGCGCTCGCTGCGGGACGGACGTTTCCTGGCGGCCGCGCTCGCGGTGAACTTCCTGGTCGTGCCGGTGGTCGTCGCCGCGATCTTCGCGTTCCTGCCCGACGACCAGGCGGTCCGCGTCGGGGTGCTGCTGGTGCTGCTGACCCCCTGCGTGGACTACGTGATCGTCTTCAGCGGGCTGGCCGGTGGCAGTGCTCGACGGTTGCTGGCCGCCACTCCGCTGCTGTTGTTGGCCCAGCTGCTGTTGCTGCCGTTGTTCCTGCTGATCTTCCTGGGGCCGCAGTTGGCCGATGTGGTCGAGGTCGGTCCGTTCCTGGCAGCCTTCCTGGGGCTGATCGTCATCCCGCTGGCCCTGGCCTGGGCGACCCAGGCGTGGGCCACGCGGCGGCGCACCGGGATGAGGGTGGTCGAGGCGATCGAACCGGCGATGGTGCCGCTGATGGCCGTCACCCTGTTCGTCGTGGTCGCCTCCCAGGTGCCGGAGCTTGGCGGCAACGTCGCCTCGGTCGTCGTGGTGGTGCCCGGCTACCTCGCTTTCCTGATCGTGATGCCCTTCGCCGGGCTGGCGGTGGCTCGCGCATTCGGTCTGGACACCGCGGCCAGCCGCGCCGTCGTGTTCACCGGAGCCACCCGGAACTCGCTGGTCGTGCTGCCACTGGCGCTGGCCCTGCCGGATGAGCTGGCCGTCGCGGCGGTGGTGGTGGTCGCGCAAACCCTCGTCGAAGTCGTGGGCATGGTCCTCTACGTGCGACTGGTGCCAAAACTCGTTCCGGACCGCTGATCCACCGCACTGGGATCGTGCCGACCGCCGATTTCGCGCTGCTGGTCAGCCGATGAACTGGTCGTAGAGCAGGTACGCGTTGAGCCCGATGATCACGGTCGCGATCGTCGTCATGAGCCTGGTCAGCCAGCGGGGGTTGGTGAAGGTTCCCATCACCGCCGGGTCGCGGGTGATCAGCAGCAGCGGGATCAGCGCGAAGGGGATGCCGAAGCTGAGCATGACCTGGCTGAAGTTGAGCACATCGGTCGGGTTCACGCCCAGGGCGATCACGATCAGCGCGGGCAGCATGGTGATCAGCCGCCGCAGCAGCAGCGGGATGCGGAGGTTGAGGAACCCGGCCATCACCACCTGACCGGCGAAGGTGCCGACGCTGGAGGAGGAGATGCCGGAGGCCAGCAGCGCCGCGGCGAACACCAGCGCGGCGGCGCCACCGGCGAGCGTGGCCAGTCCGGTGTGGGCTTCCTCGATGCCGCCGATGCTGGTGTTTCCGCTGCCGTGGAACAGCTTGGCGGAAACCACGAGCATCGAGAGGTTGATGATCCCGGCCAGGCCGAGGGCGATGATCACGTCCCAGCGTTCGAAGCGCAGCACCTTGCGGCGCTCGATGTCGGTGGAGCACGCGACGCGGCGGCTGGTCAGGGCGGAGTGCAGGTACACGACGTGCGGCATCACGGTGGCGCCGATGATGCCCACCGCCAGGTAGGCGCTGCCGCTCGGCAGGGTGGGCACCAGCCCGGTCAGGGCTTGACCGGGGGAGGGGCCGATGGAGAACAGCTCGTAGGCGAAGCCGCCGATGATCAGCCCCAACATCGCCGCGATCGCGCGCTCGAAGGCGCGGTAACCGCGGGTTTGCAGGCCCAGCACCACGAAGGCGACGACCGCGGTGATCAGGGCGGCAGGCAGCATCGGGATGCCGAAGAGCAGGTACAGGCCCAGTGCGGCGCCGACGAATTCGGCGAGATCGGTGGCCATCGCGACGATTTCGGCCTGCAACCACAACGCCCAGCGCACCGGAGCGCGGTAGCGGGCCCGGCATGCTTCCGGCAGCGTTCGGCCGGTGACGATGCCGATCTTCGCGGACAGGAACTGCACGGGCATCGCCATCAGGTTCGCCAGCACGACGACCCACACCAGCGCGTAGCCGAACTCGGCACCGGCGCTGATGTTGGTGGCGAAGTTGCCCGGGTCGACGTAGGCGATCGCGGCGACGAACGCGGGCCCGAGCATGGCGACCGTGCCGCGAACCCGCCCACGGGCGAGCACCTGGGCGACCGGAACCGGCGCAACCTGCTCGGTGGGCCCCTCGGTCGTCCTCATCGACCCACCTCTACCACGACCGCGGCCAGTTCGATGTCCGAAGTGCGCAGATTTTTCGCAGCGGCAATCACCGCTTTACGTTACACCGAAAAATGTCTTTCTCCGCAGGGGAACTTCGGGCCGCCGATTTCGCCGGATCACGGCTGTTCGGAGCGCCGGTGTTCGGCGCGCCGGGCGGCCAGGCGGGCGTCGAGCGACCAGGCGCCAGCGCCGACCAGCAGCAGGAAGACCGAGCCGAAGAGCTGGCTGAGTTCGCTGCGGGCTTCGTGCAGGTAGTCCCAGACGCCGTCGTCCAGCAGGATCGGAACCTTGGTGAAGACCTCCGCCCCGATCATGTTGATGATCATGGGAATGGTCGCCAGCCGGGTGAGCAGCCCGATGATGAGCAGAACGCCGCACACGATCTCGAAAACACCGTCGAGGTAGGCGAAGAACTCCGGCGCGGGCAGCGGCGTCTCCTTGGCGAACCGACCCGGCCCAAGCTCACCGGGAAAGAGGAACTTCTGAACCCCTTCCGACAAAAAAATCCCACCAACCACAATGCGGATAAGGATCACCGCCGCAGGCGCTCCGGTACCCACCAACAAAAAGCCCCGACTACCCATCCCTCCTCCTAACCGGCCAACCGGCACCCCCGCTGAAGCCCCGGGCCCGACACTCACCAACCAGCAAACCCGCCACCCCCAACCACCGCACCACGAGTTCCAACACGGAGTGAAGGGCACCTTTCACCAACTATGTTGGCGAAAGGTGCCCTTCACCTACCACCCAATCGGCGCCCCCCCCCACACCGACCTGGCGCGACTGGTCACCTAATGAGGTAGGAGTGAAGGGCACCTTTGACCGAGTAAGCCGGTCGAAGGTGCCCTTCACTCCTCGCCGGAGTGGGTTACGAGTGAGGAGGATGGTGCGCGCGTTCCTGGCGTGCAGCGTCGAGGTCGCCGCGGCGGTCGAGAACTCGAAGAAGTTCTACGTGCCCAACCAGGTCGTCGAGCCGCGCCCCGCGGTGCCAGCTGCGGGGGTGCTGGCACCGCGTCGGGGCGGGTTACTTCATGCCGGTGGTGGCTATGCCCTTGACCAGGTACTTCTGTCCGAACAGGAAGATGAGGAAGATCGGGATCAGGGAAACGACCGACATCGCGAACAGCGCGCCCCACGAACTGTCGGCGGTCGAGTCGACGAAGGTGCGCAGCGCGACCGGCACGGTGTACATGTCCGGATCGGTGAGGAAGATCAGCTGGCTGAAGAAGTCGTTCCAGGTCCAGATGAACGTGAAGATCGCCGTGGTGGCCAGCGCCGGGACGGACAGCGGCAACATGATCTGCAGGTAGATCCGCCCGTGCCCGGCACCGTCGATGTGGGCCGCCTCGGTCAGCTCGCGGGGGATGCCCCGGAAGAACTGCACCATCAGGAAGATGAAGAAGGCGTCCGTGGCGAGCATCTTGGGCACCACCAGCGGCAGGTAGGTGTTGATCCAGTCCAGCTGCGAGAACAGGACGTACTGCGGGACGATCACCACGTGGATCGGCAGCATGATCGACATCAGCATCACCGCGAACCACAGCCTGCGACCCCGGAAGTTCAGCCGTGCGAACGCGTAGGCGGCCATCGAGCAGGACGCCAGGTTCCCGAGCACCGCGCCCGCCACGATGATGATCGAGTTCAGCAGGTAGTGGGTGAACGGGTGCGACAGCGCGTTCCACCCCAGCGCGTAGTTGCCGAGATCGATCTCGCTGGGGATCAGCGACGGATCGCGGAAGATCAGCGCGTTCGGCTTGATGGAGCTCACGATCATCCACAGCAGCGGGTAGAGCATGACGAACGCGGCGGCGATCAGCACGGCGTGCTTGCCGATCCGGCGCAACCGGGTCGGCCACTTCGGTCGTCGTCGTACTGGCGCTGGAGTGTCCACAGTGGATGTCGGTGTTCGCGGCGGCGTGCGCACCAGATCTTGTTCAGTCATCGTAGAAAACCCAGTACTTCGAGAGGTGGAAGTTGATGGCGGTGAACGCTGCGATGATCACCAGCAGCAGCCAGGCCATGGCGGACGCGTAGCCCATGTGCAGGTTGGTGAAGCCTTCCTCGTACAGGTAAAGCGTGTAGAACAGGGTCGAGTCGACCGGTCTGCCGGTGCCGCCGCTGACCACGAATGCCTGCGTGAACGACTGGAACGCGTGGATGATCTGCAGCACCAGGTTGAAGAAGATGATCGGCGTCAGCAGCGGAACCGTGATGCTGCGGAACTGCCGGATCTTGCCCGCCCCGTCGATCGCCGCGGCCTCGTAGAGGGGCTCCGGGATCTGGCGCAGCCCCGCCAAGAAGATGATCATCGGCGAGCCGAACGTCCACACGTTGAGCACGATCAGCGTGCCGAGCGCGAAGTCCGGGTGCGAGATCCAACCCACGCCCTGGATGCCGAACCAGGACAGGATCTGGTTGATCAGACCGGAGTTGCCGAAGATCTGGCGCCACAGGATCGCGATCGCGACGCTCGCACCCAGCAGCGAGGGCAGGTAGAACGCCGAGCGGTAGATCGCCAGGCCGCGCAACCCCCGGTCGAGGAACAGCGCGAGCGCCAACGCCGCCGCCAGTTGCAGCGGCACGGAAACGAAAACGTAGCTGAACGTGACCCGCAGCGAGGTGAGCAGCCGCTCGTCGCCGAGCATCTCCAGGTAGTTGCTCAGGCCGGTCCACTCGGGCGAATCCAGCAGGCTGTAGTCCGTGAACGACAGGTACAGCGATGCGGCCATCGGCCCGACGGTGATCAGGGCGAGGCCGACGAACCACGGCGCGAGGAAGAACGCCGCCGCCTTGTTGTCCCCGCGCTCGGCGGGGCTGAGCTTCGCTCGGGCACCCTTCGCGCGGCGCAGGCTCGCGAGCTCACCGACCACCGACATGTGGCCTCCCCGAGCAGTTGGCAACCGCGTCGAGGGCGGGCAATCCGAGCTCCGCGACGCGCACCGGCTGGCCGGTGGTCATCGAGGTGTTGGCCGCGAGGCCGACGGCCACCGAAGCCAGGCCGTCGAGGTATCCGGCCTGCCGACCGAGCGGATCGGCCGCCGCGCCCCGGAAAACGTCGTGCAGCAGCAACGCGTCCCCGCCGCCGTGGCCCCCGCCGCTGGCGCTGGCGATCGGGACCAGCCGCGCTTTCTCCCAATGCCGCTGCACGGTGAGCCGCGCGCCCGGGCGGCGTTCCTGCTCGTCGCCAGCGGTGTCCTCGACGGAGCTCGCGTCGAGCACGAACCGGCCGTCCGGATCGGGCAGCACCGCGGCCCGCTCCACCACGTCGAGCTCGGCGCGCCCGCCGGTGCCGTTGATCGTCACGCGGTAGCCCTCCCACGGGCTGTGCGCGTTGAGCGAGTAGCTCATCACGGCGCCGCGCCCGTAGCCGACCAGCGCAGACAGGTTGTCCTCGATCGTGATGCCCGCCGCGAAGACGTCCCGGTCGCGCAGGTAGCCGTCGTGCTTCTCGGCGTCCCAGTACAGCGACCGCAGCACCGGATCGGCGCGCAGGTCGAGGGCGAACGGATCGGTGCTCGGCGGGTCGACCGTGCCGCGCTCCGGCCGCTCGCCCAACCCGCGGGCGCGGGCGTTGTCGGCGCCGTAGAAGCGCAGGCCGCCGTCGGCGAAAACCCACGCGGGCACATCGGCCAGCCACCAGTTCACCAGGTCGAAGTGGTGCGAGGCCTTGTGCACGGCCAACCCGGCCGAATGCTGCTTCTCCCGGTGCCAGCGGCGGAAGTAGTCGGCCCCGTGCATGGTGTCCAGCGCCCATTCGAAGTGCACCGAGGTGACCTCGCCTATCTCGCCCGAGGCGATCACCTCCTTGAGGGCGGCATTGCGCGGCGAGTACCGGTAGTTGAAGGTCAGCACCAGCGACCGGCCGGTCTGCTCGATGGCCCGCACGATCTCCCGGCAGCCCGCGGTGGACGTGGTCAGCGGCTTCTCCAACACCACGTCGGCCCCGGCCCGCATGGCCCGCGTGACGACCTCGGCGTGCGTCCAATCAGGACTGGTCACCACGACCGCGTCCAGCCGCTCCGCCGCGATCATGCGTTCCAGATCGGCCGGTGCGTAACGGGCCGGTGGCGCCGCATCCGGCGCGTGGGCGGCCACCAACCGGTCCGCGTGGTCCATCCGCGCCGGATTGGGTTCGCACCACGCCACCAATTCCGCGACATCGGCGTGCGCACCCACCAGCGCCACGACGTACATCTGCGCACGAGCACCGGTACCGACCACCCCGTACCGGCGCGCCACTTGGTCGATCATGCTCCTCCTTCGTCGTTGGACGTCGCAGCGCCCCGTTCGGGTGAGGAGTGAAGGGCACCTTTGACCGGGTAAGCCGGTCGAAGGTGCCCTTCACCTCGACCCGATCAGGGCGAGCGGATGAAGCCCTCGTGTCGTAGTGCCCAGGTTCCGTCGCGTGGGAAGCCGGGGCAGGGCACCGCTCCGTCGTCGTCCCAGCCCGCCACCATCAGCGCAAGGGCGGCGAGCAGTCCGCCGTTTCCCGGCAGGTACAGCGGAAGGGCATCGGTCTGGCGGTTGTGGCCGTTGCGCAGGAAGGTGTTCTTCGGGCTGTCGCGCAGCAGCGCGTCGAGCGCGGTTGTCGGCTCGTGCAGCCGAGTCGCGGTCATGGCGAGAGCGGGGTGGTCCCAACCCCAGGTGCTCGCCCAGTCCCAGTCGCCGAGCACGTCGTGCAGGGTCGAGCGGATCACCTCGGGATCGACGACGTCGACCGCTGGCACCGGGCCCAGCGCGTAGACCATCGACGGGTGGTCGACGCGCACGGTGAACGGCTCGACCGCGATGGCCGCGTACCGGCCGTCGCGGACCAGTGGCCGCGCCATGCCGTCGCGGACCGCGTTCCAGCGCGGTTCCGGCGGTCGACCGGAGCGCGTCCGCCACTGCTGCGCCACACCCAATCCCCAGGCCCAGTAGGCGAGTTCGAACGGTGGATTGCGGACCCGCTCGCGCCTGGCCGCGTAGCACTCCTGGGCTGGGACCAGCGGCGGGCCCAGCGCGAAACCGTCCGAAGTGGACTCGACGACGTCGGCCATGAAGTGCGCGGTCTGCTCGACCAACTCGCCGAAGTCGTCGATCGCGCCGCCATCGCCAGCGCGGCGCAGCAGCTCGGCGAGGTGGATGACGTGCGGTTGCTGCCAAAGCAGGAACGGGCCGATGTCGCTCGGGCTCTCCCGGCCGTCCGGGGCGACCTGCTTGGGCCAGCGCGCGCCCCGGTAGCCCTGCGTCGCGGCGGTCTGCTGGGCCACCGGGAGGATGCGCCGGTAGAAGTCCATGCTGCGGCGCAGCAACTCCGGCCGACCCCACAGCGCGAAGTGCGCCGCATGCCACCAGTGCATCTCCAGGTGGAACCGGCCGCGCCAGCTGTTGCACGTCAGCCCGGTCTCCTGCGGCGGCAGGGATCCGGCGCACTGGATCGCCGTGAGGTACTGGGACAGCACCGCGCGGCGTTCCAGTTCGTCGGCTCGCGGATCGGTGCTGCCCGCGAAGTCGACCGCCGCGCCGCGACTCCAGAACTCCGGCCAGTGCGCGCGGCTGGCCGCGAACACGGCGGCCGCGTCCGAGCCGGGCGGGTCATCGGCTCCGGCGGCCAGCGAGACGGCCACCTCCAGCACGGATCCGGTCGGGTGCACGACGATTTCGTGTTCGCCGACCTGCCGGACGACGGCATCCCGCGACGTCCGAATCCGCAGGCGGTACAACGGATCCGGCGCCCCGTCGAAGCGGCGCCGGACCAGCGCGCCATCGGCCTGCGGCTCGACGGCGCTGGTGTGCGCCTCGGGACGGGACCAGTCGGCGGCGTTGCTCCACGACTGCGACCCGTACGGGAACGCGATCCGGATCCCCACCGCGAGCTCGTCGCCCGCAACGATCCGCACCGCGATGGTGTCCTGATCCGGGTGGCAGGCCGTGCTGACCCGCAGCGTCCGCCCGCCGAGGGTGAGCTCGCTGCGGATCACGCCCGTCCACAGGTCCAGCACCTGCTGGCTGGTTCCGAGATCGGACGCGGCGGGCATCCGGTGCCCGGCGGCGTCCAGCAGCACCAGACCGATGCGGGCCAGGTCCAGGCGGTGCGGATTGGCCCGCAGCCACCGGATTTCGGCGGGCAACGCGGAGTCGTCGGAGCCGGACAGCGGTCCGGAGTCGACGTAGCGGACCTCGCCGCGCCCGGTGCGGTACGGCCGCAGCGTCCGCGCGAGGTCGGCGCCGTCCGGGCGCGGGTGGCTGTGCCAGCCCCACTGCGACTGGGTGCCGAGCAGCGTGCCCGCCACCCCGCCACCCGGATCGGCCACCGGGTACCGCTCGGGGAAGGTCTGCAGGCCCGTGACGTCCACGGTCATGCAGAGCTCCCCGTTGCCCACCGACAGCGGCGCCTGCGGGTCGATGCCGGTCAATACGATGTTGTGCCGCGCTACCAACGCTTTCCGGTCGATCGCGGCGACTCCGGCGCGGTCAGGAGACGGCATCGGTGATCTCGGCGACGAGCTGCTCCGCCGCCCGCGCCGGTGGCACCCGGCCGAACAGCACCGAGTCGTTGATCCGGTTCACGATTCCGACGCTCTCGGTGGAACCGGTCGGGCCGATCACGAAGTCGCCGTCGACGAGTCCGCTCATCCGGTTGATGAAATCGAACTCGACCTTCCGGTTCTCGTCGAGACTGCTCTCCAGGTGGGTGCGCAGGTCCGGGTTGGCGGGGATGCCCCGGTCGGTCTTGATGAAGTCGGCCGCCCGGGGGTCGGAGACCAGGAAGTTGATGAGCCTGGCCGCCGCTTCGGGGTGCTCGCTGCGCTTGCTGATCGTGTAGAGCTGCGAGGCCTGCAACCACATGCCGGTGCCCTGCGCGGTGGTTTCGCCCGGGGCGCGCAGCATGATCAGGTCCGCGCCGGATGCCTGCCGGTACGCCGGGAGCAGGTTGGACCAGCCGAACTTCATCGCCGCGAGACCCCGGCCCAGCAGCGTCTGCTCGGGGGCTGGCTGCCCGGCGAGTTCGGCGGTGACGCTGGCCGGGGGAGTGGCGCCGGTCGACATGAGCCCGGTGGTCAGATTCCACCACTCCTGGACGGTGCCGGGTTGGATCGCGATGCCGCCCGCCGGGCTGTAGAGGCCCTGGCCGGTCTTCTGGTTCGCGTAGAGGTCCAGCGTGTCGGGGGCGGTGGGATCTTCCGAGCCGAACGTCCCGGCCGGGCTCTTCGCCGAGATCTCGGTGGCGATCCGGGCGTAATCCTCCCAGCTCCAAGTGTTGTCGTCGGGCAGCGGGACACCGGCCGCGGCGAACAGCGCCGGATTGGCGAGGACGCCGAAGGTGTTCACGCCGGTCGGCACGCCGTACTGGATGTTGTCGAAGTTGGCGTTGGCCAGCGCGCCCTCGTCCAGCGCGGTCAGGTCGAGTTGGCCGGAGACCTCGGCCAGGTCGAGCAGGACGCCGCGGTCGGCGTACTCGCGCGGGTAGGCGCCGCCCATCGTGATCACGTCAGGCTCGTCACCTGCCGCGACCGACGTGGCCAGCCGGTCGAAGTAGGAGTTGTAGTCGATCGACTCGCCCTGGACCGTGATTCCGGGGTTGGCGGCTTCGAAGGCGTCGATGGCCTGGTTGGTGGCCCGCGCCCGCTCTTCGTTGCCCCACCAGGAGAACCGGATGGTCACCGGCCCGTCGTCCGTGCCGCCAGCGCTGCATGCCGTGGTCAGCACGGCGGCCCCGAACAGCACTGCCAGCAGGCGTAACGGTGTCCGTCGGCCCGCGGCCCGCCGGGGCGAGCGTCGAAAGGTTCGCATGCGATGTACTCCCTCGCCACGTCGTTGAGGTCGTCGAGAGTGGTGCCGGGATCTCCACCTGTCGCGGCTCCGGTCCGGCCCGCGATCAGACGCTGGTCCAGCGGCCAGCGCGGTGAGGTTTCCGCAGGCCGGGGCGTCCAGCCGCAGTCGATCAGGGTGGTGCAGATCCCCGGGTGAGGGGCACCCGTGACCAACTAACTGGGTCACGGGTGCCCCTCACCTACCATTTACACCGGTGTAATTGCAGCACGTGTGGCGCCGACGGGTCAATCCCCGCGATCACCCCGCGGTCGACTCGCGCACGATTAGCCGGTGTGTGGCCACCACTTCCGCGCCGCCCGATCCCGACTCCGCGCCGGAGAGGCGGTCCACGAGCAGCCCGACGGCGGTGCGGGCGATCTGCGAACGGCCGGGCTGCACGGTCGTCAGGCTCGGGCGGGCGAAGCGCCCGTCCTCGATGTCGTCGAAACCGGCCACCGCGACGTCTTCGGGAACCCGCAGCCCGCGCTCGAAGAGGACCCGCATCGCGCCCAGCGCCAGCACGTCGTTGAGCCCGAAGACGGCGTCGATGCGCACCCCGCGGTCGAGCACCTGGCGCATCGCTTCGGCACCCGTGGCGCGGGTCCAGTCCAGCGCCTCGCCGGTGCGCGCCGGATCGTGCGCCAGCCCAGCGGCGGCGAGGGCGTCCAGGAAGCCCTGGGTGCGCAATGACCCAGCGCCAGCACCACGTTCGTCGTAAGAGCCCACGAGCGCGATGCGCTTTCGCCCCTGTGCCAACAGGTGCTCGGCGACGGCCCGCGCCCCGGCCGAGTTGGCCATCGCGACGTGGTGCACGTTGCCGTGCAACGCGCGTTCGCCCAGCAGCACCAACGGATAGCCGACCTCCAGCTGGGGCGCGTCCTCGGCGCGCAGGCCCAGTGGCGAGAAGATCAGCCCGTCGGTCATCCGGCGGCGCGCGCTGGACAGCACCGCCAGCTCCCGCTCGCGCACTCCGCCGGTCTGCTCGACCAGCACGGTGTAGCCGCGCTCGGCCGCCGCCACGATGATCTCGTCGGAGAGTTCGGCGAAGTACGGCAGTCGCAGCTCCGGCACCGCGAGCGCGATCATCCCGGTGCGCCCCAGGCTCAGGTTCCGCGCCGAGAAGTTCATCTGGTAGCCGAGTTCGGCGATCGCGGCGAGCACCCGGGCCCGCGTCCGGGCGCTCACGTGCGGGAAGTCGTTGACCACGTTGGACACGGTTTTCACCGACACCCCGGCGAGCCGCGCGACGTCGCGCATCGTCGCGGACACTGCTGGTCACCCCCGTTGTTGGTTCGTCGAACCGGTATCCGCTTCGGCACCGGCCCGGTCCGGGCCTGTGGACAACGGGCGCGGGACCGATTTACGTTTAAGGTAACCGGTTACCGCTCCCGAGGAGAAGTCGTGACGACACTGCCATGGCTGCATGTCGAAGGTGCCCGGATCGTCGATGAGCAGGGCCACGCGGTCGTCCTCCAAGGCGTGGGGCTCGGCGGCTGGCTGAACATGGAGAACTTCATCACCGGCTACCCCGGTCCCGAGCGGTTGCGGCGCGCCGCCCTGCGGTCCGCGCTGGGGGAGCAGGCCTACCAGCGGTTCTTCGCCGAGTTCCTGCGCGGGTTCTTCGCCGAGGCCGACGCGGCGCACCTGGCCTCGCTCGGGCTCAACTCGGTGCGAATCCCGGTGAACTACCGCCATTTCGAGGACGACGACCGGCCGTTCCAGCTCAAGGAGAGCGGTTTCGCCGAGCTGGAGCAGCAGCGCACGCACAACGGGCGTCGCCCCGTCGGCACCTTTCACCGCAGTCCGAGCCAAGAGTGCCGCGTCGCGCGGGTTGCCGATGTTCGCGATTGTGCCCGTGAGGGCCGGAGGTTGTGCGCTACCGGGAGGGGTCCCGGGCGACCGCAGTAGCCTGCCGTCCATGTCCAAGAACAACTCATGGACCGCGGGCAGTGCGGTAGTGGGTCTTCTAGCGGTCGTCGGTATTACCGCCGTAGTAGCCCCGACTTGGCTCAAGTTCGTGCGCACGCCTGCCGGTTTTGCGGATTGCCCGGGGTGCACGTCCGAGTCGGCTGCGTACCTCGGCTTGCTGTAACCGCGAACGGAGACACGATGGGCTTGCGGCAAACCCTGGCGATGGTGGTCTACATGCTGATGATGGTCGTCGGGTTCGGCGCCTCAGCTGTCGGGCTGATCGCGTTGTTGGTCGTCGGGTTGGCCACCCCCGACGAGGGATCGCCGACGTGTGACGGCGAGGTCATGCACCCCGGCGACAGCTGCTACACCTCCTACAACGGCAACGCACACGTGTCCAGCTACGACGAAATCATGCAGCGCCGCGAAAGCGGGCAGCGCCAGCAGCAGGTGCTGATCGTGGGCGGCGTCGGTCTTGGTGGTGGCGTGGTGCTCCTGCTCGGCGGCCGCTGGATACTGCGCTGGGCAAGCCGCGACCAATGAACCTCGGGAGCAAGGCGAGGAGCCGGTGCTTCGCGTGCCGCGGGTCGAATGCCCACGCCGTGCTGATCCCGGCACCCTTCGCGGCGGTCTCTAATTGTCCACTGCGGATATTGGTTTCCGGTGGTGGCGAGCGGTCGGTCTCGCCACCACCGGGGTCTTCTCTTACTCGAACAGGTCGCTGCGGGCGGCGGCGAGCTTGATCAGGCCGCCCGCGTCGAGCATCTGGAGCAGGAAGGGATCCGCTGGATCAGCGGTCCGGGCCGCTCCGGTGGTCTCGTTGCGGAACTCGCCGGTGGCGATGTCGACCGTGAGCCGGTCGCCGTCGGCGACCAGCCCCGTCACCCCGTCCAGCGCGAGCGGGGGCAGACCGATCTCGAAGCAGTTGCGGTAGAAGGTCCGGGCGAAGGTATCGGCCACGACGCAGCCGATACCGGTGGCCCGCAGGGCCTTCGTGGCGATCGCCCGGCCCGAGGACTGGCCGAAGTGCTTACCGGCCACCACGATGTCGCCCGGCTGGACCTTCGCCGGGAACTCCGGGTTGAGATCCTCCAGCACGTGCTTGACGATCTCGTCCATCGGGTCGAACACGTAGCGGGACTTGACGAGCTGGTCGGTCGGGATGTTGTCGCCGAACTTCCAGCACCGGCCGGTGAACCTCATGCGCGGGCCTCCCTCGGATCGGTGAGCACGCCCGTCACCGCGGCTGCCGCGACCGAGGCCGCCGAAGCCAGGTACATCTCCGCCTCGGGGCTGCCGTTGCGGCCCGGGAAGTTCCGGGAGTGGGTGGAGATCATCGCTTCGCCGGGCGCCATCGCTCCCATGTTGATGGCCTGGTTGGACCCGGTGCTGGGCGGGAACCAGGTCGCACCCGCCTCGTGCAGCTGGAGCACGAGCCCTTCCCCGGCCGCTTCGGCGAACACCTCGCGGCTGGAGGGGACGATGTTGAACCGGACCGACGGGTGCACCTTGCGGTCCTTGAGCATCGCCGCGGCGACCCGGATGTCCTCCAGCCGTCCGCCGCCGTGGCCGCCGAGTTCGGCCCAGCCGACCGGTTTTCCGGCCACCGAGGCGACCGACTTGACGTTGCCGACGGTGGGCGGGCAGGCGACCTGCGGATCCACCTCGCCGACGTCGAAGCGCAGCACTTCGGCCGCCTCGCCGCCATCGCTGCGCGGGAACACCGCGGGCATCTCGCCGGGCAGGGTGCGCAAGTAGGCCTCGGTCGCCTCATCGGGCTCCACGAAGCTGCACTTGGCGCCCAGGTCGACGCACAGCAGCGGGAACAGCCACCGGTCCCAGAACTCCAGCTGCTTCACGTACGGCCCGGCGAACTCGACGGCCGCGTAGTTCAGCGCACCCTCACCGATCTTCGCCACCAGCCACAGCGCGATGTCGCGCGCCGAGGTGCCCGGCTGCGGTGTGCCCGACAGTTCGATGCGCACGGTGTGCGGCACCTTGAACCACGCCTTGCCGTAGGGCAGCACGGTGCCCGCGTGCGAGTCGTTGCCCAGCGCCACCGCGAGCGCGCCGACCGTGCCGTGCACGGGGGTGTGGCTGTCCGAACCGACCACGATCATGCCCGGCTTGACCAGGCCGCGGCGCACCAGCACGTGGTGGATGTTCCCGCTGCCGCAGTCGAACAGGTGGATGCCGTGCTCGCGGGCCCAGGCGCGGTTGGATTCCAGCACCTTCGCCTGCTGCTCGGTCGGCGGCGAGAAGTGGTGGTCGAAGACCATCACGATCCGGTCCGGGTAGCGCACCGCGCCGCCCACCTGCTTGTCGAACACGCCCGAGGTCAGGTAGCCGGAGAGGTCGTGCATGATCAGCCGGTCGACGTTGGCGATCACGATCTCGCCCGGCTCCACGGTCTTGCGGCCACTGGCCTGGGCGAGGATCTTCTCGACGACGTTCATCCCGCCACCGCCATGACCTCGGCCGGGTTGGCGATGGTGCCCTTGATCGCGGTCGCCGCCGCGGTGGCCGGGCTGCCCAGGTAGATCTTGGACTGGTAGCTGCCCATCCGACCCTGGAAGTTGCGGTTCGCGGTGGAGAACGTCGCCTCGCCGTCGGCCATCGCACCGCCGTTGCCCGCGCAGGCGCCGCAGCCGGGGTTGGTGATCATCGCGCCCGCGTCGATCAGGGTGCTCACGATCCCGTCGGCGGCGGCCTTCGCCATCACCGAGCTGGACGCGGGTGTGACGATCAGCCGGACACCGCTGGCGATCCGGTGCCCCTTGAGCACCGACGCCGCGATCGCCAGGTCGTCGTACTTGGCGTTGGCGCAGGAGCCGATGAACACCTGGTCCACCTTGGTGCCCGCGACCTCCTCCACCGACACCACGTTGTCGACCGTGTGCGGCACCGCGACCTGGGGCGAGAGGTTCGTGCCGTTCACGCTCAGCGTCTGCTGGTACTGCGCGTCCGCATCGGGCAGCAGGACCTCGTAGTCAGCCGCCCCGGCCTCGTTGAGGTAGCGCAGGGTGGTCTCGTCCGGAGCCACGAAGGCGTTCTTGGCGCCCATCTCCATGGCGAGGTTGCAGAAGGTCATCCGCTCCGACACCGACATCGAGGAGGTGAACGATCCGGCGAACTCCACCGAGCAGTAGGTCGCCCCGTCCGCCCCGAGGTCGCCGATCAGCCGCAGCATCACGTCCTTCGGGTACGTACCGACGGGCAGCTCGCCGTCGATGTCGATCCGGATGCTCTGCGGCACCTTCATCCACAGCTTGCCGGTCACCCAGGCCGCGGTGATCTCGCTGAACCCAACCCCGGTGCCCAGTGCACCGAGCGCACCGTAGATCGTCGAGTGCGAGTCGGTGCCGATCACCAGCTGGCCGGGCTTGATGAGACCGTTCTCCATCAGCACGATGTGCGCGATGCCCGCGTTGACGTCGAAGAAGTGCTTGACGCCCATCTTCACCGCGAACTCGCGGCACAGCTGGTGGTCGGCCGCCGTCTTCGCGGTCTGCGCTGGCGAGATGTGGTCCATCACCATCGCGATGCGGTCGACGTCGTAGAGCTCGGTCACACCCATGCGCTCCAGGGTGCGGATGCATCGCCAGCTCGCGGTGTGGCTCATGTACAGGTCCGGGAAGGCGTCGACGATCTGGCCTGGTTCCAGGTCGGTCTCGCCGGAGGCGCGTTCCAGGGCCTTCTGCGCGAAAGTCTTGCCTGCCACTAGTCCGCCTCTCCGCGATTCGCAGTGGTGGTTGCGTCCAGCCCAATCTCGCGTTTCGCGGTTTCTCGTGGCTGGCTTGCGTCACGGTCCCCTGAGGTGCGGTTGAGGAGGCGTGGGGTTGAGACGGGGCTACTCATGCGGTCCTCCGCATCAGGTAGGGGATCAGCCCACCGCTGGCCAGGATTTCTTGGATGCCCTGCGGGTACGGCGCGAAGTGGAAGCGCTGTTCGCCCACCTCGACCACACCGGTTTCGTAGTCGACCCAGACCGGGGTGTCCTCGCTGATGGCGGCGACCGCCTCGGGGCTCTCCACGGCGATCAAACCGGTGTTGATCGAGTTGCGGAAGAACACCCGCGAGAACGATTCCGCGACCACGGCCTTGATGCCCGCGCCGATGAGGCAGCTGGCCGCCTGCTCGCGCGCGCTGCCGCAGCCGAAGTTGCGGCCCGCCACCACGACGTCGCTGCTGCGCAGCTGCTGCTGGACTTCCGGCCCGAGCGGCTCGAAGGCGTGCTCGGCCAGTTCCGCCGGGTCGATGCTGACCAGGTAGCGGCCGGGGATGATCACGTCGGTGTTGATGTCGTTGCCGAACACGATCGGCTTGCCGCCCACCCGGGTGGTCGACGCTTTCTCGGTCACGGGCTCGTCTCCTCAAGGAACCAGTCGGTCGGCACGTTGTGGCCGAGTTCTTGCTCCTCCGCGAGCTTGAGCGCGCGGGCGCACACGGCGGCGAACTGGATGCCCATGCCGGTGTTGTTGGCGAAGATCGTCACGTCGTCGTGGCTGGTGCGCACCGGCTTGTCGTCGAGCAGGATGTCGCCGAGCTCCTTGATGTCCTCCCACGTCATCCGCCCGCGCTCGACCGGTCCGAGGATGTCGAACTGCTTGTCGTGGTGGACCTGCTCGCGGGAGAGCACCACGATGCGGTCGGCCCGGTCGAACGTCGCGTCGTCGAGCTCGCGGCGGGTCGCCGTGCCGTCCGGGGACGTGATCGCGGTGATGTGGGTGCCGGGATCGACCCAGTCGCCCTCGAAGCACGGGTCCATCGCGGCGGTCGCGCAGGTGACGATCCCGCAGCCCTCGACGGCTTCGCGGGGGTGTTCGGCGGCCACGATGCGGCGCCCGGTGCGTTCGCTCCAGGTCTTGGCGAAGGAGATCCGGTGCTCCGGGGTGGGGCTGTAGACCCGCACCTCCTCGATCTCGGGCCGCACCATCAGCAGGCACTCCAGGTGCGCCTCGGCCTGCCAGCCGGAGCCGAACATCCCGGCCACCCGAACGTCCTCATTGGACATTTCGCGGATGCCCAGCGCCGAGGTGGCGCCCACCCGCATCTTCTGGATGAAGCTGTCGTGCAGGATCGCCAGCGGTTCGAGGGTGGTCATGCTGTAGAGCGTCACCAGGCCGACGTAGCGCCCGCCGGGTGCCGCCGGGATCAGGCGGCGGCGCTTGACGCCGCTGGGCAGCGTCTCCACCCCGGCGATGTCGGAGGTGATGCGCAGCGCCCAGACGCCGCTGGAGACGTTGCCGCCCTCCTGCGACTTGAACCGGTACCGGAATCCGGGGTGGCGCGGGTCCTCCACCGGGAAGTAGGTGTGGTTGCGCGGGCGGTTGGCGCCCTGGCCCGAGGACAGCTCCCGGTATGCGGTCTCCAGTGCGTCGATCGTCTCGTCGGGGGTGAGGACCTTCTCGACGTCCGCGTTGGACAGAACTCTCATGAGGCTCAAACCTCCTTTCCGGTCAGGTTTTCCGCGCCCGACTCGGTGATCAGAATTGTGTCCGCGACCGCGGACTTGTCGTTTTCCACCGACACGACCACCACGTCACCGGCCGCGAGCTGGCGGTCGGGGGACTGGCTGGCGTACTCGCCGTCGGTGGACAGGTCCGCGTGGTGCACCACGCGCACCCGCGCGGCGGTGGCCTCGGCCAGGGCGCCGATCGTCGCGCCGTCGGTGACGGCGGCCAGCACGTCCCGCAGCGCGGTGGTCGCCTCGCCCGGTTCGACCTCGCGGGCGATGCGCAGCCAGCTGTTGCGGTGCTGACCGGTGATCTCGACCGCGGCGTCGGTGGCCCGCACCAGCACATCCGTGAACCCGGCGCCGCGCACCACGCGCTCGGCGACGGAAATCCGCTCCTGACGGGAAAGTCCGGCAGCGGTCGCCGCATCGGCGGCCTTGGTCAGGGTGGTCCCCGCCTGGCGCAGCAGGGCCTGCTCCGCGTCGGAGGGCCGGATGCGGAACTGGCGGATGAGGCCTTCCAGCGGGCGCACCACCCAGCCGGGGGCGGCGGCGCTGACCTCGTCGATCAGCGCGGTGGGCCACAGGCTGGCGTCCACCAGGCCGATCGTGCCGGGCTCGCGGTCGGCGACGAACTGGGCGACCAGCGAGCCGAACGCCTTGCCGCTGCGCAGATCCGTCAGCGTCGAGGTGCGGCGCATCCAGGTGTGCACCCGGGGGGAGAGCTTGGTCAGCAGCGCCGGATCCCCGTCGGCGGGGATGGCGAGCATGCCCTCGTTCCAGTAGATGCACAGGTTGGTCAGGTAGGCGATGTCGTCGGAGCGGAACACGTCGCCGTAGACGAGCGCGACTTCGACCTCCTCCGCCCGCAGCTGCGCGCGAACCTGCTCGATCCGCCGCTGCCACTGGGTTTCCGGGATCTCGTCGTGGTCGAGGACCACGAGACCTCGCTTCATCAGGCGTTCACCTCGCTCGTCTCGAAGAGCTTCCGCTCGGTTTCCAACAGCACCTCGTAACCGTCGGCGGTGACCCGGACCGGGTCGCCCAGCACGTGGTAACCGGCGATGGGGGTGTAGGTGTTGGGGTGGATGATGAACACCGCGTTCTCCGGCAGCACCGTGTGGTTGCCCTCGATGATCGGCGTCTCGTCCAGGTGCAGCCCGTGGCCGTGCCCGCGCACCCGGGTGTACTGGCTGGTGCAGTACTCGCCGTAGCCGTACTTGCGGAACACGTCGTTCTGCGCCACCGCGACCTCGTGGGCGGTGATGCCGGGCCGGACCACCGACATACCGGCCTCGACCGCCTCGTTGAACAGGTCGAACGACCGCTTCTGCGCGTCGCTGGCCCGACCCACCACCGCGGAGCGGCAGATCTGCAGCCAGTACCCGTCCATCTGCGGGGTCAGCTCGGTGCGCACCATGTCGCCGTCGGCCAGCAGCCGACCCGATGGCGGGGTCATGCCGCGCACCTCGTCCTTGCCGGAGGCGATCAGCATGAAGTTGTCCTCGGCGCCGAGCCGCTTGATCTCGGCTTCGACGGCCGCGACGATCTGGTATTCGGGCAGGCCCGGTTCGAGGACGTCGACGAAGGCGCGCCAGCCAGCGGCGCAGACCTTCGCGCTGCGGCGCATCCGCGCCAGCTCCCATTCGCTCTTGACCATCCGGGCGTTGTCCAGCAGGGCGGTCGCCGACACGATCTCCGCGTCGGGCAGCGCCTCGCGCAGGATGTTCAGCAGCACCGAGGGCAGCAGCTCGTAGTGCGCGACACCGACCCGCCGGGCCCCGCTGTCGCGCAGCCAGGTCCGGAACTCGGCCGGGTCGTGTGGGTCCAGGTGGTGCACATCGGTGACCCAACCCTGACCGGCGATCTCCGGCAGGTCCTGCCGCCGGGTGGAGAACGCGCTGGGCGCACCCGTGGCGGGCAGCGCGACGAACGCGGCGCTGCCGGTCACCCGCGCGTCGGCCAAGTAGCGCACGTTCTCCCGGCGCCAGCCCGGTCCGAACGCCAGCAGCAGATCCAGCCCGGTTTCGGCCATCGCGTCGCGGACCCGCTGGAAGCGCAGCTGCCGCTCGGCGTTGTCGCCCTGGTCTGGTGGACCGGCGTCCACCACGGCATCGGTCAACGTCATGCTTTCCTCGATTCCTGGACAAACGGTGATGTTCAAGAGGAGACCGGATCTGCCTGCCGGTCCGGTTGGCTTGGTGCGCGGCTGAGTTCGGCCGCGATCTGCTCGACGCTCTTGCCCCGGGTCTCCAGCGTGGCGATGGCGCCCGCGAGCGCGGCGATTCCCGATATGACGGCGAAGAGCACGAAGAAGATGTAGGTGGAGAGGTGCCAGGACAGCACGAAACCGACCGTCACCGGCATGAGCAGCCCGCCCACCTTCTGCCAGGCGGCGGCCCAGCCCAGCCCGGTGGCGCGGTTGGCCGTCGGGTAGAGCTCGCTGGCGTAGACGAACAGCGTGCTACCGGCGACGCCGCTGCCGAAGAAGGTGGCCAGCGCGCCGGTCACGACCACCGCGGCCGTCCCGGAAACCGAGCCCCACACCAGGCACAGCAGCCCGCTGAGCAGGAAGGCCGGGGCCAGCGCCCAACGCCGACCGACCCGGTTGACGACCTGCCCGGCGGCGACCGCACCCGCGACGCCCGCGGCCGTGATGATCCCGGTGTAGGCGAAGCTGGACAGGATTCCGATGCCGCGTTCCTTGAGCACCGTCGGCAGCCAGGTGGACAGTCCATATAGGAATGCCCCGGCGCAGACCTCCATCACCCACATCGAGATCGTGTAGCGCAAGTACTTGCCGCGCAACAGGTTCCGCACCGATCCGGCCGCCTCGCCGGAAGCCGGGGCGGCCGACGCCGCTGGTTCCGACGCGCCTGGCGACTGCCGGGCGAGCCGGTCCACGATGGCGCTCGCCTCCCGGTGTCGACCTTTCTGCAGCAGGCAGCGCACGGATTCCGGTAGCGTGAGGGCGACTGCGAGCGCGATCAGCAGCGGGATCGCACCGACGAAGAACATCGAGCGCCAACCGAGCGCTGGCACGATCGCGATCGCAACGGCCGCGGCGACCGGCAGGCCGATCAACCAGCACGCGGTGGCCAGCGTGACCAGCGGACCGCGCTTGCTGATGGGCACGAATTCCGTGATGTAGGGCAGCACGATCGCGATCTCCGCGCCCAGCCCGATGCCCTGCACGGTCCGCGCGGCCACCAGCACGGGGAAGTTCCAGGCGAAGGCCGCCAGCAACGAGAACCCGGCGAAGACGAGGATGGCCAGGGCCAGCGGGTACCGGCGGCCGAGCCGGTCCGAGGCGATGCCCGCGACCGCCGCGCCCACCAGCATCCCGGCGAACATCGCCGAACTGAGCACGCCGGCTTGGCCGCTGGTGATCGCGAACGTCGCGATGATGCCCGGCAGCACGAAGCCGGTCATGTTGATGGTGAAACCGTCGAAGAAATGCCCCGCCACCGCGGTCAGGTAGATGCGCGCGTGCCGCGGGGTGAAAGTCGAATTGTCCAGACGGTGCAGCAATTGCGCGTCTGTGCTGCCTGTTCTAGCCATGGGTGGGTGACACCTCTCTGTGTACGGGCACCCCGGTAGTCAGCGCGATTCGCCGAACCCACGTGTCGACCGTCAGTGGTCGTCGAGACGGCCTTCGGTCTCGGTGTGGAGCCGGTGAATGACGTTGAGGAGATCTTCTTTGACCTGCTCGTCCAGCCCGGCCGTGAGCTCGGAGCTGAACTTCTCCAGCGCCAGGCGCCCGGCTTCGTGGGCCTCGCGCCCGGTCGCGGTCAGCGCCAGCGCCATCGTGCGCCGGTCGGCCGCTTCCATCGTGCGGGTCAGCAGTCCCTGCTTGACCAGCTTGTTGACACTTTCCGACATGGTGGGCGGGTTGCGGTGCGCGAGGCGGCACAACGCCATCAGCGAGGTGTGCCCGGCATCGACCCTGGAGAGGATGCGGTACTGCCGAATGGTCAGCGGCACCTCCAGTCCGCCGAGGATTTCCGTTTGCAGACGGGTCAGCCGACCGGCGAACGAGAGCAGCATCTCGCCGAGGGGCTGCACAGCGGGCTTGGCCGGCGCCGCTGTACGCTCAACTTCTTCGCTCACTTCGCCCACCATAACTTTCGGTGCCCGAAACATTGATGGAGCGGACAGTACCGCCGGGTCGGTACCGCTGACAAGACCCCACCCGACGCGGACATACCTGATGTCGGGAACCGGCGGAGTTGGGGCGGCCGATTTCGCGCGAAATCGGCGTTTCCCGTGGGGAGTGGGTGGCGATTTCGCGCGAAATCGTCAGGTTCCGCCACCCGCACCGCCACGCGAACCAACTCGCGCACTCTCGAACCGGTCAGGTCGGGCAGTGGGATGCGGGGCGTGCCAGGTTGGTCAGCAACCGGTTGAGCACGTTGGGATTGCTCGGTAGCGAGAAGTGGTCGACGCCGGGATTGCCGGTCAACTCGAAGTGGAAGCAGGGCATCGCCCGCCAGGCGACGACGGCGTCGTTGGTGATGTCCTCCTGGTTGCCGTCGCCGTCGCGGGTGATGAAGGGGGTGGACGGCCCGACGACCTGACCGGGCACCAGGTTCGCCAGCGGTGCCCCCACGATGGTCGGCACGCCCGACCCCTTCTCGGCGTAGACGTCGACGTCGGGCAACGATCGGGGACCGGTGAACCGGACGAAGCCGATGTAGTGATCGGCGATCTCCTTGGCCACCGGCAGGTTCGCGTCCACCAGCAGCCGCTGGTAGTCCCGCGGCGTGTAGTCCCGTCCGGTCGAGGTGTCCCGCACGACGACCTCTCGATCCCCGAAGACCTCGGGATCGGCCGCGCTCATGTAGGAGGTCGGGGCGGCGAGGTACAGGCGCGCACTGCTGGCGGCGTTCTCCGGTGTGCTCGGGTACCCGAAGTCCTGGACGTTGAGCCCGGTGAACAGCGTGGGGTAGAGCAAACCCTGCCCCGGCATGTTCCCGGCCAGCGGTGTGAACCCGTGGATGTACTTCTCGCGCCACTGCCTCGTGGTGTGGGTGAGCAGGTACTGCGCGTAGAGCGGTCCGTTCGAGTGCCCGACCAGGTGCACGGGGCGGTCGCCGTTGTCGCGGTAGGTGTCCTCGATGAGCTTCACCGCGCGCGGGAGGAAGTCGCCCATGTCGGGGGTGAGCCGCCCGTCGTATCCGGCGACGCGGATGTCCTCGTTGCGCACGTGACCGGCTGACTCCAACGAGCTGTACAGCGGTTCGTAGAAGGGAGCGCTCTCGGTTCTCCCGTAGTCCTGGACGCGGACGTCGACGCCGGGTTGCTCGGTGAACCGCGCCGCCATCGGCTTCGCGGGATCCGGGTCGTAGCGCAGCGTCAACAGCTTGTCCTGGCAGACCTGGTTGAACGAGGTGCTGGGGTGGTCGTTGTGGTACCAGTCCTCGAACCGGCCGGACCGGGGGCATTCCGGTGCGGTGGCCTGGTCGCGCACCGCCACCGCGAGTTTGGTGAGGTGGAACGCCGGGAAGAGGACCACCGGCGCGCTGACCGCAGCCGCGCTCGCCGCGACCGAGCTCGCGACCAGTGCCAGCACCGCTGCGAGCGCGATTCCCGCCCCGCGCATGGACATGCCCACGCTGATCGCCTCTTCCCCCACCGGTTGGTAGCGCGCACCAGGTGCGCCCGGTAAGGCCAGGTTGCCCGCAGTCGACGGGAACGCACCGGAGTCCTTCGTCCCGACCGGCTCGAATAGCCCCGCCGCGGGCCGGTTGCCGCTACCGGCGGACTAGCAGGCGCTGGGCGATCGAGACCAGGAAGGCCCGGTGGTCGGCGCGGGACCGGTCGGTGCCGGGGTCCTCGCCGAGGATCATGTCCCCGAGTTGCGGGACGTAGAGGGTCCACTCGGCCATCCCGATCAGGAGCAGCAGCACGCGGCGTGGGTCGAGATCGGGATCGATGTGGCCGTGGCGCTGCGCTTCGGCGATGGCGGCGACCTTCTCGTGGTAAGCGGTCGACCGCTGGGCGTGCCTGGGGGCTTGGCGAGGCGGCAGCGACAGCGCCTCCCACTGCACGAGGCGGACGAGTTCCGGATGGGCGGCGCAGTAGTCGAACAGTTCGCCCACGAATTCGGGAATGCGCTCGCCCTGCAGTTCGACGGCCTTGGCCAGCAGGTCGAGCTGGTCGGCGAGCACGATGCCGAACAACTCGTTCTTGTCGCCGAAGTAGTCGTAGATCGCGCGCTTGTTGGCTTCGGCGCGCGCCGCGATGCGGTCGATCCGAGCGCCGTCGATGCCGTGTTCGGCGAACTCCGCCGTGGCAGCGGCGAGGATGCGCTTCTTGGTGGGCGTGGCGTCTCGGGGCATGGCCCGAGTAGTGTGCCAGACCCGTTTCGAACGAACCAGTTCGTTTGATACGGTGCCGGTTCGAAAAGGGATCAGCGCGCGGACCCGCGACGTGGTGGTTCAGCTGCGCCCCGACACCGCACTGGGAGAAACATCCATGTCCTCATCGCCTGCCACCCCGCCTGCCGGGTTGAGCCGGAGGAACGTGCTGCGCACGACGGTGGCAGCTGGCGTAGCCGGGACGGCCGCGCTGGCCGCCGCGTGCGCTCCGGCGGCCGCCCGGGCGGCGGCTCGACCGGCCCCCGGCGGCCGCAGCGGGGTGCGGCTGCGCTGGCTCGGCTTGGCGGGCTGGGAGATCACCTCCGACGACCACCGCCTGCTCGTCGACCCGTACCTCACCCGCCAGTAGTACGCCGGATCCAACGGCAAGATGGACCCGGACCGTCCGATCGAGGTGGACTCCCGGATCATCGACTGGGTGCTCGACCAGCACGTGACGGCCGCACCCGAGTTCGTCCTGGTCACCCACGGCCACTGGGACCACCTCGCCGATGTCGCGCCGCTGCTGAACCACCCCCGGTGGCAGGATCGGCGGATCCGGGTCCTAGGCGGCGAGACGCACCTGAACCTGATCCGGGCGATGGGCGTGCCGTCCGCGCGCGAGGCCGACCTGGTGCTGGTCACCGGCGGCGAGAACCTGCGCTATCCGCTCAAGAGTCCCGAACAACCCCGCCCCGCCTACACGGTCGAGGTGTTCCGGAGCTTGCACAGCCAACTCGGCGAATACGGGTTCGCTCCGGCCGGAACCCTGACCGCTGCGCCGAAAACGCCGACCACCCTCGGCGAACTGGTGGAAGGCGGCACGCTCGGCTACCAGGTCGCCGTCGGTGACCGGTTGCGCGTGATGTTCCTCAGCGGAACGGCCAACTTCGCCGAGCGGGAGGTCGCCGGGGCCGCTCCGGACGTGCTCGTCCTCGGTGCCAGCGGCCACGCGGCGGTGCACGACTACTTCGAGCGCGCGTTGAACGCGCTCGGCTGGCCCAGGGTCGTCATCCCCAGTCACCACGACGACATGGTGACCCCGCTCGACAGCCCCGAAGTGCACAACAGCGTCAACCGAGAGGTGGTCGGCACGTTGCAGAGCATCCTCGGCGATCGCGGCCAGGTCCTCGACCCGCGCCACCTGGAGCAGTTCGAACTCTGACCGCCGCAGCGGCGGGAGGGCCTGTCCTCGGGAGTGCGCACCGGCCCGCGCGCGCATTTCCAATGCGGCGGTAGGAGATCACGTGAGTTGAGATCGGACCCTTTGTCCACATAGGATGCATGATTGTCGGGATCAACCCCGCGAGTGCCTGGCCGCGAGCAGGTTCGTCGCGGCCTCGCACGCTTCGTCGGTGATGATGTGCTCGGTTCCGGGGTCGATGCGCAGATCGACCGACGCCCCGGCGCCGCGCAGCGCCGCCGCCGTGTCCTCGACCCGGTGCGGTGGCACGAACGGATCCTCTTCGATGCTGCGGACCACGGCCGCCACCCCGCGCAGCGGTTCACCATCCGGTGGCCGCAGTGCTTCCGTCCCGAGGTAGCCGCCGGTGAACAGGACGATGCCGCCGAACCGCCTCGGCGCGGTGGTGAGCACGTAGTGCGAGAGCAGGCACGCACCCTGCGAAAAGCCCCACAGCACAACACGTTCCGGTGGGAAACCGCTGAACTCCAGCTGAGCCACGCACTCGCCGATCACGCCGAGCGAAGTGTCCAGCGCGGGCTGGTTCGCCTCGATGGTCGCCAGGAACGGCTGCGGGTACCAGGTGTTGTCGGCCGCCTCCGGCGCGTGGAAGCGAACCGGTGCCGCACCGAAGCGATCCGCGGTCTGCCGCATGAAGCTCGGGTCCTGACCGCGTCCGTGCACCGCCAGCACGGCGAGCTCCGCGTCTTCTCGCGCCACACCCCACTCGACCATCGGGACGCCACCGGTCGTCATGCCACCACCACCGGAACGTTGTCGGCTGCGGCCCTCATTCCTGCTCCTGCAGGTCGAGGAACACCCAGTGCGCGTTCGGGGCCAATCCGCTGAGCAGCTTGCCGCAGTTCTGCAACACCACCGGTCCGGACGTGACGTGCTGGGTGCCCGCGTGCAGATCGCGGAAGAAGCGCTGCAACGCGCCCCGGCGCAGCGCCGCGGTGCCCGCCCACTTGTACACCGTTTGGCCGACCGCGTGCACCGACCACGTGGTGTTGTTCAGCATCAGCCGGGTGAGGGTCTCCTGCTCGGTGGTCAGGTTCTCGCCTCGGTCCAGCGTCGCCTCGATGTCCGCCCACACCTCCATGGCGAACGCGCGCGCGGCGCGCAACTTCGCCTCCGCCTGGGCGTACTCGGCGTAGAACTGCTGGGTGTCCACGGTGGCGTTGGGAGCGCCCGACTTCTTGGCCGCGAGCACGCGCATCTCGTCCAGCATGCGCCGCCCGACCCCGAGGGCCCACCCGGTGTGGCAGATGCCCGCCATGTTCGCCAGGCCCACCCGGTAGACGGTGCCGCCGGTGTGCACCTCCATCGTGGCGATCTGGTAGACGTAGCCGTCCGGGACGAACACGTCCTCGCAGATGTAGTCGTTGCTGCTGGTCGCGCGCAGACCCATCACGTCCCAGTTGTCCACCAGGGTGGCCTGCTCGCGGGGCAGCGTGAAGATCAGCGCCTCGCCGGTCTCCTCGCACAGCGCCGCGGTGTGGATGTGGGTGGCCATCGAGATGCCGGAGGCGAAGTGCCAGTGCCCGCTGATCCGGTAACCGCCGTCGACCCTGATCGCCTTGCCCAATTTGGTGCCCTGCCCGGCGATCAGCGCGTGGTGACCATTGTGGACATCGGGGAACAGCTCCCGCGCGGCTTCCGGACCGAGGTAGGCGGCGGTCGTGCCGGTGGCCATCTGCAGCGCCATGAACGCCCAACCGGCCGAGGCGTCCGCGTAGGAGATCTCCGCGATCGTGTCGATCACCTGGCTCGGCGAGAACTCGTAGCCGCCGAGCGAGTGCGGGAGGCCGATCCGGAACGCGCCGCTGGTCAGCAGGGCCTTGGCGGCGTCGTCGGTGAGCCGCCCGAGTTCCTCGCCCTCCTCCGCGCTTTCCCGCAGCACCGGGGAGATCTCCCGCAAGCGCCCGATGAGGGCGTCGAACTCGTCGCTGACGTGCAGCTGGCTCATGGTCGGTCCTCTTCCACGGCGCGGATCCAGTCGATGACCGGTTTTACCGTATCGTCGGAGTTTGCTTCGAAGATCAGAGCGTGTCCGTTGCCGGTGATGCCATGGTCGGGCAGGTGCAGGTGTTGCGCGCGGGCCCCGGCGGCGGCGAGGAACTCAACGACCTGCGGTGCGAACCCGGCGAACGCCGAAGCACCACCGGTGACCACCGCGACGGGCAGGTCCGCCAGGGCCGGAATCCGCCGCCCGGCAACGTCTTCGGGGCGCTGCGCCGGTGGCTCGCAGGTGATCTCCGCGCTGGTCAGCCCCCAGGTGAGGGCGCCGAGGCCGGGGAACTCCGCGTACGCCGGGCCCATCGGCTCGATCGCGGCGATCGCGGCCACCTCGTCGGGTCGGGCGTCGGCGGTCAGCCATCCGAGCGGCCCGCCCGCGGAATGCGTCACCAGCACCGCTTCGCCGATGACATCCAGCAGACGGCCCAGCCGGTCGGCGTCCAAGCGCTGCGATTCGGCGAGGTCCGCCGGTAGCGGTCCCATCGGGCTGACCAGCTGGTCCAAATCGGCCGAACCGATCTCCCGCTGGTAGGTCCACTGCGTCTGCTCGTCGCGAACCTCATCGGGCAGGAACAGCGCGGTGGCCGCCTCGTACGGGAACTGCGCGCCCATCGGCCCGACGACCTCCGGGTGGTAGGGCGAGCGCCCGTGGCCGCAGCGGTCCACGACGTACACCGCGAAACCCGCCTCGACGAAGCGGGTCGCCCAGCCGGGCCGCCCGTCGGGAGTGCCGGTCCAGTCGGTGCCCTGCCCGCCGCCACCGTGCACCAGCACGAGCGGGAGCGGGTGCGCGCCGTCGGGCGGCGCCTCCCACTGCACGAACATCGGTGCCCGCTGCACCGTGCCACCGGGGGTCGCCACCCGCTCACCGGGGATCCAGAACTGGCCGCGTCGGATCGTGATCGCCCGGCCGGGGACCTCGTGTGGTGCTGCCATCGCCTCTTCGCCCCTAGATGCTGATCGGTTCGAGCTGGCTGAAGATCTCCGCCCGGCGGTCCTCGAACTGCTCGGGCAGCTGGAACTTCGTGCCGAGTTCCTGTGGCGACTCGTCGCAGGTCCAACCGCCCTCGGCGTGCGTGACCGCGAGCTCGAACAGCGCGCCGCTGGGGGTGCGCACGTAGACGCTCTTGAAGTACTTGCGGTCCTTGAGCTCCGAGATGTCGGTGTAGCCCTGGCCCTCGATCCCGAACTTGACCTCGTCCTGGTTCTCCAGCGTGGCCACGTTCCACGCGAAGTGGTGGTAGGTGCCCGCGCCGTACCGCCAGGTGCCCTGGTCGTCGGTCCGGTTCACGGTGATCTCGATGTGGTTGCCGTACTTCTGGTTGCCGACCTGCAGCGCGGCCACGTCGCCCTCTTCGGCGAGTTGTCCTTGGGAGAAGAACGATTCGCTGGCGAACTCGACCATCCGATCCGGCGTGGTCATGTGCACGCCCACGCCGTGCAGGCCGTGGATCGCGTGTTCCTGCGGCACGCCGTGACCGGTGTGCCCGACCCGCTGGTCATCGCTGTTGCCGACGAAGACGTACTCGATGCCGCTGGGGTGGCGGAAGGCCAGCCGCCGCTGCCCGAACCGCTCGATGTCGGTCACCTCGACGTCGTGCTCGGTGAGCCGCTGGTGCCAGTAGTTCATCGAATCGTGCGGGATCGACAGCAGCACCTCGCGGGCCTGGTTGGTGCCGCGCTTGCCGAAGAAACCGGCCTGCGCCCACGGGAACGTGGTCACCACGCTGGAGGGATCGCCATTGGCGTTGGAGTAGTACAGGTGGTAGATGGGCAGCGAACCGTCGAACAGCACGGTCCGCTTGATGAAGCGCAGGCCGAGGACCTTGACGTGGAAGTCGACGTCCTCCTGGGCGTGCGCCACGGACAGCGTTACGTGATGGGAACCTTCGACGAAAGCCATGAGCAACCTCCGCATCGCGGCAGGGACTTGCTGCCGACCCTAGAAACGGGCCGTTCGGCAGGAGTCGCGCGAGAGCGCACGGTGGTGTCATTTCCGCGCATGGTCGTGGCATGTGACGTGTATCATATCGACGTTTTGTCCCGTGGTTGCGCTTGAACGGCTCGTCCCGATCGAGCGCGCAACTGTGAGCCGTGGAGATGACGATGACGTCGCTGGCGGAGCACACGGCCGACCTCCTCGTCCCGCCCGGCGAGTTGAAGGTGCCCTTCGGCCAGTGGACCACTGCCGTGCGGCGCAACGTGATGAGCTTCCAGTTCGACTGCGATCGGCCGCGCGCGTTCGCCGGCATGATCCACAACCGGTCGCTGGGCGGCGTCGACTTCGTCAACATGGCCTGCGCGAAGCACGCGGCCTACCGGGATCACAGCGCGATCTCGGATGCCGACGCCGGTTTCTACGTGATGACCTTGCAGCTGTCCGGGCAGTTCTGGATCGAGCAGGACGATCGCGTCGCACTCCTCAAACCCGGCATGTTCGCGATCTACGACTCGTCCAGGCCCGCCGCGCTGACCGCCAGCGATGACTACCGATCGACCTGCATCCGGTTCCCCAAGGAGCGACTGGGCTCCCGCAACGCCGACCCGCTCAGTGGCATCACCGCGACCGCCTTCGAGTACGCGCCCGGCCTGCCGTCGGTGGTGTGGGACATGCTGATCAGCCTGAACCGGAACCTGGATTCGCTGGGCACCGGCGGCACGATCGCGGTGCACAACGTGATGGACCTGGTCAGCGCCATGCTGCGAACCGAACTCGGCGGGCAGGTCGAGCCCGTCGCGGCGCGGCGAGATGCGCTGCTGCAACGCATCCGGGAGTACATCGACGACCACCTCGGCGACCCCGAGCTGGGACCGGCGCAGATCGCCGCCGCGCACTACATCTCGCTGCGGTATCTGCACAACCTGTTCGAGCAGACCGATTCCAGCGTGGCTCGATGGATCCGCACGCGCCGGATCGAACTGTGCCAACGGGACCTCTCGGATCCGGCGATGGCGAACATCGCGGTGTCGGCCATCGCGGCGCACCGGGGTTTCACCAGTCCGTCGCACTTCGGGCAGGTGTTCAAGCGGGAAACCGGGCAGGCCCCGACCGAGTACCGCCAGCAGGCCATGATCGCACCGAAGGGCACCACCGGGCTGGTGCGCTGACCTGCTGCCGAACCCGCTGTCCACAGTGGTCACATGGGGCCGGTGGGTGTCGTGGCAGCGGGTCGGTGCGGCGGTTAGGGTGGGTGGAGTGCGCGTGATTTTCACTTCCCTGGCGACCCACGGCCACATGTATCCGCTGCTGCCGTTGGCGGTGGCCGCTCGCGAAGCCGGTCATGATGTCGCTTTTGCGACGGCTGACGAGTTCCTGCCGACCGCCCGCAAGGCCGGTCTGGAAGCCGTGCCCGCCGGGCTCAGCGTGCGCGCCGCGTTCGCCGCGGCGCTCGCCGGGGAGACCCGGCCACGCGAGGAGATCCCTGCGGCGGAACTGGATACGATCATCGCGAAGGTGTTCGGCGACACCCTGCCGCGCCGGTTCGTCGCCGATCTCGGTGCGCTCTTCGAACGGGAGCGGCCGGATCTGGTGATCTACGAGGCCGGAAATCCCGGCGGTGCGATGGCCGCCCAGCTGGCCGGGATTCCCGCGGTCGGCCACCTTTTCGGCCGGGTCTCGCAAAGCGACCTCGGCACCGTGATCCACCAGTCCATCGCCGCCACCGCTGCCGAATTCGGTGTCACCGGCGCCGATCTGCCGTCCTTCGGCAACCCCGTGGTGGACATCTGCCCGGAATCGGCGCAGTCGCCCGAATTCAAGGCCACCGCGAACCGCATACCGTTGCGGCCGGTCGGCTGGAACGAGCCGGGTGACCTGCCCGCGGGTGTGGTGCGCGAGGACCGCAGCCGTCCGCTGATCTACCTGACCCTGGGTACCGCGATGGGCAGCGCCGCGGTCCTGCGCGAGGCCATCGCGGGCCTCGCCGTGCTCGACGCCGACGTCCTGGTCGCGACCGGCCCGACGGTGCAGGTCGAGGCACTCGGCGAGGTCCCGGCGAACGTGCGGCTCGAAACGTGGGTGCCACAAGCCGACCTGCTGCCGCACCTCGATCTGATCGTGCACCACGGCGGCAGCGGCACCACCCTCGGCGCATTCGGAGCCGCACTCCCACAACTGCTGCTCCCACAGGGCGCAGACCAGTTCACCAACGCCGAAATGGTGGTCGACCTAGGCACCGGCAACCGCCTCGTCGGCGAGGAAGCGGTTGCAGAAGCCATCACCGAACAAGCCCAAAACCTCCTAACCAACCCAGCAGTCCAAACCGCCACCAAACGCCTAGCAACCGAAGTAACCACAATGCCAACCCCACCCGAGGTAGCCGCACAACTCCCCACCTTCGCGAACTGAACCGGAGTGAGGGGCACCGATCGGCGGGGAGCGGAGCTGGCATCGTGCCGGTTCACCTGGACGGAGCACGGGTGAAGGGCACCTTTGACCGGCATAGTCGGTCGAAGGTGCCCTTCGGTCTTCACTCGGGTGGGGGGCGGGCTGCCTCGGCAAATACGTGCGTTGATCGATGCCTACGGATTACCCGCGATCGCACTCTTTTTCGTTCGGATCGACGCCAAAGGAAAGCAGTTCTTCTGGGGTCCAGACGACCTCTTGGCTGAAGTCGCGCTGACTCGGCGCAGATGCCCGGTACCTGGTACGAAGCGTCCTCGGTCCCGCTTTGTTGTTCGCTTCGCGGGGACACGGGGCGCTTTCGTGTGCGCGTTCCGAAATGCTCGGTGATTGATCAATCGACGGTCGATATCGGCGCCGACACTCAGCGTCCAGAGGTTCCTAGCAGCTCTTGCAGCGCCGCGACGCTCATGCCCGTGTCCTCAAGGGGAGTCGCCTCGCGGTAGCCGCTCCATACGATGCATGTTGGTCGCGCTCCTGTCGATGCGAACTCCTCGGCCGCATCGATCACCATCGCTGCTTCGATCTCCGATCCCGGTGGGAACGCGATCTCGCTCAGTCCATAGATGATGGTCTCGACGTTGTCACCCCCGGAGGACACGAGATCCGCTGCGGCACGCTCCCGCCAGTAGCACACGCCGTGCTCCCCGCGGAAGCCGACCGTCAGTTGCGCTTCCCCTTGCGTCAGGTGCAGGACGACACGATCTGTCGCGGAATACCTGGTCACCGTCTCCCGTAGTGCTTCCACGCCGAGCGCGGTCCCGTCGTCGAGCTCCACAGCGAGTGTCATCGTCGCGCCCTTCCGTGGTAGGTCCGCTGGTACGGCCGCCCCTTGCGGTCCGTGCCTTGCACGGTTACGTCCGAGCCTTCCGGTAGGAACTGTTCTAGCAGTTGGTGACAACCTGGCGGGCGCGTCTGGTACCCGCACGGGACATTGTTGAGCACCACTGTTGCCGATCGGATTCCGGCCCGCAGCATCATCGCGGCGGCGCGTACTTCCACATGGTTGGCCAAGTAGTCAGGCACGTCTATGCCCAGTGAGCTGATTCGTTCGGCCGCTTCCTCGGACCACACATCACGTTGCCCGGAGCGGAACGAGCCCGGTAGTGGTGTATCTCCAATCTTGATCTTCGCCACGGTTCGGTCTCCGAGCTGGCGCACGCGCGGCGGGAGTTCCGGCACCGCCCACGCGGCCTCCGGCGGGTATTCGGAACCGTCGACGCCGACTGCGTTCGGCGGCTGCTTCGGCGGGGCCGGGCGCCCCGACTCCAGCGGCTTGCTCTCGGAGGCGGAGCTTCGGTCGGCGCCGATGCTGGCCAGGTAGGTGGTGATCCGATCCCGGATGGCCTTCACCTTGCCGCGTGCCTCGTCCAGTTGCTCGGCCGTCGTCCGTTGCGAGCGGAGCGCGCCGATTACTTCGGCGTCGGTGGCGCCTGCGAGCGCCTGTCCGAGGGCTTCCCTGCTCTCCTCGCACTGCGTGAGGGCGGTATTGATCTGCTCGGTGGCTCCATCGAGCTTGCCGACGGCGTTCGCCAGCCGCTGCTGGACGTCTTCGAGTGCAGCCATGCGCCCCCGATCCCGTCACCGTTCCGGTCGGTACCGACGATTGTGCCGACTGCCACCGACACCTACCTGGAAGCCTGCCGAACTGCGTCGTTTCGAACGCACGCCTTCCAAGCCGTACATTGGCCTGGCCCAACGTGGATCTTCGCTCTTCTCACTCGATTGGTGGGGGGCGCGGGGCCGGAGTGGAATCGGGTGCTGTGGGTTCGCTTGGGTGTGGCATGGGTGAAGGGCACCTTTGACCGGCATAGTCGGTCGAAGGTGCCCTTCGGTCTTCACTCGGTTGGGGAACGTGAGTGGTGGTCGGGTTAGGTGTGGAGGGTTGGGGTGTCTGGCCATTCGTCCAGGCGGGTTCCGACGTGGCCGGGGTAGTCCTCCAGGGCGTTGAGGCGACGTCGGATTTCTGCCTGGACGACGAGCACTTCACGGCGGTGCCGCTGCACGAGCTCCCAACAATGCTGTTCGAGTGCGTGGTTCATGCAGAGTTCGGCGAGATTGGCGCGCCGATCGAGTTCATCCAGGGAGCAGGAGGAGAGTTCCGCGTTGCGGGACTGCTGGATGAGCTGGGACATGGTCACACCCCGATTCCTCGGTGGATTTCTGTTGGGTCGACCTGTTTGCTGTGCCATCCAGCGTGACGTTCGACACCGGAGTCGGATATGCGCCGAACTACTCATCCCGTCACCGCATTCGCCCTGAGTACTGCTGCCGTCGAGGTGCCGCCGACCGGCCGCGCGCCGGTCAGTCGCTGCTGGTCAGCAGGTCTTCGGACAGGGTCCACAGGCGCCCTGCGTTGGCCGGATCGAGGGCGTAGCGGGCCACTCCGCGCAGGTTGCCGGTACGCCGGTCGACGACCTCTGCCTCGTTGCAGTCGACGAAGTAGCGCCCGCCGACGCCGTCGAGCAGCGGTGCGGCGGCCAGCAGCGTCGACGTCGCCGCGCCCTGCTCGACCGACTTGATCTGCTCGGGCAGGACGCGTCCGCTTCCCCGGCCGCCGGTGTGGCGTTGCAGGTTCGTGTGGATCGCGCCGGGCATGAGCGCGTTCGCGGTGATTCCGTCCCGGGCCCAGCGGCGGTTCGCCTCCACCGCGAACAGGACGTTCGCGGTCTTGGACTGGCCGTAGGCCAGCCACGGGTCGTAGCGGCGGAAGCGGAAGTGCGGGTCGTCGAAGATCATCGGCGAGCCCTGGTGCCCGGTGGAGCTGACCACGACGACGCGCGCCGACCCGTCGGCGGCCATCGCGGCGTGCAGGCCGGTGGCCAGCGCGAAGTGGCCGAGGTGGTTGGTGGCGAACTGCAGTTCCCACCCCTGGGCGGTGTACTGCTCGGGGCAGGCCATCACCCCGGCGTTGTTGACCAGCACGTGCAGCGGTCCCCGCCAGGCGGCGACGAACGCCGCGACCGATGCCGGGTCGGCCAGGTCCAGTTGTGCGACGTGCACCGCGCGGTTGCCGGTGGTCGCGATGAGGTCCTTGGCGGCGGCCTCGCCTGCCGCGAGGTCGCGGACCGCGAGGGTGACGTCGGCGCCGGTGGTGGCCAGCGCACGCGCCGTCGCCACGCCGATGCCGGACGAGGCGCCGGTGACCACGACGCGTCGGCCGGTGAGGTCGACGCCCGCCGCTACCTCGGCAGCCGTGCTCGCGAAGCCGAACGGGGTCTGGATGAGAGGCACTGAAGAGCTCCTAGGTTGGACTGTGGTGAGCGCCTGTCTTTGAACGATGCCCGATGCCGGGCGGAGCCCGAGAACCTGCGGCGGCAGGCATGCGGATCGGGCCCGGCGCTGCGTGCAGGATTCCGGTTCTCAGCGGAACGATCGCTCACGAGCCGCAGCGGCACGCTCGCCAATCCGCGCAGCTTTGCGGAGCCTCGCCGCGTCGGGACGAGATCGAAGCGCCGGGACCGGTTCGGGTCATGCGGTGAGCGTTTGGTCCTGGGCGTGGTGCGGGGTTCCGTCGTGCCAGGGCAGCACCTGGCCGCAGCGGTTGAGTTCGCCGTAAGTGGCCGGGTCGATCCGGTCGGACATCACCAGGTCGAGCACCGGGCGTGCGGCCTGTTCCGGGGTCTGCGCCTGGCTGAAGTCGTCGAACCACGGCCGCGACAGCGGGGTGTCCACCAGGCCCGGGCAGATCGCGGCGAGCAGGGTGCCGTCGGCGAGATCGGTCGCGCGGCGCTGCGCCGCGACCGCCCGCACCGCGGCGACCTGGGCCACCTTGGACGGCACGTTCAGCCAAGGCGACCAGCCCAGTTCCTGGGCCGTCCCGGCGTGGATGGCGGCCCGCCAGGACTCGACGGCGGCCTCGACCTGGTCCAGGGAGACGTCGTCGAACAGGGCACGCAGCGGCGGCGCCAGCTGGCCGAGGGTGCCCAGCGAGCTGGCCACGACGATCAGCCGCCCGCCGGGGCGCAGCACCGGGGCGAACGAGCGCAGGACGGCGTGCGTCCCGCCGTTTGCGACGTCGATGAATTCGTCGGCCTGCTCGGCCTGCGGGCGATCCGGCGTGAGGCGGGCGACCGCGTTGGACACCACGATGTCGACCCCGCCGTGGCTCTCGCGCAGCTCGGCTGCCAGCCGGGCCACGGCATCGGCATCGGTGACGTCCAGAACCCGACCCGCCACCTGGCTCTTCGTGTCGGGGGCCGTCGCGACGGTCGCGGCGGCGTCGGCGACCCGCTGGGCGTTGCGGCCGGTGAGCAGTACCTGGTCAGCTGGTCCCAGTCGGGCGGCCAGCCCTGCCGCGAAGGCCAGGCCGAGGCCTTGGTTGGCCCCGGTGACCAGTGCGATTCGTGCAGCCGTCATGGCAGCAACGCTAGGAGCGCCTGGGCCATGCGGCCAACGAAAGTTCCGCAGGCCTGGTATGCGTGGACGTCATGGACTTCAGCGATGTTTCCCTGACCGGGCTGCGGGTGTTCCGGGAGGTGGCCGAGCGGGGCACGCTCACCGCTGCGGCGGCGCAGCTGGACTACACCCAGTCCGCGGTGTCGCGGCAGATCGCCGGGCTGGAACGGGCGGCGCGAGCACCGCTGCTGGAGCGGCGCCACGACGGGGTGCGGTTGACCGCCGCCGGACGCGTGGTGCTCCGCCATGCCGTGGCGGTGCTGGAGCAGCTCGACGCCACCGCGCGCGAGCTGGCTGGCCTGCCCGCCGAGGGCGGCACGGTGCGGCTGGGCTGGTTCGCCAGTGCGGGCGCCGCACTGGTTCCCCGGGCGGTCGCCGCGTTGCGCCGCACCCATCCGGCCATCGAGGTCACCACCCGGGAGGGCAGCACGCCCGCGCTGATCCGCGCGCTGCGGGCGGGCAGCCTGGACGTGGCGGTGTTGTCCTCGGTGCCGCCGTTTCGCCCACCCGATGCCGAATCCCCACCGCTGGCCCTGCGGACGCTCACCGAACGCAGCCTGCTGCTGGCGGTTCCCGCCACCCATCCGCTCGCCGGGGCCGATTCGGTCGACGTCGCGGAGCTGCGCGGCCAGCGCTGGATCGCCAGCCGGGCTTCTGGCGAGGAGAAGCTGATGGGCGTCTGGCCAGGCCTGGGCGAACGGCCCGAGATCGCGCACACCGCGCGCGACTGGTTCGCCAAGCTGCACTTCGTCGCCGCCGGGTGCGGACTGACCACCGTTCCCGCCGCGCTCGCACCCGCCGTGCCGCCGGGCGTTCGGGTGTTGACCGTGCGCGGCGGTCCGGCGGAACAGCGGCGCATCCTCCTCGCGAGCCTGCCGCGGCCGCTGCCAGCAGCGGCCGGGCATCTCGTCGACGCGCTGCGCGCTGCCGCGGCGGACATCGGCGCACCGGCATGACTTCGCAGATATGTCCATTGTGGACTAATATTTGTCCATGATGGACCCATGTGTCAATTGAGATCGAAAACCTATCAATTGCGCTCGCAAAACGAATCAAAGCGCGTTCCGGATTCGGGCTAATGTCGCCGATCAAAACGGGGTTTTCTCGACGGGGTGAGGTTGGCATGGGTCGATCGAGATGGCAGGCGCTGCTCGCCTTGACCGCCGCGCTGCTGGCGGGACTGGCGCTCGCCGGGTGCGGTTCGGGATCGCGCAGCGGAGCAGACACCTACCCCACGAAGCAGATCCGCATGCTGGTGCCCTACACCGCAGGCGGCCCCACCGACATCGCGGCCAGGTCCCTCGGGCGCTACCTGGCGCAGGACCTCGGCCAGCCCGTCGTCGTGGAGAACATGCCCGGCGCGTCCGGCACGGCGGCGTACCAGGAGTTGCTGTCGGCGAAGCCGGACGGCTACACGATTTCGATGTGCGCGCTGCCGACCGCGGTGCTCAACTACCTCACCAACGACGTCGGCTACACCCGCGACAGCTTCAAACCGATCGCCGTCGCGACGCAGGTGCCATCGGCGCTGGTGGTGCCCGCCGACTCGCCCTACCGGGACCTGAAGGCCCTGTTCGACGACGCCAAGGCGAACCCGACCAAGGTCAAGGTCGGGACACCCGGCGCCACCAACACCCACGCCGCGGAGACCAGGCGGATCACCAAGCTCTACGGCGTGCCGCTGGAAGTGGTTCCGTTCAACGGGAACTCGGAGGTGCAGGCGGCGTTGCTCGGCGACAACGTCACGGTCGGGTTCGTCAACGCCTCGCAGGACGTGCTGCCCGCCATCGAGTCCGGGCTGCTGCGACCGCTGGCCGTGGGCACCCCGCAGCGGCTGGACTACCTCGACGCGCCGACCTTTGTCGAGTTGGGCTATCCCGAACTCGTCCACAGCACCACGACGTTCGGCGTGCTCGCCTCGCAGGAGACGCCCGATGCGGTGGTGCGCAAGCTCGAAGACGTGCTGCGACGCGCCTCGACCGACCCCGGCGTCCTCGACGGCCTGGACCGGCGTTACGTCCCCCAGCAGTTCCTCGGCAGCGCCGAGTTGGCCCGCATGTTCGCGGAGACCGAGGAAACCTTCCGCGGCGTGGTCGGCAACTGAACCGGATCAGGCGGGGCGCAGCACGACCTTTTCGTACTTGTTGGCGAAGAAAGCGACGAAGGCCAGCGCCTCCGGGATGCCGCCGGTGCTGTTGCTGGTCGCCGACAGCAGGGCCGTGCTGTCCTGGCCCCGGACGCCGTAGAGGGTGAACCGGCGGTTCGGCGGAAGACCACGCATGTCGAGGGTGACCTCGTCGATTCCGGGCAGGGCGCGGATGAAGGCCGTGCCCGTCCCGGGAGTCGCCTGCACCTCGACGGGCAGGCCCTCGATCCGCATGTCCAAACCCTGCCGACCCAGGTTGGCGCTGCCAGCGGGGTTGCTGCGCGCGACGTACACCAGCGCCATCGGGGACTGCCCGATGCGGAGCGTATCGACCACCTCCATCGTCCTGGTGTCGATCACGTCGACGGCATCGGAGTTCTGCAACCCCACGTAGACGCGGGTGTTGTCCGGACTGGGCCAGATGCCGTGCGAACCGGCGCCGTGGTTCTGGATCCGCTTGACCAGCTCGGGCGGTCCGCCCTGCGGTGCGCGGCGGTAGACGAGGGTCTGGTTCAGGTCACCGACCGTGACGTAGGCGTAGTCGACGCCGTCGACGGTGACGAAGTTCGGGTGGTTGGACCGCGGCCCGGTGTCCAGCACGGCCTGGACCCGGTAGGTCTCGGTGTTGACGACCGTCGTGGTCCGGCCGTTGTTGGGCATGCCCAACCAGATCTCCTTGCCGTCCGGGGAGATCGCCTCGTCGGACGAGCCCCCCGCTTCGGCCGGGAGCGCGACGCGTTGCACGATGCGGCGGCTGGCCACGTCGATGACGTCGAGCGCGGACGCCCGCAGGTGGTTGACGTAGGCCAGCCGACCGTCCGGGCTGAACACGACCTTCGACGGGCCGTCCTCGGTGCGGATGCGGTCGAGGACCTGGTTGTTGCGCCAGTCGATGACCGCGACGGTGTCCTGGCCGCGTTCGGCGATCCACAGCTGGTTGCCGTCCGGGGAGAAGAAGCCCTCGTGCGGGGCGCGGCCGACGTAGATGGTGCGCAGCACCTGGTTCGTGGTGGTGTCGACGACGTGCGCGGCGTTGCTGGTCACGTTGATGACGCAGAGGTGCTGGCCGTCGCGGGAGAAACCGAGACCGTGCACGTCGATCTGCCCGTGGTACATGGCACCCAGCACGTCCGCGTCGGGAGCCATCCGGGGTTGCCCCAGCGCGATCGTGCCCAGCACGGTGCCCGCCTTCGGATCGATCACGCTCACCGTGTTGGAGTCCTGGTCGGCGGTGTACACCCGGTCGTTCGCCGAGATCGGCTGCGCGCCGGGCAGTGCGGGGGCCTGCGTGATGGTGGGTGGCTGCGGCGGGGCAGCGGGGGCGCTCGGACCGCAGGCCGCCACGAGGGCCAGGGCAACTGCGCTCAGCACCGCCGCGGGCGTGCGCACCCTGCTCCGAGTGGGAGGCGGAAGGCGTTGTGACAACCTCATGTTCTGCTCCCGGCAAGAGGTGTCAGCAGGGCAAATGTCCCACAGGGTGTGAGGTGCCGCTACTCGCCCGAGAACTGGGGTTCTCGCGCACGAGCGTTCAGCAGGAGCCGTCGGCGACGGTGGCCGTGAGCGTGTACCAGTAGCTGGGCGGCAGGTAGGGCGACGGGAACGCTTCGCCGATGTTGGTGGCGCTGACCGTCATGCAGACCGCGGGGGCGTCCTCGGCGCTGACCGTGTAGTGCTCCACGGTCACTTGGCCGTCCTGCTCCACGGTGTCCTCCGGCGGCGGCTCCTCGGCCTGCGAGACCGTGAACATGCCGTTGTCGTCGGCCGCGTCGGTGTTGCGCAGCTTGTCCTGGAGGTAGGCCGCGAAGTTGTGGTCCGTCGGGTCCCGGAGGATGCCGTCGTCGTCGTTGGGCAGCTGCTCGGCGACTTCGTCGGCGGCCGCCTTGATCTCGCCACCGCTGAGCGAGACGTCGTCGGCGGCGCCGTAGAGCTGGAAGGCCCCGAACGCCAAGCCCGCCGCGCCGATGAACCACGCCACCCGCTGCATCGCGAACGCCGCGTCCGAGGGTTCGTTGGCTCCCGGGTTCGCGTACCACATCGCCTGGAAGCTCCACCACAACTTGCGTTGGTCCTGGAACCCGAGCACCGCGAGCACCAGGGCAGCGAGCAGGGCGAGAACCGCGAAGGCCATGAACATGCGGTGGGCTTCCTCCTGTGCGCAAGGTCTCCGCCACCGGTCACCGTTCGATGGCGCACTGGCTGGGACGTGCCCCGAGCGGACTGGGTTCCCGCTGGTGGTTTCGACTTTCGCCGCGCCTGGAAACGATAGCGCGCCGTCACACCCGGTACGGCCGATGGTGCGGCTGTGAACCGCGGTCCGCACCGCGACGATCACCCGCGACCCGAGGCGGTCAGCTGTCCTCGATGAAGTACTGCTCGGGGTTGGTCGGGGCGGGGTTGTTGTAGACCGCCGAATCGTAGATCTTGTCGGGCACGTTGTGGAAGTTGTCGGCCACGATCCCGTACCCGGACGGGGACAGGTTCAGCCCCATCACCAGGAACTCGTCGGCCGCGATGCGCAGGATCTGGCGCATCAGCTCGTACCGCTGCTCGACGTCCGCGACGGCCTGCACCCGCCGGTACAGCCGCATCTGCTCCTGGACCGGTTCGGGCGGCGCCTCACCCTCGCTGCCGAGGCTGTTGTACCACTTGGCCCACGGGATCGCGTAGCCCGACTCGGTGCTGTTGATGGGCAGGTACCAGCGGGGCTCGAACATCGCGTCGAGCAGTCCGTTGTCACCGGGCCAGACGTTGGCGTCGTGGTCGCCGGTTTCCTTGCGCCACTGGAACAACGACCGGTCCTCGGTGTCCACCTGGACGTTCAGGCCCACCTCTCGCCAGTGGCGTCGTACCAGATCCATGGCGTCGAGCAGATCCGGCCGGTCGCCACCCGGGATCGCCACGGTGAAGGCGATGGGTCGACCGTCGGGACCGAGCCGGAACCCGCTGCCGTCGCGTTCGGCGTACCCGGCGCGGTCCAGGTGCTCGTTGGCCAGCGCCACGTCGTACTCGGTGTACTGCTTGGCGAGCCGTTCGTTGAAGAACGGCGTCTGGCGGCGCGGCGCGGCCTGCCACGGTTCACCGCGGCCCTGGTACACCACCTGGATGATCTCCGGCCGGTTGATGGCGTAGGACAGCCCGATGCGGAAGTCCTTGTTGTTGAAGATCTCCCGCTTCACCGGGTCCTGGTGCGTGAGGTTCAGCGAGATCAGGCAGGTGTTCATCTCGCCGGGGTCGGTTTCGAAGAAGCGGTAGCCGCCACCGGCGCGGTTGTGCGCGAGCACCGGTTTGTTCGGCTGCGTGGTGAAGTGCCGCATGTGCATGTCGAAGTCGCCGTTCAACGCGCGGGTCAGCATCACCTCCTCGTCGAGCAGCACGGCGAACACGACCCGGTCGATGTAGGGCAGCTGGCTGCCTTCCGGATCGACCTTCCAGTAGTAGGGATTGCGTTCCAGGATCACCCGGTTCGACGTGCCGAGCGAGGTCATGAGCTTCCACGGGTAGAGGGTCGGCATCTCGGGGTTGTGCCAGTGCAACGCGGGGTTGATGGTTCCGGCTTTGGCGTCGAACAGCTCGATCCAGCCGCCGTGGCCTTCCTGGCGAGCCAGCTCGTCCGCGTCGGGGTTGTACTTCTTGTGGAACTTCCGCAGGTAGTGCAGCGGTTTGTTGACGATCTGGTAGGCCAGGTTGTCGTAGGAGGCGAACAGCCCGTTGGGTTCCGGGAAGACGAGCCGGACGGTGAGATCGTCGATCTTGACGGCAGTGGCCTGGTCCGCGGCCTTGTTCGGGTACAGGGTCCCGTCGTTGAAGACGTCGTTCTGCGCGAACACGATGTCGTCCGCGGTGAACGGCACCCCGTCGGACCACCGGAGTCCCTCGCGCAGCCGGAAGGTGAGCTCGGTGGCTTCGTTGTTGTAGTGGAACTCCTCGGCGAGGTTCGGGATCGTGCCGGTCCAGTCGACGGTCCACCGGGTCAGGTTCTCGTGACCCACCGTGCGCCCCAGCCACGGCCAGTCCGAAGAACCGAGGATGGCGGTGTGCCACTCGCCGCCGTAGTTGCCGATCCGCGAATTCGGTTGCACCACCAGCGGATTCTTCGGCAGCCGGGCTTCCACCGGCGGTAACTCGCCGCGGCGCACCAGCTCGGCCAGCATCGGCGCCTCGCGGCCCTTGGGGCCGACCGGTGCGCCACCGGCCTTGGCCGGTGCGAGCTCGAAGAACCCGCAGCCGGTCGTGGCGCCGACCAGCACGCTCATCCCGCCCAGCCGCAGGAGATCACGCCGACCCATGCCGTTCATCGCTGATTCCTCCCGTGTCGTCACTGGATCCCGCGCAGCGCCAGCTCATCGGCGTAGTGGCAGGCGGCGTACTGCCGAGGCGCGACCTCCCGCAGCCGCGGGGTCTGCTCGGCGCACAGCTGCGTGGCGAAGCGGCAGCGAGTGCGGAACGCGCACCCCGACGGCGGGTCGGCGGGATCGGGCACGTCGCCCTGCAGCACGATCCGCTGCCGTGCGCCGCGCAGCCGAGGGTCGGGTTTGGGCACCGCCGACAGCAAGGCCTCGGTGTAGGGGTGCGCGGGTTGGGCGTACAGCGCCGCGGTGTCGGCCAGTTCGACGACCTTGCCCAGGTACATCACCGCCACCCGGTCGCAGACGCACTCCACTATGGACAGATCGTGCGAGATGAACAGGAACGTCAACTGGAACTCGTCCTGCAGGTCCTGCAGCAGGTTGAGGATCTGGGCGCGCACCGAGACGTCCAGTGCGCTGACCGCCTCGTCGGCCACCACCAGCCGCGGCTGGAGCACCAGTGCGCGGGCGATGCTGATGCGCTGCCGCTCGCCACCGGAGAAGGCGTGCGGGTAGCGCCGCAGGTGCTCCGGGCGCAGCCCGACCTTGCGCAGCATCTCGGCGACCCGGTCCGCGAGCTCCGCGCCGCTGGCCACCCCGTTGACCTTGAGCGGTTCGCCGATGATGTCCAGCAGGGTCAGCCGCGGGTTCAGCGAGGAGTGCGGATCCTGGAAGATCATCCGGATTTCCCGGCGGCACGGTTTGAGCTCCTTGCGGCCGAGCCGGACCAGGTCGACCGAGGTGCCGTCGGCGCGCCGGTAGTGGATCTCGCCGCTGATCCGGTCGTGGGCCCGGAGCACGCTGAGGCCGAGAGTCGTCTTGCCGCAACCGGATTCGCCGACCACCCCGACGTTCTCGCCGCGCCGGACGGTCAGGTCGACGCCGTCTACGGCGCGGACCTGACCGGTGGCGCGGCGCAACACCCCGCTGCGCACGGGGTAGTGGACCCGGAGGTCCTTGATCGCCAGCAGCGGGTGCTCGGCCGGTTCGACAGCGGTCATGGGGCGACGCTCCCTCGGGTCTGGCCAGGGATGATCTGCTCGTGCAGCAGGCAGCGCGCGAGGCGGTCGGGGCCCAGCCGCACCGCGCTGGGCACGTCGGTGTCGCAGCGTCCCGGCATGACCTCCGGGCAGCGGGGGTGGAAGGGGCACCCGGCGGGCCGGTCGTGCGGGGAGGGCACCGCGCCGCTGATGGAGTCCAGCCGGTGCCGCCCGGCCCGGCCGATGCGGGGGATCGACTTCAGCAGCGCCCGGGTGTACGGGTGCTGGGGATCGTGGAAGATGTCGTCCACCGGCGCCTGCTCCACCACCGTGCCCAGGTACATCACCGCGACCTCGTCGGCCATCTCGGCCACCACGCCCAGGTCGTGCGTGATGAGCAGGATCGCCATGCCGAGTTCCCGCTGCAGTTCGGTGAGCAGCTCCATGATCTGGGCCTGGGTGGTGACGTCCAGCGCGGTGGTCGGTTCGTCGGCGATCAGCAGGTCCGGTTCGCAGGACAGCGCCATCGCGATCATGACCCGCTGCCGCATCCCGCCGGAGAGCTGGAAGGGGTAGCCGTCCACCAGCTTGTCCGGTCGCGGGATCCCGACCTTGGCGAGCAGTTCGATCGCCTGCTCGCGCGCCTGCCGCTTGTCGACGTCGCGGTGCACCCGGATCGCCTCGATGAGCTGGTCGCCGATGTGGTGCACGAGGCTCAGCGAGATCATCGGCTCCTGGAAGATCATCGCGATGTCCCGGCCGCGCACCTCGCGGATCTTGCGCCCCCGGGGACTCAGCGCCGCGAGGTCGATGGTCTCGTGCCCGCGGTGCAGCAGCACCTCGCCGTCGACGATCTTGCCCGGCGGCTCGACGAGCTGCATCACCGAGCGAGCGGTCATGCTCTTGCCGCAGCCGCTCTCGCCGACGACGCAGAGCGTCCGCCCGGCGCGCACCGTCAGATCCACGCCGTCCACGGCGCGCACCGCTCCGGCGTGGGCCGGGAAGTGGGTCTTCAGCCCGCGCACTTCCAGCAGCACGTTGTCGTTGTCTGGCATCGCTCACCTGCTGTAGGGGTCGGCCGAGTCGCGGAGACCGTCTCCGACGAAGTTGAGCGCCAGGACCGCGATCGCCACCGCGATGCCCGGCGTGAGAACCCACGGCGCGGTGGCCACCGCGACGATGCTCTGCGCTTCCTGCAACAGCACTCCCCAGCTCACCACCGGCGGTTGCAGGCCGAGGCCGAGGAACGACAGCGCGGTCTCGGCCAGGATCATCAGCGGGATCGCCAGCGTCAGCGACGCGATGATGTGGCTGGTGAACGACGGCAGCATGTGCCGGAAGATGATGCGCGGCCTGCTGCACCCGTCGAGCACCGCCGCGCGCACGAAGTCCTCCTCCCGCAAGGCGAGGAACCGGCCGCGGACCACCCGGGAAAGATCGGTCCAGCCGATCAGCGCGAGGATCACCGAGATCGCGAAGTAGGTCTTCAGCGGTCCCCAGTCGGCGGGCAGCGCGGCCGACAGGCCAAGCCACAGCGGAATCGTGGGGATCGACATCAGCAGCTCGATGATCCGCTGGATGACCGTGTCGACCGCCCCGCCGAAGTACCCCGAGATGCCGCCGAGCAGGACGCCGAGGACGAAGGTGAGGGCGACGCCGGTCAGTCCGATCGACAGCGAAATCCGGGCGCCGTGCACGATCCGGGACAGCACGTCGCGGCCGAGCCGGTCCGCGCCGAGCAGGTACATCGGCTGGTCCGGGTTGGTGGGGCCGATCAGGTGCACGTCGGCCGGGATGAGCCCCCACAGCTCGTAGGGCTCACCCTTGACGAACAGGCCGATCGGGATCTTGTCCGCCGTATCGACCACATTGGACCGTTCCAGCGTTTCGGGGTTGACCTGGGTGTCGAACCCGTTGACGTACAGGCCGAAATCCAGTTCGCCGCCGGAGGTGTCGACGAAGTGCAGCCGCTGCGGGGGGAGGTAGGTGTAGCGCTCGTCCACCGCGTCGGCGCTGCGCGGTGCGATGAGCTCGGCGAAGATCGCGACCAGGGCGAACAGCAGCATGATGGCGCTGCTGATCATCGCCAGCCGGTGCTTGCGGAACCGCCACCAGATCAGTTTCCACTGCGGCGCCACGTATTCCCTGGCGACCGGTGCTCCGGCGGTGTCCTGCACGTTCGCGACGCTCATACCCCACACCTCCAACTCACCTGTAGCGGATGCGCGGGTCCCACCACGCGAGCAGCAGATCGGACAGCAGCGTGCCCAGCACGGTGAGCACGCTGAGGATCAGGATGAAGCCACCCGCGAGGTACATGTCCTGGCTCATCAGCGACTGCAGCAGCAGCGGCCCGGTGGTCTCCAGGCTCAGCACGATCGACACCATGATCTCGCCGCTGATCAACGTGGGCAGCAGCCAGCCCGCGGTGCTGATGAACGGGCTCATCGCCATCCGGACCGGGTACTTCACCAGCAGTCGCGGTTCGCTGAGACCCTTGGCGCGGGCCGTGGTCACGTAGGGTTTGCGCAGTTCGTCGAGCAGGTTGGCGCGCATCACCCGCATCAGGCTCGCGGTGCCCGCCAGGCCGATGATGATCATCGGTATCCAGGTGTGCGAGAGGACGTCGAGCACCTTGCCCAGGTTCCAGGCGGCGTCCTGGTATTCGGGGGAGACGAGGCCGCCGACGCTCTGCCCGAACAGCGCGAAGGACAGGTACAGGAACAGCAGCGCCAGCAGGAAGTTCGGCACGGCCAGGCCGAGGAAGCCGAGGAAGGTGAAGGCGTAATCGCCGACCGAGTACTGCCGCGCGGCGGAGTAGATCCCGATGGGCAGCGCGATCGCCCAGGTCAGCAGCATGGTGCCCAGCGAGAGCGCGATGGACAGGCCGAGTCGGTCCCAGATCAGGTCCGATACCGGCAGACCCCATTCGAAGGACTGGCCGAAGTCGCCGTGCAGCACGATCCCGGAGATCCACTTGAAGTACTGCAGCAGGAACGGATCATCGAGACCGTAGCGCTGCCGCAGGGCGTCCAACTGGACCTGGTCGACGTTCTCGCCTTCCGAGGCGAGCTTGGCCACGTACGAGGTGAGGAAGTCGCCGGGTGGCAGTTGGATGATCACGAAGCACACCAGCGAGATCGCCAACATCGTGGGGATCATGTAGAGCAGGCGGCGAATCACGTACCGAGCCACTGGTTCCTCCTGGGGCGGGGGAGTCAGTGCGCGAGAATGCCGTGTCCACGTCGGACTCGCGCCATTGCGACCGGTGGTGTCCTTCTGGCAACTGGAAAGCGGTATCCAAAAGCTAGGTGTCCCGCATCACAGTGTCAAGATTTACTTTGTGTCCCAATGGAGAACTTTGCGAGGTGTCCGCAATGGACAGTCGAGGGCGAGCGCGCCGGAGCCGCGCGGGACGTAGTCGTCTCGCGCGGCCCGATATTCGGCTGTTCTACCTACCCGTCAGTGGAAGTGGCTCCGGTCTCGTGCAGCTGGTCTCGACATCGACGACGGTCCGGTCCCGGGTGGCCCGCTCCAGCGCGTCCACCACCGCGAGGAAGTGCACGGCCAGCTCGGCGGATGCCCGGTGCGGACGTCCTTCGCGCAGCGACTGCGCGAGATCGCTGATGCCGCACCCGCGACCGCCGTCGAGGAATCCGGCCGAGTGCTCGATCTCCTGCCACTCGGTCGCTGCGCCGCGCCGCAGCCGCACGGCGCCGTCGAACCGGTTCGGGTCGGGCACCGACACGGATCCGGCGGTTCCGTGCACCTCGATCCGCGGCGCCTCCGAACCGGCCACGTCGAAGCTCATCACCATCGTGGTCAACGCCCCGCCGTCGTGCTCCAACAGCGCGGTGACGTGCGTGTCCACCTCGACGGCGAACCGGTTTCCGGCGCGCGGACCTGAGCCGACCACGCGCTCGTCGAGGTGGCGCCCCGCCATGCCCGCCACGCGGCGGACGGGGCCGAGCAGGTGCACCAGCGCGCTGAGGTAGTACGGGCCCATGTCCAGCAGCGGCCCACCACCGGGCTGGTAGTAGAACTCCGGGGAGGGGTGCCAGCGCTCGGGGCCCGACCCCAGCATGAACGCGGTCGCCGAGCTCGGTCGGCCGATGAGACCGTCGTCGACGACCCGGCGCGCGGTCTGGATCCCGCTGCCCAGCACGGTGTCCGGGGCGCAGCCCAGCCGCACGTCGTTATCGGTCGCCAGCTGCAGCAGCTGGGTCGCCTCGGAAAGCGTGCTGCCCAACGGCTTCTCGCTGTAGACGTGCTTGCCCGCGTCGAGGCTCGCGGAGCTGACGGCGAGGTGCGCGGCGGGGATGGTGAGGTTGACGACCAGGTCGACGTCGTCGGAGGCCAGCAGCGCTTCGGTGCTCAAGGCGGCCGCGCCGGTGGCGCGTGCCGTCGCCCCGGCGCGTTCGGGGTCGGCGTCGGCGACGGCGGTCAGCTGGACGTCCGGAAGCCGTTCGAACGTCGCCAGGTACTGGCCGCTGATCGTGCCGCAGCCGATCATCCCGACGTTCAACGACTCGCCCACAGCAGGCCCCTTTCGGTGATGGTGCGGATTTCCGGAACTTCCAGGTCGGAGAGCTGGTGGCCGACGGTCGAGACGAACACCCGGCCCGCGCCCCAGCGCCTCGTCCAGACCGCTGGCACGGTGATCGGATCCGGCCACTCGGTGTCCGGGTCTGCCGCGATCGTGGTGGTGGCCAGCACGTCGTTGGCGGCGTCGGACAGCGGCCAGTACTGCTCGGTGTGCACCTCGATGCGCTCGATGCCGGTGACCACCGGGTGGTCGGCGCGTTCCGGGACGACGTCGATCGAGTGGGTCACGAATCCGCCGGGGTGCGCCAGGAACTGGCCGCCGGTGAGCCGTTGGTAGGTGATGTCGCCGCGGAAGGAGTCGACGATGCCGCCGTGCCAACCCGCCAGGCCGGTCCCGGTGGCCACCGCGGCGGCCAGCCCGGCGGACTGCTCCGCCGTGATCGTCCCCATGGTCCAGCACTGCACGACCAGGTCGGTGCGCGCGAGCAGGTCGGCGTCCAGGTAAACGTCCAGGGAATCGGAGATCGTCGTGGTGAATCCGTTGTCCTTGAGCCATGGCGCGAAGGCGTCGGTGGTCGCCACCGGCGAGTGCCCTTCCCATCCTCCGCGCACCACCAGGGCGTGCCGTTTCGCGGCTTCCGAGGTCACCGCACCTCCTGACCAGTGGTCGAAACTTTTTGAAAATTTTGCGCAGTTCTTTCGGACATTGAGGCTAGAGTTCCGCCGAACCATGGTCAATGCCGGTAGAACCGGCGGACGACCCGCGCCAGCAGCACATCGACGGGCTCGCGCGGCGTGCGGCCGTTCCCGGCGGGCAGATCTTGAGCGGGCGGGCCGCTCCACTCGACCCGATTCGACCTAGGAGTGAAGCGATGACGCTGATGCGATCGAATCCATTCCGGGACTGCGACAGGCAACGCCGGGACAGCTAACGCCGGGCGGGCCTCGCGGCGCGCCAGAAGCCGAGTCCGAACAGCAGCGCCCCTCGGCCCGCTTCCGTTGACAGGAGCTACACATGGCCAAAGCAGTCGGGATCGACCTTGGTACGACCAACTCGGTGATCGCGGCCTGGGAAGGCGGCAAAGCCGCCCGCGAGGGTGGTGTCGTGCGGGTGACCGTCCGCGACGACGAGCTGCACATCTCCTACCAGGAGGGCGACCAACAAACGCAGGCGGCATGAGGACGAACGCATCCCGCACGGGACGACGGAAATCCATTGTGGATACTGCTGTCCCGCTGATCTCCCGGCGCCGTGCTTGCGGCTGTTCGCACCCGAAAACACGGCGAACGAGTTGCTGACGCCGAAAGTCAGTCGCGTGTGGTGCTCAGCTGGGTTGGGGAGGAGTTTCCCGGTTGACCGCTGCGTCGATCTTCGCCGCCAGCGTCACCGCGTCGTCGGTGTAGGTGTTGAACTTCACCCGTCGGCCACCGGTCAGTCGCAGCACGCACTGGAAGTCGATGCCGAACATGTGCGGGGCGCCCTGCTGGACCATGCCCCGCGGGCGCACCGACTCGATGTCGGACCACCGGATCACCGAAGCCGCATCGGCTACCCGGTGCACGATGCCCTGCTCGTAGAGCTCGAAGCATTCGCCCTTGGTGCGGGCGATTCTCACCAGCAACGCGATCCCGACGCACAGGCCAAGCGCGCCGAGCGCCGTCGACCCACCGGGGAGCAGCCCCGATCCCGACCAGTGGCGCGGATCCTCGGCGACGGACCCCCATAGAGCCAGTTGGCCGGTCCCCGGTCGTGCCCCGGGTCGGGTGCGTGCGGTTCCTGCGACATGTGTCCCTACCTGCTGTTGTGGCGACATGCGCTTGGTGCCGGGCATCATCCGGTCCGGAAAGGGCGGCAGTGGCGCAGTTCCGCCGAGCCGAAGTAGTACGGATTGGCGCGAAGTTGTTCCAGCGCGTCGGCGAGGTGATCATCCGTGCAGTCCACGCATTCCAGCCGCGTACGCCCGATGAGAAAACCCGCGTCCCTGGCCATGTCGCGGTTGCACTTGTCGCAGATCCCCTTGCTGCGTCCGGTGGCGGACCACCAGGTGCGGGCATCCGCTCGCCAGTGCCTGCGCATGGCGGCCACGGTCTCCGCGTCGATCTCCGCGACCGGGAAGAGTTCGTAGGCCAAGAAGCTCTCCGCGCTGCGGCACCGCGTGCACACCCCGGTCTTGCCGAACTCCTCGAACCCGGGTGTGCCGCCCGACATGCGGCCCGGTGACAGCATTCCCAACAGGCTCATCCGGTAGGAGCCGGGAAAAGTCCAGCCACAACCCGTGCAGATGAGTTCGGCATACCGGAAAGCGCGGTATTCGGGTGCGGCGTTCTCGTAGTCGGCGTCGAACCGTTCGATCAGGGTGGTCAGCACTTCCTCGTACTGCGAGGTGGAAAGGCGCAGCGCGATTCGGCGCTGCGTGCCGACCGCTGCCATGAATTCGTCGAGCTGGCTCACCGGTACGAATCGGGCCCCGTCCAGTTGGAGGTACCCATCGACCATGGTCGGTGCCTGGTCCGGCGTGAATCCGCTGGCAGCCGGTGGTGTCTGATCCGGTGCCCGCGAGGATCGCCCGAACGCGGCAGCGACTCGTTGCACGAAGCGAAGCATGATCACGCCCGGCCTTCTCTGGAGAGTTTCCTTCGGACCCATGTTGCGGCCCGTTTCTACCGCGCCGTGCGCGGGATCGGTCCCGCGCACATCGATGATCCACCTCGAACGCAGCGGGGCAGCGGATCTGCGGTCAACGCCCGGCGAGGTGTCCGACCGCTGCGCTAGGTTTCCGCCATGGCGGAATTCGTACTGGTAGCGGGCGCATGGCTGGGATCTTGGGCGTGGGACGAGGTGGTGCCGGAGCTGCGTGCGGCAGGGCACGGCACCCACCCGTTGACGCTGTCCGGCCTCGCCGACAAGCAACACCTGCCAGCCGGGCAGCAGACCCACGTGCAGGACATCGTCGGCGAGGTCGAACGACTCGACCTGCGCGACGTCGTCCTGGTCGGGCACAGCTATTCGGGCATCCCGGTCGGTCAGGCCGCCGAGCGGATCGGCGACCGGCTGACCCGCGTGGTGTTCGTCGATTCCAACGTGCCGACCAATGGCGAGTCGTTCATTTCACCCTGGCCGGGGGAACGTCGGGACATGATGGAGGAAGCCATCGACGATGGCGGTGGTTTCTGGATACCCCTGACCGCACCCGACTACGCGGGCCAGGGCCTCTCCAGCGAGCAGATCGCCCGGATCGTACGCGGCTCAACGCCGCACCCCGGCGCCACGCTGACCGAACCAGCCGTCCTGGCGCGCCCACTCGGCGACCTCCCGGCGACGTACCTCAAGTGCCTGCTCGACGGCCCCGAACCCACCGACGACGTAGCGCGCCTGCTGAAAAGCGAACACTGGCAACTGGTCCAGATGAACACCGGCCACTGGCCCATGTTCTCCCAACCCCACCAACTAGCCCGGATCCTCCACCACGCGATCGGGTGAGAGGTGAAGGGCACCTTTCGCCAACATAGTTGGTAAAAGGTGCCCGTCACCTCGCTAGGAGTCTGCGGGGGTCACGGTTCCAGCGGAACCCAACCGGCCGCCTTGACGTTCGGTGGCAGCGCCCCGAGCTGCTGGGCATCGGATGCTTCGACCGCGAGCACGAACTCGGCGGCCACCTGCCGGGCGGCTTCGACGACGCAGCGCAGGGCCAACGGCACCATCGGGAAGGCGTGGCCGATCCCCGGGATGGACACGAACAGCAACCGCATCTGCATCCACCGCCTTTCTAGAAAACGATCCGTTCTCTATAGGGTGCTTTGGGAACGCAACGTTCACTATGGCTGGTGTGGTAGCGCTTGCCGTTGGCCGCCGTGTGGTCCCGCTACCCTGATCGCGCCTCGGGCCAACGCTTTCGTGGCTGGCCGCTGAATGCCAAGGTCTACAACGAGTTGGGCGGGTCCGGGAGGATGCGGCGGCATGTACTTCGTGATCAAGTGGAGCGGGTGGGGGCCGCTGGTCATCCCGCTGATGCTGCTCGGGCTCGTCTTCGGCGTCGTCGTCCAGGAACTGTTCGACGGAACACCGATGATCACCGACCCCGCCTGGGTGACCGGGTTCCTGATCAGCGCGGTCTTGATCCGGACCATCGGCCGCAGGCTGAACCGCTACGGCGACCTGCACACCCTCTACGACATACCAATGCAGCACTGGTGGTGGCTCGGCCTAACATGCGCGGCACTCACCCTCGGCCTCGTAATCCTCATCCGCGCCTAAGCCCGGCGCACCCCGACCGGATGAAGAGTGAAGGGCACCTTTTACCAACTATGTTGGCGAAAGGTGCCCTTCACCTACCCTCCAGTCGGTGCGCCCACGCCGAGCTGGCGCGGCTGGTCACCTGATGGGGTAGGAGTGAAGGGCACCTTTGACCGAGTAAGCCGGTCGAAGGTGCCCTTCACTCGGTTCTTGTCGTTCGCGGATGACGCGTGCCGCGATTGCGGGCGCACTTGGCAATGAGCGCAACTTGGACCGCGTGGTACCTGCTCGGGCCGAGCATGTTTCCGTTGGGTCCGGGGCTGAGGGCTTGTTCGTCGGGGTCAGGTGTTGGTCGGGTGGTGGTGTTGGATGCGGTCGTTGTGTTGCGGTTGGTTGGTCGGTGGCAGTGGTGGGTCGCCTGAGGGGTGGGCCGAGTCTGGTGTGGGTTGGGTTTGGTCTGCGTGGCGGAGGAGTTCGACGACCTCGGCGTCTGAGGTTTGGGTGAAGTCCCGGTACCACTGCCCGATCGCCATGAACCACCCCGGGGTTTCCAGGCAGACCTGCTCGTCGGTGACCTCCTCCAGTCGCTCCAACGCCTGCGGTGGCGCGACCGGCACGGCCAGCACCACGTGCGCGGCGCCCTGCTCGCGGGCCACCCGGCAGGCGACGTGGAAGGTGGAACCGGTGGCGATGCCGTCGTCGACCACGATCGCCGTCCGCCCGGCCACGTCCAGTCGCGGCCGGTCGACGCGGAACAGCCGGGCCCGCCGGTCGAGTTCGATCCGCTCGCGCTTCTCGACCTCGGCCAGCTCCTTCGGGCTGACCCCGGTCTTCCACAGCACCTCGTCGTTGATGATGCGCACGTCGCCTTCTCCGATGGCGCCCATGCCGAGCTCGGGGTGGAACGGGACGCCGAGCTTGCGCACCACGATCACGTCCAGCGGCGCGTGCAGCGCCTGGGCTATTTCGAAGGCCACCGGCACGCCGCCGCGCGGCAGCCCCAGGACCACGGGGTTCGCGGCACGCAGGTGCGACAACTGGTGGGCAAGCCGACGCCCAGCATCTTTGCGGTTCTCGAAAGGCACGCCCACGCACCTCCTCACCCGGCCCATCGCAGCGTCGCCCGGAACGCGGCGCCTGCCTGGCGGCGGCGCACTTCCCGTTGCGCGCGGCCGGGATCCTCTCGCTCGACCGGGGCGACCAGCCGTTCAGACCGACCGGCCCGTTGCCGCCGGACGCGCTGCGGGTACCCGGCCAGCGGTGGGCGTGAAACCGGCGGTGCGGGAGATCAGAACGGCCCGTCGCTTCGAGGCGGTGCGCTCGGCGTCAGCAGGCGCGGCGCAGCGCCCGGAAGGGACGGGCGGCGTCGACGGTGGGGAAGTCGACGGCGTAGTTCAGGATGCCTTCAAGCCGTTGCCGAGGCATTTCTCGGTTCGTCCGGCGCGACGGCGACCAGCGCGGTGCGGACCTCGCCGTGTCCGTGCGTGTCGAGGAGCTGGCGAAACCGTGCGATCGCGAGGTCGTCGTGGGCCCCAGCTAAGTCCAGCAGGCGCCAGATCTCGGCCATGACGCCCGGATTCGGATCATTGCTCATGAGAGTCCACATTAGTCGTCGGCAGGTCGGCTCAATGCGACCGGTGACCCTGGGTGCCCGAACGGCCACTCGCGCCGCACACCCGGACCGCGTTTCGCCGACGTCATCGCGGAGTCGGTGAACGACGGATGAACGCCGATGGCACGCGAGCCCGGCTACCTACCGTCCGGTAGTCGCCTCGACTGTCGTCGCGCCACGGGCGAACAGCTGCCCCGATGCCCGACCGGCTCCGGGCGATCGGGCCGACGACTGGGTCTCCGGTGTCCTCACGCGCCATACAATGTCCACTGTGCTCGGTCGCGTTGGCGCTACCCGCGATTTCCAGGACCGCCCGCAGCGTCGGCTCCGGGCGGACGCTCGGCGAGTGCGGCTGGGGACGTGCCCGCTGCGACGACGACCAGGCCTCTCCGGCGCTTCGGACAGGCGATGTCGAAGCTGCCACGTGCCAGTTGAACTGGATCTATAGCTGGCGTTGATGGTTTGCCAACGATTTGTTTATTTCCGCGCGGCCGGATGCCTCCCTAATGTGTGATTTATGCCGCACCCGCTCACGGACCTGCAGGTCCGGACCGTCACCAAGCCCGCAGGCTCGATCACGCACGACATCTCCGCCGACGTCTGCGTCATCGGCGCTGGTATCGCCGGGCTTTCCGCAGCGGTGGAATCGGCCCGCCTCGGCAAGCGCGTCGTGCTGGTCGACGCGCTTCCGGTGCTCGGCGGGCAGATGGTCAATTCGCTGATCGGGCTGTTCTGCGGCGTGTTCGGCAACGCCCCGGAATACCGCCAGCTCACGCACGGGATCTTCGACGACCTGTTCCGGGACCTCGAAGGCACCGGCGACCTGCACTACAACCGCAAGCACACCATGACCGTCAACTACGACGAGGTCGCGCTCGGCCGATGGGTCGAGAACACCGTGATGTCCTTGGGAATTCAGGTGATCACGGGCGCGGTGCTCACCGGCGTGACCCGCGACGACCGGATCCACGCGGTGCGCCTGGCCACCCGGTACGGCAACGTCGAGATCACCGCGACCGGGTTCGTCGATGCCAGCGGTGATGCGTCGCTGGCGTGGGAGGCGGGCTTGCCGTGCCGGTTGCCGGAACGGGAGATCTACGGATCGCAGCAGCTCATCGTCGAGAACCTCGACGACAGCCACCGTCCCGAACCTGGCGAGTTGAGCGAGCGGCTAGCCGCCAAAGCCGACGAGTACGGGCTGATGCGCCGCGACGGCTTGGCGTTCTTCTTCCCCGGCCGAGGCACCGCGGTGCTAAACATGACGCACATCGAAGCGCCGCTGGATCCCATCGAGGCAGCGCAGGCGCAGCTGAGGGGCAAGGCGCAAGCCGACCGCGTGGTGGCGTTCCTGCGCACCGAATACCCGGAGATCTTCGGCAAAGCACGCGTGCGGGCCTACGGTTTCCCCGGCCGCCGCCAAACCCGTTGGGTGCAGGGCGCGCACCAGCTGACCGTCGAAGAAATCCGCTCCGGCACCCGCTTCCCCGACTCGGTGGCCCGCACCGCCTGGCCGATCGAACTGCACGACCGGCCCGAAGGCTACGTCTGGGAGACCTTCGGCCCCGATCACGTGCACTACGTCCCGCTGCGCTCGATGACCCCGCCCGACGTGCACAACCTGGTCGTCGCCGGGCGATGCGTGGATGCCGATGCCGCGGCGCTGTCGAGCATCCGCGTGATGGGTCCGTGCGGGGCGATGGGCGCGGGTGCCGCGCATGCCCTCGACCTCGCCGGTTCGGGGTCGGTGCACGAGATCGACCACGCCGAGCTCGGCGGCCGGTTGACGGCGAACCTGGACGGTTGACAGGTACGCGTGGCAAGAAACCGCAGCAATTCCGCCCGATTCGTCTCGACGACGCACTGATCCCCGAGACCTGGCAAGACCCGCGCAGCTGGGAAAACCAGCCGCGCGTCCGCGTAACCCACAGGAGGCCAGCAATGGCGCTGCCCGAGGACAAACCCGATTCGACCCTCACCGAAGCCGACGAACGCAGGTCGGCCCGCGGTGGCGCCGTTTCCATGTTCGTCGACAGCTTCGACGTGTACTTGCCCGCATTCGTCCTGCCCGCGGCGATGGGGTACTTCCTACCACCCGGCCTGCCGGTGGAGATCAAGGCCACGTTCACCACGCTGCTTTTCACCATCGGACTGCTCGCCCGGCCGATCGGCAGCGTCATCTTCGGCAACCTCTCCGACCGGATAGGCCGCAAACGCGTCACGATGATCAGCGGTTGGGGCTTCACCATCGTGACCCTGATCATGGGTCTGCTGCCCGGATACGGGCTGTGGGGATACGGCGCGATCGTCATGTTCGCCACGCTTCGGCTCATCGGCGGCATCTTCCTCGCGGGCGGGTACGCCGCGCCGATCCCGTTGGCGCTGGAACAGGCCAAGGAGTCGCGGCGCGGTCTCGTCGGCGGACTGATCGGCATCGGCGCACCCGCGTCGGTGCTGATGGTGAACCTGCTGCTGTTCGTCCTGCTCGAAGCGATTCCGCAGGACGGTTTTCTCAGCTGGGGATGGCGGATTCCGTTCTTCGTGGGCTTCGTGCTCGGCGTGGTGTACCTGATGCACTACCGCAAGGTCGTCGAGGACGAGTCGGTCTACACCGAACGGCGCGCAGCCGGTCGCAAGCAGCCCGTCGTGGAGCTGTTCACCACCCACCGCGCCCTGATCACCAGCGTGTTCCTGTTCACCTGCGGCTACTGGTTCACCGCGCAGATGTCGGTGTCGTTCCTGCCGACCCTGATGGTGCAGGTGCTCAACCAGAGCCCGCAGCTGACCACGACCACGGAGATGATCTCCTCCGTCGTCACCATCGGGATGATCCTGGCGTTGGCCGCGTGGGGACAGCGGATCGGCCGCCGCGCGCTGCTGGTGCGCTGGTCCGTGGTGATCACGATCGCGGTCTGCGGCTCGTTCCTGCTGCTGGGAGTGCTAGCCCCCGCCGGGGCACCGCCCTGGGTCATCGTCCTGCTCGGCGTGATCGCCAAGGCGACCCCGTCGGCGCCGCTGGGCGTGATCCTGGTCTACCTGAACGAGCGCTTCCCGGCCAGCGTCCGCGCCAGCGGCTACGGGATCGGATACATGTTCGGGTTGATCCTGCCCGGTCTCTACAGCGTGTGGCTGCTGCTGCTGAGCGCGATCATGCCCTACGAGTTCGGTCCGATCGTGCTCGTGCTGATCGGTGGCGTGCTGATGTTCACCGCGGTCCGGAAGGGGCCGGAGACCAACCCGCCCGCGCTCCGCGCACCGCAGCAGGTCTCCGCCGCGTCGTGACGTGCGAGTGCGAAAGCGGGCGCCAAACCCGCTTTCGCACTCACGACCCGGTCACCGGCTAGTCGTCCTCCAGCTGCGCCGCGTACATCGTCACCTCGGCCGCGCACCCGATTTCCTCGAACTCCGGGGTCTGCCAGTCAACGAGTTCAGGCCGAGTGGCAACGGATTCCATGACCTGGCACCTCCTCTGCGCCTCCAGGCACTAGTCCTTGGGGCGCTAGTCCTTGGGCAGCGCGAAGACGAACAGCGCGTCCCCGTGCGGGGCCCCGAGCATCCCGGGCAGGAATCCCTCGACCCAACTGCCCCATCCGACCGGCACGGCGATGTGCTGCCGTCCGTCGACGCTGAAGGTCGTCGGGCTGCTGTGGTGGCCGCTGCCGGTCTGGAACTGCCACAGCAGCTCCCCGGTGTTCGCGTTGTAGGCGTTGAACTCCCCCGTCGGCTCGCCAGCGAACACCAGGTCGCCGCCGGTGGCCAGCACCGACGCGCACATCGGCACGTCGTTGCGCCACCGCCAGACCTCGTTGCCGGTGGCCGGGTCGAAGGCCTTGATGAACCCCTGCATGTCCGTGGCGTCCACGGTGACGTTCGCGCCCCAGTAGGGAATGCTCTCCTTGAACTCCCGGCGCCGGCGCGTGACCTGCGCGCCGACGTCCTGCACCGGCACGTAGAACAGCTGCGTCCGGGGGCTGTAGGCGGCGTGCGTCCACTCCTTGCCACCGGCCGGTCCCGGCCAGAAGTGCACCGGCTCGCCTTCCTCGTCCGGATAGACCTTTGGCGTCACGTTGCCAGCCGCGTCGATCTCGCCCCAGGTGATCCGTTCGGCGAACGGTGCCACCCGGACCAGTTCGCCGTTCGTGCGGTCCAGCACGAAGAAGTACCCGTTCTTGTTGAAGTGCGCCAGCAACTTCCGCCCGTCCAACTCGAAGAGGATGTGCTCCATGTTGCTGTCGTAGTCCCACAGGTCGTGCGGGGTGTACTGGTAGTGCCAGCGGATCTCGCCGGTGTCGGCATCGACGGCGATCACGCTGTCGGTGTAGAGGTTGTCGCCTTCGCGGACACCGCCGTCGAAATCCGGTGCCGGGTTGCCGGTCCCCCAGTACAGGAGGTTCAGCTCCGGGTCGTAGGTGCCCGTGACCCAGCAGTTCCCACCACCGCGCGCCCAGGCCTGACCGTCCGGCCAGGTTTGCGAGCCCGGCTCACCGGGCTTCGGGATGGTGTAGGTCCGCCAGACGCGCTGCCCGGTCTCCAGGTCGAAGGCGTCCAGGTGACCGCGCACCCCGAACTCCCCGCCGGAACTGCCCACGATGACCAGGTCCTTGACCACCAGGGGTGCGACCGTGGCGCTCTCCCCGGCCCGCACGTCCCCGTACGTGGTGTCCCAGACGCACTTGCCGGTGACCGCGTCGAGCGCGATCACGTGCGCGTTCAGGGTGACCACGAAGACCTTCCCCCTCGCCACGGCGACCCCGCGGTTGACGTTGCCGCAGCAAAGCGAGGTGTCGTAGGGCACCTCGTGCTTGTACCGCCACAGTTCCTGCCCGGTCCGGGCGTCGATGGCCCAGACCCAGCCGTCCCAGCCCGATACGTACATGACGCCGTCCACGACGATCGGCGCGGCCTCGAACGAGTAGGTCGACGGGCCCGCCTGCATTCCGGCCGAGCCGAACTGGAAGACCCAGGTGGGTACCAGGCGATGCACGTTGTCGGTGTTGATCTGGTCCAGCGGGCTGTAGCGCTGCCCGTCGTAGGCGCCGTAATAGGTGAGCCAGTTCTGCGGCTCCGCGCGGGCTTCGAGAATGCGTTCGTAGGTGACGTTCTGGGCCACCGGCGGCGCGCTCCCGACCAGACCGCTCACGGACGCCTGGTTGATGGCATGCCCTGCCGGCACGTATTCCGTCATCACCGCTCCTCTCTACGGCCGCGGCTGGTCCGGGCGGTCGAGGCGAGCCTCCTGCGGAACGTCCCCGAGCACGACGATCGCCCCGACCAGGCCCCGGCCTTCGTCGTTGCCGATGGGGGAGCTGAACCAGTAGTAGCCCGGGCCGTCGAGGTTGAGGCTGGCCGTACCTCGGGAGTAGACCGGCAACCAGATCCATTGCCGGTCGCCGTTGCTCGGCAAGAGCGCGCAGTGCGTGTTCTGGTCGTCGTTGATGAGTTCGAGCTCAAGGTCGCCCCCGTGGGGCATGACGAGGATCGAAGGGTCCCAGACCAGCTCATCGGGCATGATCCGGATTTGGGCGTGCATCCGGCCGTCGGCCCGTTCCTCGGCGTACGCGAGGTTCCCGTGCGCGACCAGCCGACCCAACGTCGCCTTGTTCTGCCTGTCCAACCCGATCTCGCTCACCAGCGCCGACAGCTCCCGTGTGGTCGCCATCGGCCTCACCTCCTAATACCGATGCATCCACACCCGTCGGCGACCGCGCCGCAACGGCGTGGTCGCGCACCAGGACCAGCGTGTTAGCGCGCTGGCCGGGCAGTGCGTTCATCTCCCACATCGACCCCCGATGCCGAGAGTTGACGAAGAGGTTGCGCAGCTCGGCACGCGTGGTGTCTGGGTGGTTGTTCCGGTGCGAAACGGGATTTCCGCCCATGGGCACGGACTGCCGAATCTGCTTGCCTGCCAAGACGGTCAGGGCGGCTGGCGGAACCATCGGCGCCCAAGACTCGTCGACGGGCGATGAGAGTTGTCGCGCGGGTGCTTCGTGGATGCGGATGCGCAACGCGTAGTGAATGTCGATCAGCGGCGGATGAACGCGGCGGCTGGCCGTTGCCACAAGACCCATGCCAGTTGCGCTCGCCGCAACCGGTATGCCCGTCGGCCTCGCCTGGGCCACCCGACACCTCCTCGTCGCGTGTTCCCATCGCAGGCCGAGCGTAACTCGACTTTCGCGGTTCTGTAAGCCGGAACACACTGGCGGTTGGTCGGCTGAGCGAAACGATCAGAAGGGGGGCAAGGCGATGACGGACGTTGCGACGACGGTGGATGTGACGATGGAACAGGCGGAGGCGATCATGCAGGCGACCGTGCGCAAAGCACGTGAGTTGGATCTGCTGATGAACATCGCCGTGGTCGATGTGGGCGGGAACCTGAAATCTTTCGTGCGGATGGACGGGGCCTGGCTGGGCAGCATCGACATCGCGATCAAGAAGGCGCGCACCGCGCGGCTCTTCGACATGCCGAGCGGGGATCTCGGCCCGCTGGCCCAGCCCGGCCAGTCGCTGTACCACATCGAGTTCTCCAACGACGGTCTGATCACCTTCCCCGGCGGAATTCCGCTGAAGAGCGGCAATGGCCAGGTGGTGGGTGCGGTGGGCGCCAGCGGCAGCACCGTCGACAACGACCAGGCGGTGGCGAACGCCGGTGTGGCGGCGTTCGACTCGGCGGTCGCACGGTGACGGTGGGCATCGATCAATCCACCTGAGGACAGCAGGACTGTTCGGCGTCGCACGGCGAGTTTCGCGCGGGATCGCTAAACCGCGTTCGAGGCGACTTGGTGTCACCGGAATTGGCAACAACTCGGCTCTGCCGCCGCAATTTCCACGCGCGCTCCGGTAATTCACTTTTCTTCCGCCGCACCCCGAGTTCATCCCGCGACACCGCGTGGCGGGGTCGGCGGAGCGTCGTTCGCCGTTGGGTGGAAGAACGGGCGGTTTCGCGCGAAATCGCCACTTCCCGTGGGGAGCGGGCGCCGATTTCGCGCGAAATCGCCAGTGACACGCACCGAGCCGGACAATGGTCGCGCGGAATTTGCGGCTTTCGTCGCGTTGCCGATCGGACGGGTCCGCAACGCTCGCGGGCGCTCGCGTCGCGGGAGGCGTACCGCATGCCGGAACCACTTCTTGTGGCCGCCGGAACCTGCTGCGAACGTCCTGGCGCACCACAGATCTGCCTGCCTGCTCCCCGGACGGCGCGCTCGGCATCGGTGACGGCCAACCGGGGACTTCCTTGGAGACTCAATGACGAGTGAGCTGACACGTACCGGCGGGACCAGGCCGCGCTCGCGGTACGCCCACCGCGCGCGGATCGTCCTGGCGCTGGTACTGGGCGCCGTTCTGGCGGCTGGCGCGTGCGGTACCGGCGCGCAGTCCGGATCCGCGAACGGCCCGGTGCAGGAGATGACCTACCTGAACACCCTGCCGATCGAAAGCCTGACCTACGCGCCGGAACTGATCGCCGATACGAACGGGTACTTCGCGGCCCAGGGCCTGCGGGTCAACTTCCAGTACATCAACGGCACCCCCGCGGCCACCGCGGCGATCATGTCGGGTCAAGGCGTGCTCACCCGCGCCGGGGACACCGACATCATCAACAGCATCTCGTCCAAGGGCGCGCGGGTGGTCAACGTCGGCACCGGGCAGAAGGGTGGCACGACCATCCGCATCGTCTCCAGCAAGCGGAAACCGATTGCCACGCCTGCCGATCTGCGCGGCAAGGTGATCGGTGAAGCCGCGCTGGGCGGCACCACGGAGGGAATCCTGACCCTGGTGCTCAACTCGGCGGGCATGCGGATCAGCGATGTCCAGCAGCAGGTCGTCGGAATGAGTTCCGGCGTCTTCAACCTGGTGCAGGCCGGGCGCCTGGACGGCTACATGGTTTCGATGGACACCGCGCTGCAGTTGCAGGCGAGCCAACCCGATGCCGTCATCCTCGACCCGTCGCAGTACATCGCGGCCGGTTCGCAGGCCTACATCACCTCGACCGAGCAGAGCGCCGACCCGGCGAAGCGAGACCAGATCCAGCGGTACCTGCGGGCCATCAAGTCGGCGATCCAGTTCATCGCCGACGACCAGCGCAACGGCTACGCGAACACGATCCGGCTGATCAGCGACAAGTACCGGGTTCCGGTCTTCTCCGATCCGGCCGTCACCAGGGCGTCCCTGGACGCCTACCTCCAGACGTGGACCTTCGGGGGCATCGACAAGGCGGTCCAGGTCGACGACGCCAGGTGGACCCAGACCTACGACGAGATGGTCGCCGCAGGCATGGTCGCCGGAGGCGCGAACCCGCGCGAATGGATCGACGGTCGGCTGGCACCGACCTCCTGAGAACAAGGACAGGCGGGAGTTGGAGACGTGCGGATAACGGCTCTGGAGAGCCTGCACTGCGCTGCGGGAACACGTGTCTGGTCGTTCCTGAAGCTGTCCACCGACCGGGGTGTGACGGGATGGGCGGAGTACACCGACAACCAGTTGGGCAGCACCGCGCTCAGCGCGGTCATCGAAGGTCTCGGCAAGCGGGTCATCGGCGCCGACCCCCAGCAGATACGCAGGCTGGAGGCGGTCCTGCAGTCGAGGACGCGGGAAGCCGCCGGCGGGCTGACGCAGCGCGCGATCGCGGCGATCGTCAACGCCGCGCTGGACGTCAAGGCCCGTGCCCTCGACGTCCCGGTCCACGCGCTCTTCGGCGGCCCGGTGCGGGAGCGGATCCCGCTGTACTGGTCGCACTGCGGCCTCGGCCGCATCCGGATGACCGAGGCGCTGGGCACCCCACCGCTGCGCGACCTCGACGACATCAGGGCGCTGGGCGCGGAGGTCCGGGAACGCGGTTTCCGGGCGTTGAAGGCCAACCTGATGGTCTTCGACGGGCAGCGGATCGTGCTGCGGCTTCCGGCGTGGGGCGATGCGGGATTCCCGGCGCTGGAACCCACTCCCGAGTTGCTGTCGGGAGTTGCCGAGGTGGTCGCGGCGTTCCGGGACGGCGCGGGGCCCGGCGTGGAGGTGTTGCTCGACGTCAACTTCAACGTGAAGGGGGAGGGGATCGGCCGCATCGCGCGGGAACTCGGGCCGCTGGGCCTGTCCTGGCTGGAGGTCGACACCTTCGAGCCGCAGGCACTGCGGTCGGCGCGCGAGGCGGTTCGCATCGCGTCCTGCGAGGCGATGTACGGATTGCGGGGCTACCGGCCGTTCTTCGAGGCGCGGGCGGTGGACGTGCCGGTGATCGACGTGGCGTGGAACGGCCTTCCGGAGGCGGTTCGCATCGCCGACCTGGCCGATTCCCACGACCTGAACATCGCGCCGCACAACTACGCCGGTCACCTCCTGTCGTACATGAGCGCGCACTTGGCGGCGGTGGTCCCGAATCTCGCGATCATGGAGTACGACGTGGACGGGGTGCCGTGGCGGGACGACGTCTTCACCGCGACACCGACCATCGTGGACGGTGAGCTGGTCGTCCCGGACGGCCCCGGCTGGGGCTGCGAGCCCGACGAGAACGCCATCCGGGCGCATCCGGTGACCGGCTGAGGACCCACCGGTTTCCCCTTTCCAGAACGCAGGAGTAACGAATGCCCCGCATCGCCAGCCTCGACGCGCGCGTCGTGAGCTACCGCTTCGCCTCCCGGCCACAACCGCTCAGCCTCGGCAGCGCACTCCGGCGCGATGTCGTGCTCGTCCGCGTGACCTGCGAGGACGGCACCGTCGGCTACGGCGAATCGTTCCACGGGCACGCCGGCAGCGCGGTGGCCGAGATCGTCAACACCACGATGCAGGACGTGGTGGTCGGCCGGGAACCGCACGAGACCGTCGAGGTCAACGCGGAGACGTTCCGGCGGTTCGTGCTGGCCGCCGGGATGTCGGACGGCTTCCTGCTCGCCTTGAGCGGCATCGACATCGCGATGTGGGACGCCTGGGGCAAGGTCAAGGGCGAACCGGTGCACCGCCTGCTGGGCGGTTCGGCCACCGACTTCGAGGTGTACGGCGGCGGGTTCACCCTGGGCTTCCAGCCGCCCGACGAACTGGCTCAGGAAGTGCTGCGGATGGTCGACGTGCTGGGGTTCCGCGCGGTGAAGCTCCGCATCGGCGACTCGCCGGAACGCGATCTGGCCAGGGTGCGGCACATCCGCGAGACCTTCGGCGGTGAACTGGACATCATGGTCGACGCGAACCTGGGCCACCGCTACGACGTCGCGCGGCTGGCGCCCGAACTCGGTGAGCTCGGTGTCGGCTGGCTGGAGGAGCCGTACCCCAAGGGCGCTCCGGAGTCGTTCGTGGCGCTGCGCTCGCGCGGGCTGGTGCCGGTGGCGGCGGGGGAGAACCTCGGCGGCGCCCACGAATTCGCCGACTGGATCCGCCGAGGCGCGCTGGACGTCGTGCAGCCGGACGTGAGCCGGGTTGGCGGCATCACCGAGGCGCTGCGCATCGCGGCGCTGGCCCGGGCGGCTGGCCTGCGCTTCGCGCCGCACATCTCGCACAGCTGCCTCAACCACGCGGCGACCCTGCACGTGCTTTCGGCAGCGGGCGGGGGCGGCCTGTTCGAGGCGGACGGTTCGGTGGTGAACCCGTTCCGCGACGGCGTCTTCTCCAGCGGCACGGTGCTCGCCGACGGCCGCGCGCGCCTACCGCAGGAACCCGGCCTCGGCGTCGTCGTCGACGAACCAGCCCTGGCCGACTACCCCGGCGAACGCGGATCCCCGTTCCCACGAACCTGATCACCCGCGCCCCGAACCGCACTGCGGCGCCACGGGGTGATCGGGGACGAGGTGAGGGGCACCCGTGACCCAGTTACTTGGTCACGGGTGCCCCTCACTCCTCACCTGAACGGGTCGTGAGTGCGTAGCCGCCTCTGGACATGGGTGCGGAACCGGGCTCCAGCAGCGTGAGGTTCGGCGAGCCCAGTTGCCGGGAGAGCGCCAGCGAGGCGGTCAGGACCGCGGGCGCCAGGTGGCGGGCGGTCGAACGGCTCTGCAGTCCGGTGACCGATACGGCGGCGATCACGTCGCCGCGCCGGTCGAACAGGGGTGCCCCGACGCAGTGCAGCCCGACGAGGGATTCCTCCACGTCGTAGGCGACGCGGCGTTCGCGCACGGTGGCCATCTCGGCCCGCAGCGCGTTGGGGTCCATGGTCGTCTTGGGGGTCAGGCGGCGCAGGCCCGTCGCGACCACCTCGTCGAGCAGCGCGGCCGGTGAGAACGCCAGGATCGCCTTGCCCAGCGCGGTGCAGTGGATCGGCAGGCGCCCACCCGCGCGGGAATGCGGCACGGGCACGTTGGGCGCCACGAGCTTCTCCACGTAGACGATGTCCATGCCGTCCCGCACCGCGAGATTCACCGTCTTGCGAGTGGTGGTGTACAGATCCTCCAAGTACGGCAACGCGATGTCGCGCAACTGGCGCGGCGAGGGCACCAGGTGGCCGAGTTCGAAGAGCCGCATGCCGAGGCGCAGGCCGTTGGACGTTCGCTCCAGCGCGCGCCATTTGACCAGGTCAGAGACGAGGCGATGGGCCGTCGACTTCGGCATGCCCGCCTTGTCGGCGAGTTCGGTGAGCGTGAGTTCGCCATCACCTCTGTCGAAGGCGTCGAGGAGGGTGAGCGCTCTGCTGAGGGAAGAGACTTGGTTCCGCATGTCGGGACGAAGACTGGCATCGTGCGGGGCAGCTGACAAGGTCCCTGTAGCGAAAACAGCCGAGGACGCTGCCGTGGATGCCGGTTTCGAGCCCACTTCGACCGTCCTTGGCTTCCCGAAGGAGACAGTTCAATGACCGCGCTGAAGCAGCTCAACGGAAGCGCTGCTCGTCGCTGGGGCCGGGCACGTCGGCTCGGCACCGCACTCACAGGGGCGGCGATGCTGTTGCTGACGGCCTGTGGCGGGCCGTCCGGCGGCGGAGCTGCGGGCCTGCAGGACGTGACGTTCTTGACGAACGTGCCGACGGCCGACCTGACGTTCGCACCCGACCTCGTCGCGCAGACCTGCGGCGAGTTCGAGAAACAGGGGCTGAACGTCAAGTTCCAGTACATCAACGGCGCACCCGCGGGGATCCAGGCGATGCTCGCCGGTTCGGCCCTGCTGGTGCGGCCGGGCGACACCGACACCATGCAGTCCGTCGCCACCGGCGCGCCGATCGTCAACGTCGGCGCGGTGCAGAAGGGCGGTTCGACGCTGCGCATCGTGTCGCACCGCGACCGCCCGCTGACCTCGGCGGCCTCGCTGGCAGGCAAGACGATGGGCGTCGGCTCCACCGGCGGTTCGACCAAGGTGACCCTGGACCTGCTGCTGGCCAGCGCGGGTCTCAAGCCCGAGTCGCTCAACCGCCAGGTGGTGGGTCTGACCCCAGCGGTGTTCAACCTGGTCCAGAGCGGGAAGCTGGACGGGTACGTGGTGTCGCTGGCGACCGCGCTTACACTGCAAGCGCAGCAGCCGGACGCCGTCATCTTCAACCCGGCGACGGTCATCACGGCCGGATCGAACAACTACGTCAGTTCGGTCGAACAGACCCGCGACCCGGTCAAGGCCGACCAGATCCGCCGGTACGAGCGGGCGATCCAGGCGTCGATGCGGTTCATCATGGCCGACAAGGCGACCGGTTACGCCGAGACGAAGAAGTGCATCGCCAAGCAGTACGACGTTCCCGGTCTGGACGACGACAACGTGGTGCGGCAAGCCCTGGACACCTATGTGGCGGCCTGGACCGCAGGCGGTCCGGACGCGCTGTTGCAGACCGATCAGGTGGCCTGGCAGCGCACCTACGACGACATGGCCCGAGCCGGGCTCATCGCAGGTGGTCAGGACCCGAGTCGCTGGTACACCAACGAGTTCGCCACCTCGGGCTCATGACCGCTCGATCCGTCGGCGACGCCTCGCACCGCACGAGGCGTCGCCACCAAATCCGCGATGCCATCGGCAGCTGGCAAGGGAGCAACAAGCATGGTGAGCAATAGCGTGGTGGCCGGTGGCCGGTCCAGCAGCGAGCCGGACGCGCCGGGGCAGGACCCCGCTGGCGCTGGCCTCCGGTTGGTCGGTGTCAACAAGACCTACCAGGCCCGGCGCGGCGAGGTGCACGCGCTCAGCGACGTCAACCTGCACATCAAGCGCGGGGAGTTCATCTCGCTCGTCGGGCGGTCCGGGTGCGGGAAGACGACGCTGCTGCGGATCCTCGCCGGTCTGCAGTCGCCGAGTTCGGGCACCGTCGAGGCGGATGGCCGCAGCGTCTGGGCGGGTTCGCGCCGCAACGACGAAGCGCTGTCGAAGTTCGGCGTGGTGTTCCAGGACGCCAACCTGTTCCCCTGGTACACGGTCCGGGAGAACATCGGGCTGCCGCTGAAGCTGCGGGGCGAGACCAAGGCCGCCCGGCGGGCCCGCGCCGACGAGCTCTGCCAGCTCGTCGGTCTGGGCGGCTTCGAGGGCGCGTACCCGCAGGAGCTCTCCGGTGGCATGCGGCAGCGCGCGGCCATCGCCCGCGCGCTCAGCTACCAGCCGAGCGTGCTGCTGATGGACGAGCCCTTCGGCGCTCTCGACGCGCTGACCAGGGACAAGATGAACCTGGAGTTGCAGTCCATCCACGCGGCGACCGGGGCCACGGTCGTCTTCGTCACGCACTCGATCACGGAGGCCGTCTTCCTGGCCGACCGGGTGGTGCTGCTGACCCCGCGGCCGGGCCGGATCCGCTCGGTGACCTCGGTCGGCTTCGAGCGGCCCAGGTCCCTGGAGACCGAGAGCAGCACCGATTTTCAGAACATCGTGCGTCAACTCCGCTACGAACTGGACGAGGAATCAGAGCAATCATGAGCAAGCAGCGGGAGGGGCAGTCCAAGGCACTGCCCTGGGTGAGTTCCCTGATCATCCTGGTCGTCCTGCTCGCGGCCTGGCAGATGGCGGTGTCCGTCTTCCAGGTGTCGAGCTTCATCCTGCCGTCGCCGAGTGCCGTGCTGGACTCGCTGATCGGCATGCTCAGCACCGGCTCGGCGAGCTCGGCCTGGTTCCACGCGCAGGTGACCCTGATCGAGGTGGTGGCCGGGTTCCTGATCGCGCTGGTGACGGGCGTCGCGGTCGGTGCCGTGCTGGGGCGGCTGGTCTGGCTGGAACGCGCCCTGCAGCCGACGATGGTCGCCTTCCAGGTGGTGCCGAAGGTCGCCTTCGTGCCGCTGATGGTCATCTGGTTCGGCTTCGGCGTCAGCTCCAAGATCATCATCGCCGCGATCCTGGCGTTCTTCCCGATCATGCTGAACGTGCTGCTGGGGGTCCGCTCGGTCGATCCCGGCCACCGCGACGTGATGCGCAGCCTGGGCGCCAGCCGGTGGGCGACGTTCAAGAGCCTGGAACTGCCGAGCATGCTGCCCTACGTCTTCGCGGGCGCGGAAGTCGCGATCGTCTTCTCGGTCATCGGCGCGATCGTCGGCGAATACCTCGGCGGCAGCCAGGGGCTGGGCTACCTGGTCGTCTCCAGCCTGAACGCGCTCGACGCGCCGGGGCTGTTCGCGGTCATCGTGATCCTGGCGGTCATGGGCTCGCTGCTGTTCGCCGTGGTCACCTCGCTGAAGCGGTTCCTGATCCCGTGGCACGACTCCGTGACCAAGAGCTGAAGCCGGGTCACCAAGAGCTGAAGCCGGTCCCCGGACTCGTTTCCCGCGGCGAGACGAGGTCCGAGAACCCGCGGCGGTGCAAGCGGCTTCGCCGCTTCGAACAAGAACGAAGAACAAGCGCCGCACAGATACCGACTGTCGTGCGAGCCGAAGCGGGCTGGCGCCCGCGAACGCACCCACGATGAACAAGCGATTCGGAGCAAGGCCATGGTTCTCGTCGAGGTTGCCCGGCTGCGGGGCATCGTGCTCGACATCCTGCTCACGCACGACGTACCCGAGCAGGCCGCGAAGCTGCAGACCGATCTGCTGATCGCCGCCGAACTGCGCGGCCACCCGTCGCACGGCGTGCTGCGCCTGCGCCGGATCGTCGAGCGGATCCGCGCCGGGGTCTCCGATCCGCGCACCACCGGTCGGCACGAGTGGACCGGTACCGCGCTGCTGGACGTCGACGGCGAGCAGGGACTCGGGCCGGTGGTGGCCATGTCCGCGCTGGGCGCCATCCGGGAACGCGCCCGGACCACCGGGGTGGCCGCCGCGGTCATCCGGCACAACAACCACCTGGGCATGCTCAGCTGGTACGTGGAGCAGATCGCGCAGGACGGCCAGGTCGGGATCGCCACCTGCACCAGCGAGGCGCTGGTGCACCCGTGGGGTGGTCGGCGCCCGCTGATCGGCACCAATCCGATCGCGATCGGCGTACCGGCGGCACCGCAGCCGCTGGTCTTCGACATGGCGACCGGTCTGGTGTCGATGGGCAAGATCCACGATCACGCGCAGCGCGGCCTGGCGCTGCGGCCCGGCTGGGCGCTGGACGCCGACGGTGAGCCGACCACCGATGCGGCAGCGGCGATCAACGGCGCGATCGCGCCGTTCGGCGAGGCGAAGGGCTACGCCCTCGGGCTTTCCCTCGAAGTGCTGGTGGCGACGCTGACGGCGTCCGCGACCGGCACCGAGGTCCGGGGCACCCTCGACTCCGATCAGCCCAGTTCGAAGGGCGACGTCTTCATCGTCTTCGACCGGCCCGACCGGTCCGTCGTCGACGAGATAGGCGAGTACCTCCAGTCGATCCGCGGCACCGAGCCGACGTCTGGCACCGCTTCGGTGCTCGTGCCCGGGGACCGGGCACGACTGCGGCGCGAGGTGGCCCTCGACCACGGCGTCGAAGTCGCCGACGAGGTGTGGCGGGACTTGTCGACACTCGGGAAATCTCCGGGGAATTCTCCGGCCAAAGCGAAGAGCGAGCACTGATGACCTTGCGATCCACGACCCCGGCGGCGCCGCTGACGGCCTCCGACGCGTTCGGGTTGATCCGCGTACCACGACAGATCGTCTTCGGGCCCGGCCAGCGGCACGGCCTCGGCGACGTCGTCGCCGACCTCGGCACCAGCGCCCTGGTCTGCACCGATGCCCGGATGGCCGAACAGCCCGAATTCCGGGAAATGCTGGCGAACCTGCGTGCCTCGGGAGTGGCCGTGCGGGTGTTCGCGGGGGTGGCGGCGGAGCTGCCCGCCGACACCATCGTCGATTGCGTCGACGAGGTGTCCGGGGTGGACATCGACGTGGTGGTCGGCATCGGCGGCGGTAGCTGCATCGACCACGCCAAGGTCGTCTCCGCCCTGCTGGTCCACGGCGGCGCGCCCCGCGACTACTACGGCGAGTTCAAGGTCCCCGGACCATCCCTGCCGGTGGTCGCCGTCCCGACCACGGCGGGCACCGGCTCCGAGGTCACCCCGGTGGCCGTGATCGCCGACCCCGACCGGGAGATGAAGGTCGGCATCTCCAGCCCGCACCTCATCCCGCACACCGCGCTGGTGGACCCGGCGCTGACCTACACCTGCCCGCCGTCGCTGACCGCGCACGCCGCGGCGGACGCCCTGTCGCACTGCGTCGAGGCGTTCACCGCGATCCGCCGCGAACCCGATCCGGGGCTGCCCACCGAGCGGGTGTTCGTCGGCAAATCCGTGCTGACCGACAGCTACGCGCTGGCCGGGATCGAGCTGATCGGCCGCAGCATCGTCGCCGCCTGCCAAGACGGCGACGACCTGGCCGCGCGCCACGACCTGCAACTCGGCGCCATGTACGGCGGGTTCGCGCTCGGCACGGCGGGCACCGCCGCCGCGCACGCGTTGCAGTACCCCATCGGCGCGCTGACGCACACCCCGCACGGCGCGGGCGTGGGCGCGCTGCTGCCGTACGTGATGGCCTACAACATGCCCGCCCGGATCGCGGAGTTGGCGACCGTCGCGGCCGCACTGCACTGCCCGGTCGCCGACGGCGCGTCGGATCTGGACCGCGCGCACGCGGCAGTGCACCGGGTCGCGGAGCTGCTCGGCGCCGCGGGCGTTCCCCGCGACCTGGCGGAACTGGGCCTGCCCGAGGACCGCCTCGACTGGACCGCCAAGCAGGGCATGACCGCCGCCCGGCTGGTCGACAACAACCCGCGCCCGCTGAATCCCGCCGAGCTGGGCCGCATCGTCCGGGCGGCCTTCGACGGCGACCTCACCGGGCTGTTGGCCGCGACATCCCCCTCCGACACCGACACGAGGAACTGATGACCGATCTGAACCCGGCCGAGCTGCGGACCCAGCTGTTCATCGGCGGAGCGTGGCGCCCGGCCGCCAGCGGCCGCCGCCTCGACGTCGTGGACCCTGCGACCGCCGAGCCCATCACCGCCGTCGCGGACGCGGGCGTCGACGACGCCCTGCTGGCCGTAGACGCCGCCGCTGCTGCGATGCCAGATTGGGCCGCGCGTCCGCCGCGCGAGCGCGCCGAGATCCTGCGCCGGTGCTACGAGGTCATGGTGGAGCGCGCCGAGCACCTGGCCACGTTGATCTCGCTGGAGAACGGCAAAGCACTGCCGGACGCGCGCGCCGAGGTGTCCTACGCGGCGGAGTTCTTCCGCTGGTACGCCGAGGAAGCGGTGCGCGTGATCGGCGACATCAGCATCGCACCCAGCGGCGCCAACCGGATCCTGGTGCAGCACCAGCCGATCGGGGTCGCGGTCCTGGTGACGCCGTGGAACTTCCCGGCGGCGATGGCCACCCGCAAGATCGCCCCGGCGCTGGCGGCGGGCTGCTCCGTCGTCCTCAAGCCCGCGGCGGAGACGCCGCTGACGGCGTACGCGATCGCCGAGATCCTCGACGAGGTCGGCGTGCCCGCCGGGATCGTCAACGTCATCACCACCGACGACCCCGCTCCGGTGGTGTCGGCGATGCTGCACGAACCCCGGGTGCGCGCGCTGTCGTTCACCGGCTCCACCGAGGTGGGTCGATTGCTGCTGCGGGAAGCCGCGGACCAGGTGCTGAAGTGCTCGATGGAGCTCGGCGGGAACGCCCCCTTCATCGTCTTCGACGACGCCGATCTCGACGATGCGCTGGACGGCGTGCTGATCGCGAAGATGCGCAACGGTGGGCAGGCGTGCACCGCGGCCAACCGGATCTACGTCCAGGAAGGACTGCGCGAGGCGTTCGTGCGCGGACTCGCCGAGCGGATGGGCGCGCTCACCGTCGGTCCGGGGACCGCCCCCGACACGCAGTGCGGCCCGCTGGTCGACCAGCCGAGCGTGCAGAAGATCGAGCGGCTGGTGGCCGAAGCCGTCGACGGCGGCGCCCGGGTGGTGCTCGGCGGCAAGCGCCTGGAGCGGCCGGGGTACTTCTATCCGCCGACCGTCCTCGACGACGTTCCCGGCGGCGCCCGGATGGCCCGCGAGGAGGTGTTCGGCCCGGTCGCGGGAATCATCCCGTTCACCACCGAGGACGAGCTGATCGCCGCCGCCAACGACACCGAACACGGCCTGTCCGCCTACGTCTACACCCGCGACCTCCAGCGCGGGCTGGCCGTCGCGGACCGGCTGGAGAGCGGCATGGTGGCGATCAACCGCGGGCTCGTCTCCGATCCCGCCGCGCCGTTCGGCGGCGTGAAGCAGAGCGGGCTGGGCCGCGAAGGCGCCCACCACGGCCTCCTGGAGTACACCGAGACCAAGTACGTAGCGCTGAGCTGGTGATGAGGAGGAAGGTGCGGGTTGGTTTGAGTGGCGGTGCGGGTGCGGAACCTCAGAGGCCTTCTCGTCTCCGGGATCCCCGACTCATGTATGTCCGATACACCACGTCGGGGCTGTCCTCGCGAGAAGACCTCTGAGAACCCGCGGCGGTGCGAGTTGCGAGGGCGGCGGGAAGCGGCTCACGCCGCTTGCCTGACGCCTACCTGCGGTCACATCCAATCCGCGCGAATTCCAAGGCACGAGAGAGAAGGGCTGTCATGAGCGACGACCTGCGCATCCGCCGCGTGGTGGTGCGCGAGCTGAAGTGGACGATGCCCGATCTGGGCAAGGACCGGACGGGCCTCAACCCGGTGTACGAGAAGGGCGCCGAGTCCCGCAACACCGGCTACGTGGTGACGATCGAGACCGAGGGCGGCGCCACCGGTGATTACTCCTGGTCGCAGGGTGGAACGGGCGTTTCCGCCACTCAGATCGCGATGGTGGCGCGATATCTGATCGGCAAGAACGCCTTCGACCGCGAGCGGATCTGGAACGACCTCAAACGGGCGCTGCGCAAGCAGGACCGGTTCGGCATCGGGCCCATCGACATCGCGCTGTGGGACCTGGCGGGCAAGAGTCTCGGGGCGCCCGTCCACGCACTGCTGGGCAGCTACCGGAAGCGGCTGCCCGCCTACGCCTCCACCTATTTCGGCGACGAGAACGGCGGACTGGACAGCCCGCAGGCGTTCGCGGACTTCGCCGTGCAGTGCCAGGAGTTGGGGTACCCCGGCTTCAAGATCCACGGCTGGGGCGGTGGGCCGATCAAGCGCGAGGTGGACACCGTTCTCGCGACCCGCGCGGCGGTGGGCGACGAGATGGATCTGATGATCGATCCGGCGTGCGAGTACGAGACCTTCGCCGACGCGCTGCGCGTCGGCAAGGCCTGCGACCAGGCGAACTACTTCTGGTACGAGGATCCCTACCGCGACGGCGGCATCTCGTCGTTCGCGCACCGCAAGCTCCGGCAGCTGATCTCCACGCCGCTGCTGCTGGGCGAGCACGTGCGCGGGCTCGAAGCGCACGTCGACCAGATCATGGCCGAGGGCACGGACTTCGTTCGCGCGGACCCGGACTACGACGGCGGCATCACCGGCGTCATGAAGATCGCCCACGCCGCCGAGGGCTTCGGCTTGGACTGCGAGATCCACGCGGCCGGGCCCGCCCACCGGCAGTGCATGGCCGCCATCCGGAACACGAACTACTACGAACTGGCGCTGGTCGGGCCGAAACTCGACCCGAAGAGTCGGCACTACCACGCCTACGCCGACGGTTACGCCGACGATCTGGTCTCGGTCGAGGCCGACGGATGCGTTCCGGTGCCCGACGGTCCCGGCCTCGGCGTGACGCTGAACTGGGACTGGATCCGCAGCAGCGAAACGAGCAGCGCCGTCTACGAGTAGGTCTGCTGCTTCGACCCGCCGGTCGACCGGCCTGGCGCAGTCGGTTGGCGATTTCGCGCGAAATCAACGGCCCACGTGCGGGGCTGGCGGCGATTTCGCGCGAAATCGCCGCCCGCACCGCTGCGGGCGACCGCGTCGAAAACAGGCGTTCAGGGTTTGCGGGCGATGCCGCCCAGCTCCCAGAGCGTCTTGGGGCCTACCGGATCTGGTGGGAATTCGCCGAACGGCGAATCGGTCACCGACCACACGGGCTCCGCCGCGTCGGGACGCCAGTCCACGACATCGACGAGCCCCGGCTCCAGCAGCTCCAGACCGTCGAAGAGCTCGGCGACCTCCTGGGGACTGCGCACCCGGCCCCAGGTCGTGGTGCTGGTCATGAACTCGGTGAAGCGCGCCGCGGCTGCCGCGTCGTCGCTGACGATGTGCGACAACACCAGGTAGCTGCCGGAGGGAACGGCATCGAGCATCCGAGCCACCACCTCGGCGGGCGCGGCGTCGTCGGGAATGCAGTGCAGCACCGACACGTACAGCACCGCGGTGCGTTCGGTGAAGTCGATGAGCTGCTGGGTCCGATCGTCGGCGACGATCTCCACCGGTGCGGTCATGTCCGCGTGCAGCACCGCGGTGTTGCCGTCTTCGGCGAGCAGGGCCCGCCCGTAGGCGAGCACGACCGGGTCGTTGTCGACGTAGACCACCCGCGCGTCTGGTTCGGAGCGCTGGGCGATCTGGTGCACGTTGTCGGCGGTCGGCAGACCGCTGCCGTTGTCGATGAACTGGCGGATTCCGCACTCGGCGGCCAGGAATCGCACCGCCCGGCGCAGGAACGAGCGGTTCTCCCTCGCGAACAGCAGCGCTTCCGGGACCTGGGCGACGAGGGCTTGGGCGACGTCCCGGTCCACCTTGAAGTTGTCCTTGCCCCCGATGGCGTAGTCGTAGATGCGGGCGACGCTGGGCACCGTGGGGTCCACTGCGGCGCTCCACATGTCGAAGCGGCCTGAGCTCGGCGATTCAGGCGTGTGCATGCGCGGCCCTCGCAAGTTCATGATCAAGATGCTGCCGCAAGGTTAGCTCAAATTTCCCGCGAACAACCCCTCAGTTGCCGGATTGGCGCAAATCGACAGGAACGATCGTCAACTATGGGTTGACGATATGGCATCGTCAACTTATGGTTGACGTATGACTGATCCGACTCAAATGACCAACCCGGTCCGGCTCGACGACCTGATCGAGTCCATCAAGAAGGTGCACAGCGATGTGCTGGACCAGCTGTCCGACGCGGTCATCGCGGCGGATCACCTCGGCGACGTCGCCGATCATCTGATAGGCCACTTCGTCGACCAGGCCCGGCGTTCGGGTGCGTCCTGGACGGAGATCGGCAAGAGCATGGGGGTCTCCAAACAGGCCGCCCAGAAGCGCTTCGTCACGAAGGGCTCCGGTGAGACGGGCATGGATCCCAGCCAGGGATTCGGCCGGTTCACCGACCGGGCCCGCAACGTCGTGGTGTCGTCGCAGAACGCGGCCCGCGAGGCGGGCAACACCGAGATCCGCCCCGAGCACCTGGTGCTGGGCCTGCTGGGCGAGCCGCAAGGACTCGCCGCGAAGGCGATCGTCTCGCTGGGCGTCTCGCTGGACGACGTCCGCCAGGCCGCGGCCGGGGCGCTGCCGTCGGCCGTCGAGGAGGTGCCCCCGCTCATCCCGTTCGACGCCCAGGCTCGCAAGGTCCTGGAGCTGACCTTCCGGGAAGCCCTGCGACTGGGCCACAACTACGTCGGGACCGAGCACATCCTGCTCGCATTGCTGGAGAACGAAGACGGCTCCGGCCTGCTCTCCGACCTCGGCATCGACAAGGCGGCCGCCGAAACCAACATCACCGCCGCGCTGGCAGCCATCGTCGCCAAGCTGCAGGAGTGACCTGGCGGGATCGCCAGGTGGACGCGGGGGCCTGGCGATCCCGCCTGCCGCAGCGGATCGACCTCCGGTCGGCAGTGGCGCCGGAACAACCATTCACGCACGTCAATCCGCTAAGCCAGATCGCTGGATACCGGGTTCCGCGTTTCCAGGGTCTCGCGCAGTTCGGCCAGCTTTTGCCGGTACGCCGCCACGTTCGCGAGTTTGACCTCCTCGTAACCCCGGATGAGATCCGGTAGTTCGGCCAGTTCCAGCACCACCGGATGGTGCGGCGTGGCCAGGGCCTGGCTGACGGTGCTCCGGTACTCCTCGATCAGGGCCCGCTCGATCCGGCGGACCTTGGCGTAGCCGAACGGATCCAGCCGGGTCCCGCGCACCCGGCGCATCGCCCGCAGCAGGCGCAGCACTGGGCGGAACCACGGCCCGAGGCTGATCTTGCGGTTCAGCCCGAGCGCGCGCAGCACCGGCGGGTGCAGTCGGAAGGCGTACCGGGAGCCCGCGCCGAACTGGGCCTCGATGTCGGCCAACAACCGCTCATCGAGCGACAGCCGGGCGACCTCGTACTCGTCCTTGTACGCCATCAGCTTGTGCAGGTTGCGGGCCACCGCCTCGGTGACGGCGTCCGAGCCGTGGCGGCGCACCTGCTCGACGAACTCCGCATAGCCGCGCGCGTAGCTCTCGCTCTGGTACTCGACGAGGTCGGGAATCCGGATGTCCAGCAACCGCGCGAGTTCGCCATCCTCCTCGGCATCGACCAGGGCCCGCACCCGCCGCGCGGCGGCGCTGGGCGCCGGGGCCGCCGGTGGCGCCGGGGTGATCTCGGCCCGCAGGGCGTCCGGGTCCGCGACGGCCTGGCGGCCACGGCGGAAGGCCTGGATGTTGGCCGCCACCGCGGTGCCGTTGAGCTCGATCGCCCGCTCGATGCTCGCGGCGGACAGCCGCAGCGAACCGCACTGGTATGCCGCACCGAGCTGCAGGATGTTGGCGAACTGGTCGTCGTCGAACAGCGCCTCGGCGAGCCCGCGCGCGTCCAGGTAGAAAGCCCGCGCGCTGGCGTCGTCGAGCGCGGCGCGAATACCGGACTGGGTCGGGAACGACACGCCGGTGTCCACGATCATCCGGCCGGTCGGGACCTCGGTGCTGGACACCACCGCCGTGGTCCGGCCCGGATCGGCCGCCGCCAGGTGCACCGGATCGGCCCCGACCAGCAGGTCGCAGGCCAGGTAGAGATCGCACTCACCGGCGACCAGCTTCGGCGCCTGCACAACGGGTTCCGCGGTGATCTTCAGGTCGGAGACCACCGCGCCGCCCTTCTGCGCGAGGCCGATCTGGTCCAGCGTGCGGACCTGGCGGCCGTCGATCACTGCCGCGGTGGCGAGGATCTGCGTCACGGTGACCACCCCGGTGCCGCCGATGCCGGTGATGCGGACGGTGAAATCGTCGGCCCCGCCTGCCGGTTCGGGCAGCGCGTCGGCGCTGAGCGCGGCGCGTTCGCGGTGCGCTTTGCGACCGCTGGGCAGCACGGTCAGAAACGACGGGCAGTCGCCGGCGAGGCAGGAGTAGTCGACGTTGCACGAAGACTGGTGGATCCGGGTCTTGCGGCCGAACTCGGTGGCCACCGGCTGCACCGAGAGGCAGTTGGACTTGGTGCCGCAGTCCCCGCAGCCCTCGCAGACCCGCTCGTTGATCAGCACCTTCTCCGGCGGGGTGGACAGCTTGCCCCGGCGGCGCTTGCGGCGCTTCTCCGCGGCGCATTCCTGGTCGTGGATGAGCACCGTCACCCCGGGCACCGCAGCCAGCTCTTCCTGGGCGCGCAGCATCTCGTCGCGGTGCCGGACCTGGACGCCACTGGGCAGCTTCCCGGTCAGCCGCTTGGGTTCGTCGCTGGTGATGATGACCTTGGCGACGCCTTCCAGGAGCAGCAGTTCGGCCAGCTTCACCACCGGCAGAGCGCCGACCGCCTGCTGGCCGCCGGTCATCGCGACGGCCGAGTTGTGCAGCAGCTTGTAGGTGATGTTCACCCCGGCGGCGACCGCGGCGCGCACCGCGAGGCTGCCGGAGTGGGTGAAGGTGCCGTCGCCGATGTTCTGCACGAAGTGCTCGGTGTCGACGAACGGCGCCATGCCGATCCACTGGGCCCCTTCGCCGCCCATCTGCGTGATGCCGACGACGTCGCCGACCTGGTCCGGATCCATGAACAGGGCCATCGTGTGGCAGCCGATCCCAGCACCGACCAGCGTGCCGTCCGGCACCTTGGTGGCGGAGTTGTGCGGGCATCCGGAGCAGAAGTACGGCGTGCGCGCCAGCAGTGCTACGGCGATGCGCTCCGGGCGGCGGCGCTGCTGCCAAGCGCTGATCGCCGCCACCTCGCCGTGCGCGGTCAGTCGGCCCGCGAGCCCCCGGGCGATCCGGTCCGGGTCGAGTTCGCCGAGCTCGCTGAACAGGGTCTTGCCGTCCGGACCGGTCTTGCCGTGCACGGCAGGCGCGTCGGGGCGGCCGTAGAGGATCTCCTTGATCGCCGGTTCGAGGAACGAGCGCTTCTCCTCGACCACCACGATCTCGGCCAGTCCGGTCGCGAAGTCCTGGACGATGGTCGGCTCGACGGGGTGGATCGCGCCGAGCTTGAGCAGCCGGATCCCGTACCGGGCGAGATCCCGTTCTTCCAGGCCCAGCAAGCGCAACGCCTGCCGAAGGTCCAAATAGGACTTTCCGGCGGCCACGATGCCGACCCGGTCGGCGGGTCCGGACCGCACGATCTGGTTGACGCCGCTGGCCCGGATGTACTCCAACGCCAGCGGCAGGCGCACGTTGTAGAGGCTGCGCTCCAGCCCCGCGAGCTCGGCGCCCAACATGCGCGCGCTCGGACGGTGCGAATACGCCCGCGGTGACATCGCGGGTGCGGCCCAGTTCGGGTCCACGACAGCCGTTGCCGCCGCATCCGCCACGTTGGCGACCACCTTCATCGCCGACCACAGCCCACTGGCCCGCGACAACTCCACCGCGTGCGGGCCGAAGTCCAACAGGTCCTGCGAATCCGCCGGGAAGAACACCGGGATGTGCAGGTCGGCGAGCGAGGCTTCGGAAGCGGCGGGCACCGTCGAGGACTTTGCGTTCGGGTCGTCGCCGACCAGTGCGACCGCCCCGCCGCGGGGATCGGTACCGGCGAGATTGGCGTGCCGCAGCGCGTCAGCGGCCCGGTCCAGCCCCGGCGCCTTGCCGTACCAGACCCCCACCACACCGTCCGGCCGCTGCGCGCCCAGACCGGCGGCCAGTTGGCTGCCCAGCACCGAGGTCGCGGCCAGTTCCTCGTTCAGCCCGGGCCGGTGCACCACGTCGTGCTCGGCCAGCAGCTTCGCGCGGCGGGCCAGCTCCAGGTCGAACCCGGCCAGCGGCGATCCCTCGTAGCCGGAGACGAACGCCGCCGTGCGCTGCCCGGCACGCCGATCGTGCCGGATCCGGTCGAACAGCAGCCGCACCAAGGCCTGCACACCGGTCAGGTAGACGGTGCCCGATTCCTGGCGGTAGCGGTCGTCCAGGGTGAAGGCCGCCATGTCGAACTCCTTCTTCGCGGACCCGCAGAACGTGATCGTCGCCACTTCAACCGACGGTCAGTGTCGCGCACAACAGCGCGCCCGGAAATGGTGGCCAGCACGCAAACATCGGTGGTGCGTGCCCTACGATGCGCCCGAATTTTGCGTATCATCGCTGCTCATGGCCGATGTGACGCTCGACCCGACAGATCACGAGATCCTGGCGCTGCTGCGCGAGGACGCCCGGCGAACGCTGTCGGACATCGCCACCAGGGTGACCCTGTCGACGGCCGCTGTGAAGCGCCGGATCGACCGGTTGCAGGAGCTCGGCGTGATCCTCGGCTACACCGTGCAGGTGGATCACGCGAAGCTCGGTTGGGGCGTGGAGGCCTTCATCGAGCTGCGGTTCCTGGGTACCAGCGGGGTCGACGAGATCATCCAGACGACGACACGGATGCCCGAAGCGCAAGCGGTGTTCACCATCGCCGGTGACCCCGACGCACTGGTCTGGCTGCGGGTGCGCGACATGGCGCACCTGCAGAGCACCATCGACGAGATCCGCCGGAGCCGCCGGGTCACCAGCACCAAGACCCTGATCGCGCTCAACTCCTGGCAACGCGGCCGCCCGTGAACCTCGGCGTTTCCGCTGGTCATATGCCGTGAGCGCGGTGCGTTGTCGGAGTCCTCGAAGAAATCGCCACAAGCTCGGCACGGAGTTCGGCATCAGTTCGCGATCGCGCGTGGTTGGGTCAGGTCGTGGTGGGTGGCTCCGTAGGTGTCCTCGCCCAGGGTTCGTTCGGCGAGGCTCCAACGGAGTTCGTCGCGGTTGCGGCGACCGGCCTGCCGCAGCAGCTGGTCCAGGCGCTGCTGCGCGTCGTCGAAGCTGGCGTGCAGCGAGATGTGCCTGCGCCGCCCCTCGAAGAGCGGCACACGAGTGCCTTCGCCGTCCACGACGAGCACCCAAACCGCGGCGGCGGCGCGATCGGCGCTCATCCGGGCGCGGATCGCGGTGGTGCTGCCCGGCGCCGCACCGAGGTGTTCGACGACCTCGCTCACCGAGCCCGCCAGGCCGAGTCGGCAAAGTTGCCGCGCCACCTGGAAATCCGAGGCGCGCAGGTGCTCCGCCAATGCGGGCAGGAAGGTCCGCCGCCGCCAGCCGTCGATGAGTTCGCGTTCATCGGTCGCGGTCCAGTAGCGCCGTTCCGCCGCGGCGTAGTTCCGCAGGATCACCGCGCGCCAGTCGTAGTCGGGGTCTTCGGCGAGCTTGGTGCGCAACCAGTTCTCCCGCGCCTGCGCGCCCCGCTCCGGGACCGCTCGGCCCGGAATCAGGTATTTGACCCGGTCTTCGACCGCGCGGACGCTGCGCTGCAACTCCGCGGCGATGTCCGCCAGGCTGTCGCCCTGCCGCAACGCGTCGATGAGCTGGGCGTAGTCGCTGTCGAACCAGTACTCGTGCTCCCGACCGCCGGTCTGCGGTTGTTCGCTCATGCATTCGAAGCTAGCTACCGAACGTCGCCACGAGTAGCGCCAACAGTGCGAGAACATGCCGCTGATCAGGCGGTTCCAAACCACCATCCGCCGCAGCCATCTCGGTCGGGTGAGGGGTGAAGGGCACCTTCGACCGAGTAAGCCGGTCAAAGGTGCCCTTCACCCGGAACGTCACATCACGGTGCCGATGTGCCAGGGGACGAATTCTTCTTCGCCGTAGCCGAGGTCCTCGCTCTTGGTGTGCTCGCCGGAGGCGACGCGCAGGACGTGGTCGAAGATCTGCTGCCCAAGCTCCTCGACGTTGGTTTCGCCGTCGATCACACCGCCGCAGTTGATGTCCATGTCCTCGCTCATGTGCTCGTAGAGCGGGGTGTTGGTGGCGAGTTTCAGGCTGGGCACCGGGGAGCAGCCGAACGCCGAGCCGCGGCCGGTGGTGAAGCAGACGACGTTCGCGCCACCGGCCACGATGCCGGTCACCGACACCGGGTCGTAGCCGGGCGTGTCCATGAACACGAAGCCGTTGCTGGTGACCGGCGCGGCGTAGTCGACGACGTCCCGCAGCGTCGTGGTGCCGCCCTTGGCGACCGCGCCCAGCGACTTCTCCAGGATCGTGGTCAGCCCGCCCGCCTTGTTGCCTGGGGAGGGGTTGTTGTCCATCGAGCCGCCGTTGCGGGCGGTGTAGTCCTGCCACCAGGCGATCTTCTCCAGCAGCTTCTCGCCGACCGCGCGGCTGGCAGCGCGCCGGGCCAGCATGTGTTCGGTGCCGTAGATCTCCGGGGTTTCGCCGACGATGCCGGTGCCGCCGTGCGCGACCAGCCGGTCCACCGCCGCGCCCAGCGCCGGGTTGGCGGTGATGCCGGAGTAGGAGTCGGAGCCGCCGCAGTTGGTGCCCAGGATCAGCTTGCTGGCCGGGACGGTGCTCCGCTCGACCTCGTTGACCTCGGGCAGCAGTTCGGTGAGCCGCGCGATGCCTTCGCGGACCGTCTTGGTGGTACCGCCGAGTTCCTGGATGGTCGCGGTGACCACCGGCAGTCCGCTGCGCAGCTCGACGTCCTCGGTGAGCTTGACGATCTGGTTGTCCTCGCAGCCGAGGCCGAGCACCAGGAAACCGGCGAAGTTGGGGTGGGTCAGGTAGCCGCGCATCACCCGGCGCAGCACGTCGATGCCCTCGCCGTCGGGGGCCATCCCGCAGCCGGTCCCGTGGGTGAGCGCGACCACGCCGTCGACGTTGGGGAATTCGTCCAGGACACCGGAGAAGCGCATCTGCTGGGCGATCAGCTTCGCTGCGGTCGCCGAGCAGTTGACGCTGGTGAGCACACCGAGGTAGTTGCGGGTGCCGACCTTGCCGTCGCTGCGCTCGTAGCCCTGGAAGCTCGCGCGTTCGCCCGCGGGCAGCAGCTGCTCTGGCTGGGCGTCGACGGCGAACTCGTAGGCGCGCTCGAACTCGCGGTATTCGAGGTTGTGCAGGTGGATGTGTTCGCCACTGCTGATGTCCCGGCCTGCGAAGCCGATCACCTGGCCGTAGCGGCGCACCGCGCTGCCCGCGGCGATGTCGTGCACCGCCACCTTGTGGCCGCGCGGCACGGCTGCGCGGAGCACCACCGCGCCGTTGCCGACCCGTGCTTCGGTGCCTTCACCCAGGTCGGCGCCGGCGATGGCGACGTCATCCTCGTCGCGCAGGTGGATGAGGGTCGGGCTGTTCGGCATGCCTGCTCCGCGTCTGGTATTTCGAACACTGGTTGATATACCGTATTTCGCTCGGGTGGCGGGTGTCAACGCCCTGGTAGGCGCCCAGCAGTGGAGTTCCACGCCTGCGGCTTGGGCGGAGTCGGGTTGTCCCCCATCGACAACGGGGTGCGCCCTACCGCGATTCGGCGGGTTCTGTCAAGCGCATCGACGCGTGCGCCCCCTCGAAACAGGGCTGCTCGCGACCGCACCATTTCTGCCAACGGCGGTCGAACAGCGGCGGCGGCGACAACGTGGCGAATCCGTCGCAGTCGAACAGCGGCGGTGGGGACAACGCCGCGAATCCCTCCCAGGTGAATGAGAGTTGGGGCGACAATGTCGCGAATCCGTCGCAGACGAACAGCGGTGGCGGCGACAACGTCGCCAACCCGACCCAGACCAACACCGGTGTTGGCAACCCGTCGCAGCCTGGGCCGCACCAGATCCAGTGCGTTGCGGCTCCCTGTGAACTGCCGAGTGCTGGTGGCGCCCACAACCCCGGCCCCGCCGACCTCGACCAGGCGCACGTCATGCCGATCCTGGAGAAGTGGTGGTCCTGGGCCGCCAACTGGTTCTGATGGCGCCCTGCTGCAGACCCAACTGAACAGGTGATAACGGTCACGGGCCGGGTCCGAGAGAACAACTCCGGGCCCCGGCCCGTTCCCACTCGGCGGGGTCTCCGAGCACCGAAAATCCACTGTGGATCGGTCGAGTTGACTTCGAGTAATGTCGAAGTTTCAGGATGGTGCCACAAGTCCGTCGTCCGGAGAGGGAGAGAACATGTCAGAGGACGCTCTGCGGCTGGGCATCATCGTCGGTAGCACCAGGGAAGGCCGCTTCGCCGCAACGGTGGCCGGGTGGTTCGCCGACGTCGCCCAACAGCACCCGGAACTCGTCGTCGACGTCATCGACCTGGCCGAACTCGGCCTCCCCGCGGTGCATCCGGCCGCGGCAACCCCGGAGCTGCGCGAATACGCCGCCCGGTTGGCCGCCGCCGACGCGTTCGTGGTGGTCACCCCGGAGTACAACCACGGTTATCCGGCGTCGTTGAAGTTCGCGATCGACTCCGCGCACGTGCAGTGGCAGACCAAGCCGGTCGGATTCGTTTCCTACGGCGGCATCTCCGGTGGGTTGCGGGCGGTGGAGCAATTGCGCCAGGTCTTCGCCGAACTGCACGCGGTGACCGTGCGCGACTCGGTCAGCTTCCACGACGCGCACGGCCGCTTCGACGAAACCGGGAATCCCAAGGACAGCACCGGTCCCGCCGCAGCGGCCAAGACCATGCTGGACCAGATCGTGTGGTGGGCGCGTGCGGCGGCGGAGGCGCGGATACGGCGTCCGTACCGGTGACTCTCGACCACTCGGCCCCTTGTCCGGGCTGCCGGAGCAGGTGAAGCTACCCGGCAGCGGACGGCTCCCGCCGGGGAGGGGCGATGTGGTGGTTGCGCGTGCTCGGCACTCTGGTCACGGCCGTGATCGTGCTGCTCGGTGGGTTGGGCCTGCAACCCACCGGGACCCGGCCGGTGCCGACTGTCGAGCCGCCCCCGCCACCTCCGCCACCAGCACCGCCCCCGCCGCCGGTCGGACCGCCGGTGCTCGCGGTCAAAGTGGACAATTCGCCCCCGGCTCGTCCGCCGACCGGGTTGGGTGCGGCGGACCTCGTCTTCGTCGAACCGGTCGAGGCCGGAATCAGCCGACTGGTAGCGGTTTTCGCATCGCGGCAGCCGCCGGTGGTCGGTCCGGTGCGCAGCGCTCGGCAGACCGATCTGCGCCTGCTGCCGCAGTTCGGCCATCCGACGCTGGCGTTTTCCGGTGCGGCACCAGAACTTCTACCCGAGATCGGTCGGGCGCCGGTGAACAGCGCCTCGCAGGCGAGCGTTCCCAGCGCCTTCTTCCGGGGTCCCGGTAGCGCTCCGCACAACCTCTTCGTGCGGCCGCCGCGGTTGCCGCCGGGTGCGGGGTGGTCGCCGAATGCTCCGCTGGTGTTCGGCCCGGCCCCCTCCGGCGGCGTGCCGGATGATCACGAGGAGGTCGCCTATCGGGCCGCCCGGGTGGGTTTCACCTGGTCACCTGCCGATCAGCGGTGGCTGGTATCGATGGACGGCCAGCCGTACTCGGCGACCGACAGTGGTCGACTCGGTGCGAGCACGGTGGTGCTGCAGGAAGTTCCGGTGTCCGGCTCGCCGTTGCAGGACGTGGTCGGGAACGTCTCGCCGTTCGCCGAGACGGTCGGCGGCGGGCGTGCCGTGGTGCTCCGCGACGGCCTGTCCTTCGAAGCGCACTGGTCGCGACCCGCGCCCGAGGTCGGCACCAGCTACACGACCCCGACCGGCGAGCCGATCCAGTTCGCGCCCGGCCAGGTCTGGGTCGTCCTGGTCCCGGTCTAGGAGGAGCGGGGGTTTGGTTGTGCTTTGTGGCGATTTCGCGCGAAATCGCCACTTCCCATGGGGAGACGGCGGCGAGTTAGCGCGAAAAAGCCCGTCTGACGACCGGGCCCCACCGCGCCGGGTGGGCGCGGCGCTCTCAGACCCGGTGCGGGGCTGCGGTCAGGGCGGCCGCTGGGGTCAGCGGGAGGCGGAGGCGGCACACCACCGCGTTCGTGCTGCGCGACAGCCGCCGGGCGATCACGGCGCCGCGGTGGTTCTTCAGCAGCCGCTCCCAGCGCCGATCGGGCTGGACTTCGCCGATCAACACGATCACCCGCTCGGCGTCGGCGTCCCGGACGAAGCGCGCCAGCGGGGCGCCGAGCTCGCGCCGGTCGGCCTCCAGCACGACGATCGGCACCTCCGGCCGCCATTCCAGCCACGCCTGCTGGATCGCGCTGGCCTGCTCGGACTCACCGGGGAAGGTCACGTGCACCGCCACCACCCGATGTCCCATCCCCAGTGCGGTGGACAACGCCTCCGCGGCGAGCCGGGTGGGCGCGGCGATCGGCACCACGACGAGGGTGTCCAACTCGTGCGGCTGCGGCGGCAGGCTCCCCACCCCGAGTTCGCGGCCGATGCGGTCGTAGGCGGCGCGCACCCGGCTGAAGACCACCACCAGCACCGGCACCACCAGCAGGATCAACCACGCGCCCTCGATGAACTTGGTGGCGATGATGACGATCGCGGCGAGCGCCGTGAGCACCGCGCCGACGCCGTTGATGGCCGCCCGCAGGCGCCACCCGCTGCCCCGGTCGGCTGCCCAGTGCCGCACCATGCCGACCTGGCAGAGGAAGAATCCGATGAAGACCCCGACCGCGAACATCGGCACCAGCACGGCGACGTCACCGCCGCTGAACAGCAGCAGGGAACCGGCGAGGACGGCCAGCACGAGCACGCCGTAGCGGTGCACCAGCCGGTCGGCGCGCAGGCCGAACAGGTGCGGCAGGTAGCCGTCGGAGGCCAATCGCGCTGCCAGCACGGGAAGTCCGCCGAAGGACGTGTTCGCCGCGAGGGCCAGCAGCACCACGGTCGCCATCTGCACGACCACATATCCCACCCCGCTGCCCAGCGATCCCTCGGCGACCAGTGACAGCAGGGTGCGTCCCGCCACCGGCCGGGCATCGAACTGCCCGATCAGCGCCGCCAACCCGAGCAGCAGCAGGCCCAGCACCGCCCCGAGAGCGGCTTCGGCCCGGCGCGCCCGCCGAGCTCGCGGCTCGCGGAACGACGGGGTGGCGTTCGCGATCGCCTCCACCCCGGTGAGCGCGGCGCAGCCGTTGGCGAAAGCGGCGAGCACCAGCAGCACGCCGACCGCGCCGACCGTGGCCGGTTGGGATGACGGTGGCAGCGGGTGCAACGGCGCCCCGCGGACCAGGCCGACCACCACCACGGTCACCACCGAGCCCACGAAGATCAGCGTGGGCAGGATGAAAAGCCGCGCGCTGGCCACCAAGCCGCGCAAGTTCACCAGGGTGATCAACGCCAGCGCGCCGAGGCAGAGCTCCACGGTCCAGGGCAGCAGGGCCGGAAACGCGGAGGTGAGCGCCGCGACTCCGGCGGCGACCGAGACCGCCACGTTGAGCACGTAATCCACCACCAGCGATGCCGCGGCGATCAGTGCCGCCTTCGTGCCCAGGTTCCGGCGCGCCACGGTGTAGGCGCCGCCGCCGTCCGGGTAGGCCCGGATCACCTGGCGGTAGCACGCGACCAGCACCACCAGCAGCAGCACGATCACCCCGGTGACCGGCAGCGTCCAGGTCATCCCGACCGCGCCCGCGGCGGCCAGCACCAGCACGATCGCCTCGGGCCCGTAGGACACCGATGCCAATGCGTCCAGGCCGAGCCCGACCGTTGCGGTCAAAGCGGTGAGCCGATGCCGATCCTCGACCGATCCTGCAGATTTCACGGTTCTTCCCGTCTCGACTGTTCGAGCCGCGTTGGCAGCGGCCGGATGCCGAGCTCAGGCTAGGAATATTCCAACGGGATCGATTTCAAGGAACCATCAAGACCTGTGCGCCTGGCGTATGGAAACCGACAAAGTGATCATGTGCGGGTCGTGGGTGTGTGCGCGATCACCAGTCTCTTCCACGCCCACGACCGTCAGCTGAGTTCGATCAGGGCCTGCACCGGCAGGTGGTCGGACGGGAACCAGCCGTCCCGGCGGTAGGTGTTGATCGCGGCCTGCCGAACCCGGACGTGGCTGTTGTGCAGGATCCAGTCGATCCGGTCGTTGCCCACCACCGGTTCCTGGTACCCGGCGAAGGTGCCCCATGCCGGGGTGAGCTGCTCGGCGGCGCTGATCCAGCCGTCGGCCAAGCCACCACCGGTCAGGATGCGGTAGGACTCCGACTTCTCGGCCGGGGTGTTGAAGTCGCCGGTGAGCACCACTGGCAGCGCGGCGTCGAAACCGGCGATCCGCTCGCGCACCAGTTGCGCGCTGCGCTGCCGGGAGTTCTCCGACTGGTGGTCGAAATGCGTGTTGACGTGGATGAATTCGCGACCGGTCCGGTGATCCCGGAACCGCACCCAGGTGACCATCCGGACCACGGTGTTGCCCCACGAAGCCGAGCCGATCACGTTCGGCGTGTCCGAGAGCCAGAAGTGGTCGTAGTCCAGCGGCGCCACCCGGCGGGTGTCGAAGTAGATCGACATGAACTCGCCGCGCCCACCGCCCTCCCGGCCCAGCCCGATCCAGTCGTAGTGCGGCGCGATGTCCGACAGCACCTCCTTGACCTGGCTGTACAGCGCTTCCTGGACGCCCAGCAGGGTGGGCTGCTCGGTGCGCAGCAGTTCGGCGAGGATCGGCCGCCGCGTGCTCCAGGCGTCGGGGCTGGGCGGGGCGGCTTTGGCGTCGTAGCGGATGTTGAAGCTCATCACGTGCAGCTGCTCGCCCTTGGCCGGTCCGATCAGCGCTTCGCCGGTCGGTTTCGCGGTCGTTTTCGCGGCAGCCTGACCGGTTCCGAGCGCACCGGCGACGGCCGCGACTCCGGCCATGCCCAGGACTCCCCGTCGGGTAACACCAGACACAATGCCTCCTCGATTGGTTCGCCGAGATCGTCGCGCGCGTCGGCCCGGATCCGGTTGACCGGTGGGCGAACAATGCCGGAATTTCCCCGCCCGGATGTGACCTGTTCGGTGCTCGCCGTCCGATGTCGGTCGGGCTGGCTAGGCTCGGCGACCATGAGCGATCGCCGTCTGCTGCTGGTCCATGCCCATCCCGATGACGAGTCCACCGCCACCGGCGCGACGATGGCCCGGTATTGCGCGGACGGCGCATCGGTGGCGTTGGTGACCTGCACCAGCGGGGAACACGGCGAGGTCGTCGCCGACGATCTCGCGCACCTGCGCGGCAAACCCGATGAGCTGGGCGAATTCCGGCGCGGCGAGATCCGCGCGGCGTTGGCCGAATTCGGCGACGTCCGGCACCACTGGCTGGGCGGTCCGGGCCGCTGGTGGGACAGCGGCATGGCCGGTTCGGACACCAACGCTGCCGAGGGCGCCTTCGCCGGGGCCGATCCCGCCGAGGTCACCCGGGCCATGGTCGAGATCCTGCGCGCCGAACGTCCCCAGGTGGTGGTCACCTACGACGAGTTCGGCGGTTACGGCCACCCGGACCACATCGGCGCGCACCGCGCGGTCACCACCTCGATCGACCCGGCCGCCGATCCCGATTACGCCCCGGAGCTCGGCGAACCGTGGCAGGTGCGGAAGCTGTACTGGACGGTGCTGCCGCGTTCGATCCTCAAGTGGGTCGACGCGGCGGATGTGGAGGGTTTCGAGCCCTACACGGTGCCGGACGAGGAGCTGACCGCGAGGCTCGACGGCCGCGCCTTCCACACCGCGAAGATCGCCGCGTTGCGCCACTACCGCAGCCAGGTCGACCTCGACGACGGTGGTTTCTTCGCGGCGATGACTTCTCGGCCGGAGTTCGCCATCGAGCACTACCTGCTGGTGCGCGGCGACCGAGGCCCCGGATCGGGGCCCCACGACTTGGAATCCGACCTCTTCGCGGGCCTGTCCTGAACCGAGCGATTTCGCGCGAAACCGCCAGATCCACCGCCGGGGTGCGGGACACCAGAATCTCTGAGGGACTGGTTCTCAATTCCAGCTGACCGCGCACGGCCGGGTCAGCTGGCGGATCGGCGCGCTTCGTCCGGGATCGGATCGGGGTGCGGCGGCCACGGGCCGAGTTCCGGCAGCGGTCCGGTCGGGGACTGCTCGGGTGTCCGCCCGGCCAGCCAGGCCGCCAGATCGCGCGCCCGGCCGTTGATCTCGGCGTGCCCGTCGGATTCGGCGTCGCCGGTCGACCACCGGCGCGGCCCGTCGGCTTGCCGCAGGGCGACGCCCGCTGGTAGTCGGGACAGCAGGAAATCGATGGTGTGGCAGGAGAATTCGTCGCTCCACTCCTGCGGTCCGACCCCGAGGTCCAGGTCCACCAGGTGGATCCAGACCTCCCGCCAGCGCATCTGCACGATCCCGGCCAGATCACCGTTGCGGAACCGCACCGGCCGGTCCCAATCGTCGACCGTCGACCACACGGCTTCGAGCGCGGCGGCGTGCCGAGCGACTCCGGCCCGGTGCTCATCGGCGGTGCGGCCCGCGAGTCCTTCGATGATCGCGTCCCGCTCCGCGCTCCCGCCGTCGTAGGCGTCCACCAGTTGGCCGCGCAACGCGAGCGCGGAAACCCGTGCGAAGGCCCGCGCATTGTCGGTCAGGTGAGCCAGCACGTGGCCCCGACTCCAGCCCGGCAGCAGCGATGGCGCGGCGACCTGATCGTCGGTCAGCGCCGAGAGGACCTCGACGAGTCGCCGATGACCCTGAGCAACAGCATTCAACGGAGGCGTCACGCGCGCCGATCCTAGGCGACGCCCGACGGCGACTGAATGGCGTATCGAAAACAGCCGATCGTCGCAGTACTCCGGCTCTCAGTGCCTCTCTTCGATCTTGTTTTGAAGCGGCGAAGCCGCTTAGCCCACTCTCGCAACCGGCGCCGCCTCGGGTTCTGAGTGCCTGTCTTTGAAGTGGTCGTGTCGGGCCGTCCGCCTCGGGTGAGGTGGGCGATTTCGCGCGAAATCGCCGTCTCCTACGCGGGGCGGGTGGCGAGTTCGCGCGAAATCGCCAGGTCTGCCACCCGCACCGCGAAGCAGGACGAGTTCGAAGACAGGTGCTTATTCCGGGCTGTAGGTCTTGTAGGCCGCGACGAGCTGGGTTTCGGCGGCGTCGAAGTACTCGTCGAGGCGGTCGGCGGCCGCCTGCACCGCGCGGTTGCCGATCAGGTCCGCGATCTCCCGGTTCAGCTCCAGGTACGGCTCGTGGAACTCCTGCGCGCGCGACATCACGTGGAAGGCCAGGCGCAGTTCGGCCAGCAACTGGCGCATCGTGTCGTTCACCCGCGGGCTGGCGGCCAGCGCGGCGAGCGCTTCGTGGAAGCGCATGTTCGCGGTACCGACGTCCAACCAGCGCTCGGTCTCGGCGGCGCGTTCGCCGTCGGTCACGGCGCGGTCCACGGCCGCCACCAGTTCCGGTGCGGCATCGGCGGCGAGGCGCACCGCGCTGGTCTCCAGCAGCCGCCGCATCCGGTAGAGATCGATCACGTCGTCGGCGCTGAGCACGCGGACGAAAACGCCTCGGTGGAATTCGTGCACCAGCAGCCGCTCGTGCACAAGCAGCCGGAACGCCTCGCGCAGCGTGTTGCGCGAGACCGCTAGCGCTCGGCCCGCGCTCTCCTCGGACAGTCGAGTGCCCGGGGCGAGCGCTCCTTCGATGATGCGTTGCCGCAGCACGTCGGCGACTCGTTCGGCTGTGCTGGTGCGGTCCAACAGCGACCGATCGGCCGCGAGTAGGTCCACCCACGGATCCGCGGTGGTCAATCCAGCTCCCAATGACGCTCTGCCAGTTGGTTCGCAGTCTAACGAGAAAGTTCCGCACAGGGTATTGCAGAATTGTTCAACAATTCTCTATCTTGACTGAACGATGTTTACGCTGATCCCAGACGTTCGTCCCCGGCCCCCAGTTGATCCCGAACTTCTAGCTGATCCCGAAACCCAGTCGATCCCGAAACCCAGTCGATCCCGAAACCCAGTCGATCGGAGTGCCATGGTGCAGACGACCACGGCCAAGACGGGCCTTCGGCCGCCGAGCACCGCGACCCGCTCAGCGGATACCGGACCCCGCAGGGGGCGCTGATCGTGGGTGTGGTCGCCTGGCCGCTGACTTCGTCCCTGGGATTCAACTCGCTCGGCGGCAGCGCCGCGCTGTGGAAGTGAGGTGGGCATGGACCTCAACTCGGACCTCGCGGAAGGCTTCGGGCGCTGGGAGCTCAGCGACGACGAGGCGCTGCTGGGCGTCGTCACCAGCGCGAACGTCGCCTGCGGCTACCACGCGGGTGATGCCACGGTGATCCGGCAGGCCGTGCAGCAGGCCGCCAAGCTCGGGGTCGCGGTCGGCGCGCAGGTCAGCTACCGGGACCTGGCGGGATTCGGCCGCCGGTTCATCGACGTGCCGCCGACGGAGCTGACCAACGACGTGATCTACCAGATCGGTGCGCTGGCCGGTTTCGCCCGCATCGCCGGGACCGAGGTCGGTTACGTCAAGCCGCACGGCGCGCTCTACAACGCGATCGTGCACCACGTCGACCAGGCCGCCGCCGTCGTCGAGGCGGTGCGCAGCTACGACCCCTCGCTGGCGGTGCTGGGCCTGCCGGGCTCGCAGTGGCTGGCCCAGGCCGAGCGGGCAGGGCTGCGGGTGTTCCGCGAAGCCTTCGCCGACCGCGCCTACACCCCGGAAGGCACCCTGGTTTCGCGGCGCGAACCCGGTGCGGTGCTGCACGATCCCGAGGCCATCGCGGACCGCTGTCTGAAGCTGGCCGCCGGGGAGCCGATCAGGGCCATCGACGGCACCGACATCACGATCAGCGCCGATTCGATCTGCGTGCACGGCGACAGCCCGGGTGCGGTGGCCATCGCCGAAGCCGTGCGGGACAGGTTGGCGACCGCCGGAGTGGTGCTGGCACCGTTCACCTCGCGAGGTCTGTGATGCGCTTCCTGCGATGTGCCGATTCGGGGTTGCTGATCGAGTTGGCCGATCTCCGAGCAGTGCAGGCGCTTTACGCCGCGCTGGTCGAAGAACTGCCCGACGGCGTCACCGACCTGGTCCCGGCGGCGCGGACCCTGCTGCTGCACCTGGATCCGCGGCGCGCCAACGTCGCCGAGATCGAGGCCGCGGTGCGGGCGGTCAAGCCGCGCGGCGGCGCGCGCAGCGGCGGTGACCTGCTGCGGGTGCCGGTCGTCTACGAGGGCGCCGATCTCGCCGAGGTCGCGAAGCTGACCGGACTGACCGAGCGGGAAGTGGTGCAGCGGCACACGACCGCGGAGTGGACGGTCGCCTTCGGCGGGTTCGCCCCCGGTTTCGGTTACCTCTCCGGCGGACCACCGGAACTGGTGGTGCCGCGCCGGACCGAATCGCGGACCAAGGTGCCGCCGGGTTCGGTGGGTCTCGCGGGTTCGTTCAGCGGCATCTACCCGCGCGAATCACCCGGCGGATGGCAGCTGATCGGCCGCACCGACCTGGAGATCTGGCGCGTCGACCGGGATCCACCGGCCTTGCTGCGACCTGGCGTGCGGGTGCGCTTCCAGGAGGTCGGATGAGTGGCCCTGTGTCAACCTCAGTCCTCCTCAACCGCACCCCAGGGGACCGTGACGCAAGCCAGCCACCAGAAACCACGCAACGGGAGATTGGGCTGGACGCAACCACCACTGTGAATCGCGGAGAGGCGGACCAGGCATGAGATTCCTGGAAGTCCTCGCCACAGGTCCGCTGTCGACGATCCAGGACCTGGGGCGGCCGGGCTTGGCCGACATCGGCGTGGGGCCATCGGGCGCCGCCGACGGCGGTGCGTTCCGGCTGGCGAACCGACTGGTCGGCAACGCCGAGGCCGCGGCGGCCGTCGAGGTCACGTTGGGTGGGCTCGCGGTCCGCGCCACCCGCGACCTGACCGCCGCGGTGACCGGCGCCCCCTGTCCGATCACTGTGGACGGTCGGATCGCGGCGGCGAACTCGGTGTTGCGGATCCCGGCCGGTGCCGAACTGCGCATGGGCGTGCCCGGCCGGGGACTGCGCAGCTATCTCGCCGTGCGCGGCGGCATCGCCGTGCCGCCGGTGCTCGGTTCCTGCGCCACCGATGTGCTCGCCGGGCTGGGACCCGATCCGCTGGCGCCCGGCACGATGCTGCCGGTCGGTCCGGCTCCCGCGCGGTTCCCGCTGGTGGATCTCGCGCCGGTGGCGGCATATCCGGCCGATGAGGTTGTGTTGCACGTGGAACCCGGACCGCGCCACGATTGGTTCGCCGACAGCGCCCTGGCCACCCTGGTCAGCCGACCGTACGAGGTGACCGCGGACAGCAACCGGATCGGCATGCGGCTGGACGGACCGGCGCTGGAGCGCTGCCGCACCGAGGAGCTGCCCAGCGAGGGCATGGTGGCCGGTGCGCTGCAGGTACCGCCATCGGCGCGGCCCACGCTGTTCCTCGCCGACCACCCGGTGACCGGGGGATACCCGGTGATCGCGGTGGTGACCGCCGCCGATGTGGACAAGGCCGCGCAGGCCCGGCCCGGCCAGCGGGTTCGTTTTCGCTTCAAGGCCAGGAGGAAAGTTCGATGACGCAGCCGCAGGCGATGTCCCCGGCGCAGGCGCGCGCCGCCTTCCGCGCCGGTTTGCGGGTCCCGACCTCGGGATACAGCGCTGGTTGGACGCAGGCGAACCTCATCGCGCTGCCGCGTGCGCACGCATACGACTTCCTGCTCTTCGCGCAACGCAATCCGCGTTCCTGCCCGGTGCTCGACGTGACCGAGCCGGGGGAGACCAGCGCCTCGATCTTCGCCGGTGATCTGCGCACCGACCTGCCCGCCTACACCGTCTACCGCGACGGCGAGCTGGTCGAGGAACGAACCGAGGTCACCGACCTGTGGCGGGACGATCTGGTGTCGTTCCTGATCGGTTGCAGCTTCACCTTCGAAGCCGCGCTGCTGGCAGCGGAAGTCCCGGTGCGCCACGTCGAGGCGGGCAGCAACGTGCCGATGTACCGGACGAATCGGGAATGCCGCCCGGCCGGTCGGCTGTCCGGGCCGCTGGTGGTGTCGATGCGGCCGATCCCGGCGGAACTGGTCTCGACCGCGGTGCGCGTCACCTCCCGGTACCCGGCGGTGCACGGCGCCCCGGTGCACGTCGGCTCGCCGGAAGCATTGGGAATCCGGGACATCGCCGAACCCGACTTCGGCGCGGCGGTCGAGATCAGACCCGGTGAGATCCCGGTCTTCTGGGCCTGCGGTGTAACCCCGCAAGCGGCGGTGATGCGGTCCAAACCGCCGTTCGCCATCGGCCACGCACCGGGCCACATGGCGATCACCGACGCTCGGGACAGTCGATTCCTGGTCCCCTGACGCGACGCGAAGCAGCCCCGCTCGGGTTGACGCGCGGCGGCGACTGCCGCGGTAGCGGGCCGTTCGCTGCCGAAAAGATCAAGAAGTTCGTGCGTTCTGCGGTGTGTTGTCTCCTTTTCGGACTGTTGACTCCTGTTCGGAGATCACAGACGAAACTAGGAGGTGGCCGTGGGGGCGCTTTCCGGCCGGTTGGGTCGAGCGTTGGCCATTGCGGCGAGCGCGCTTGTCGCGGGTACGGCATTGGTGGCGGGAACACCGGCGGTGGCACAACCGTCCGGCGCCGCACCGGTCTCCTGGGGCGAGTGCGACCAAGAGGCGTTGAGCGGGGTGCCGGTCACCCAGTGGTACCTGTACAGCTGCGCGAGTTATCCGGTACCGATCGATCACGACGATCCGGGCAAGGGCACCATCGATCTGGCGATGATGCGCCGCGCGGCGGCAAGTCCGAACGAGAAGATCGGTTCGCTGTTCCTGAATCCGGGCGGACCCGGTGGCGCCGGGTTCACCATGCCGGTGTCCGCGGTGAACAGGTTCCAACCGGCCGTGTTGAACCGCTTCGACATCGTCGGCTTCGACCCGCGCGGTGTGGACCGCAGCACCCGGTTGCGCTGCTTCGAATCCGCCGAGCAGGCTGGCGAGGTGCTGGGCCGGATGACGTCGGTGCCGGTCACCGACGAGCAGATCAGCACCACGATGGACGCCTACCAGGACTACGGCGAGTCCTGCTCGCAGCACGCCGGTGACCTGCTGCAGCACATGTCCACCAAGGACGTCGCGCGGGACCTCGACCTGATGCGCCAGGGCGTGGGTGACGAGCAGCTCACCTACGTCGGCTTCTCCTACGGCACGCTGCTGGGCGCCACCTACGCGAACGTTTTCCCGGAGCGCAGTCGCGCGATCATCCTGGACGGCAACGTGGATCCGGCGCTGCGCACCGCCGACGGCGTCCAGTACGACCGCGAGCGGGCGGGCGGCTTCGAGCTGGCCTTGGACGCGTTCCTGAAGCGCTGCGCCGAAACGGCGGACAAGTGCGCGTTCGGGGCGGGCGATCCGCGGGCGAAGTTCGACGAGATCCGCGACCGCCTGCGGCAGGGGCCGATCACCATGCCGGACGGCACGGAGATCACCCTCTCCCCGTTCATCGACAGCGTCGGCGGCATCCTCTACGACCCGGAGAGTTTCCGGCAGCTCGCCACGGATCTGCAGTCGCTGTACCAGCAGCTGCACCCCGAGCAGGGGTTCGCCCCGGCGCTGCTTCGCGTGCTGAACAACCCGACCTCGATCGGTCGGTTCGACGCGCTGCCCGATGCCGCCGAGGAGAGCTATGTGGACGACACGTACTTCGGGGTGAACTGCACGGACAAGCCGATCCCCAAGGAGCCCGAGAACGTGCCGGGCATCGCCGCGCAGTGGGAGGCCGAGTCACCGACTTTCGGCCGCTCGCAGGCGTTCAGCGACGTGGCCGGGTGCTCGACCTGGCCGTCGGTCAGCGCGGACGTGCATCGCGGCCCGTGGCAGCACCAGGCCGCGAACCCGGTGCTGCTGTTCGGCAACTTCTACGACCCGGCCACCCAGTACGAGTTCTCGCGCCGGATGGAGCAGCAGTTGGGCAACGCCCGCCTGGTCAGCGTCGACTCGTTCGGGCACTGCATCCTCGGTGACAGCTCGTGCACCGACAAGATCGCGGCCGACTACCTGATCAACCTGGCCGTCCCGGAACCGGGTCAGGTCTGCCAACCTGACAAGCAGCCCTTCGACTGAGAACTCGGTGGCCCAGCTGGGAAGACCGAGCATCGCAGCAGCATGAACAGACCCCCGCCCGAGGAGATGGGCGGGGGTCTCGTTCTGCTGGCGGCCGATGCGCCGGTCGCCTCTCGGCGATAGGCGCGACGCGGCTCCAGCCGGACGGTATTCCGCGAAGGCGGTAGTTGCGGCCCGGGGGACACGGGCGCATCGACCAACCTGTCCAACGGTCCTGCCGTACGCGGAGTTCCGAACTGGCATGTGAGCCGCCCCTCACTCGATCGAGAAGTGGTCTCAGGCGCGGAATCGCCGCTCGACGCGGCGGATTCGCGAGTAGCCGCTCGGGCTCGCTGCTGCCCGTGCCGGTCCGGCTGAGCGCTCGCCGAGTCGTGCCGTCGGCGCACGTCGCGGGTGGTTGTTCCGGGCTCCGGGCATCGTGCCTTCGCGCCGAGAAGAATTCGGTCAGGGCTGGCGAATTAATGTTTTGCGGTGCCCCGAAAAGTTCCTTTGGTATTTGGGAAAAGGCAATTCAACCCAGCCTTCCGGGGGTGGTGTTTTGATTTTTTCGAGGAACTCTGTAAAGTGCGTGGCGCGAGAAGGGGAGTAGTCCGCAATATCGCGGTCGACATGCTGGTGCGGCGCAAATGTGCACCCGGTCGCGGAGCCTTGGGATTCGAGGTGGGCGAGACCTTCGGTAACCGGCAGCCATTGCCGGGCCGAAGCTGCTGCGCGCCTTCGGTTCGGGCCTGATCGGAAAGGCGGACATTCGTCGTGCTGGGAAGTCTCGCGTTGAGCTCGGCGGCCATCTTCGTGGCCGAACTGGGGGACAAATCGCAATTGATGGCGATGACCTTCGCAACTCGGTACCGGGCGTGGCAGGTGCTGCTCGGCATCACCGTGGCCACCACCCTGGTGCACGCGGTTTCGGTGGCGCTGGGATTCGGACTCGGTGAACTCCTGCCCACCGAATGGATCGCCCTGTTCGCGGGGGTGGCGTTCCTGGGGTTCGCCACCTGGACGCTGCGCGGCGACCACCTGAGCGAGGCGGAGAAGAACAAGGCTTCCCGGCGGGCCGGTTCCGCGGTGCTGGTGGTGACCGTCGCGTTCTTCCTCGCCGAACTGGGCGACAAGACGATGCTGGCGACGGTCACGCTGGCCACCCACCACGACTGGCTCGGCACCTGGATCGGTTCGACGCTCGGGATGGTGCTGGCCGATGCGCTGGCGATCGGTGTCGGCCTGCTGCTGGGAAAGCACTTGCCGGAGCGGGTGATCCGCTACGGCGCGACGGCCCTGTTCGTGGTGTTCGGGGTCTGGCTGGTGGCCGACTCGCTGCTGCGGATGTCGTGAGCGCGAAAGCGCGCTGCAGCCCGATTCCCGCGCTCACGACCCCGCTCAAGTCCGGTTCAGCACTGTTCGAAGGTGCTCGATGCCGAGCGGTACGTCGCACCCGTGGAGCTGACCGTCTCGGTGTGCACGGTGACGGTGCTGCCGGTGTTGCACGGGGCCTTCGTCGTCAGGTTGATCTCGGTGCCGCTCTGCGCCAACTCGCCAATGATCTTCGGTGTGCTTTCCTTCTGCTCCACGACGATCCGCACGTTGACCGTCGCGTTGTTCAGGCAACCGGTGCGGCCGCCGTTGGCGGTCAACGTGTTGCCTTCCCGAGTGGGTTGATAAGCGAACAGCGCGCACTTCGGGGCTTGTTCGGGGCTGGCGATCGCGGGTGCGGCTGGCGCGATGGCCAGAGCTGCGAGGGTCAGCGCGGCGAGGGTCAGTGCGGGGAGGGCCAGTGCGGCGCTGAACAGGACGGGCGAGTGTCGCATTCGGGTTCCTTCTTCCTTCTACCGAATTGCTGACAGGTGCACGGAAAGTCGATCACCGGGTGTGGTGACTGTCAATTTTTGGATGGCCGAAACAGCATTTTTCACCCGGGAGGGTTTCGGCATTCGCAGGGCCGAGTCGGGTTCGCGAACTCGCAACAAAAAGTTGCTCGGGCAACAATTATCTCCGCCCGGATCGAGCCCTTTTTGAATGCGATTCCGCGCCGGTTCGCGGTGGTTTCGAACGGTGCCGCGGGTGTTGGACCTGACCTGCTAGGATGCAATATTTGCAAGCTCGATGCTAATGCTGCAATCCGATCGAGGTGTGTTGATGTCGAAAACGGTCGCCAAGGCGGTCCACGTGCTCGAAACCCTCGCCGGGGCGCCCAAGACGATCGCGGAGCTGGCCCGCGAGCTCGGGGTGCACAGTTCGACCGCGCTGCGGATGCTGCAACCACTGGCCGACGGCGGCTTGATCGCCCGCGGCCCGGACGGCCGGTACCGGCTGGGGCTGCGACTGGTCGAGCTCGGCCAGCAGGTGCTGGACGAGATGGACCTGCGGGCGGTCGCCCGGCCGCACCTGATCTCGCTGGCCGACGCCGCGCACGCGACGGTGCACCTGGCCCAGCTGGTGGACGACCAGATCGTCTACGTCGACAAGATCGAGGGCGCGGCGTCGATCCGCACCTGGTCGCGCATCGGGCGGGCGATGCCGCTGCACACCGCCGCCGCCAGCAAGGTGATCTTGGCCGGGCTGCCCGCCGAGCATCGCGATCGCCTGCTGTCCACGCACACCTTCACCCGCTACACCGAGCACACCATCACCGACGAGGCCGAGTTCCGCGCGCACCTGGCGGAGGTCGCACGGCTCGGCTACGCCACCGACCAGGCCGAGTTCGAGCCGCTGGTGCACTGCATCGGCGTCCGGATCCCGGACGTCACCGGGCAACTCGCGGCGGCCGTCTCGCTGACCACGGTGCGAGCCGGGGCGGATCCGGCCGCGCTGAAACAACTGCTCGGCCGCGTCCACGACACCGCAACCGCGATCGCCACCGCCCTCGGCCGCCCGCCCCGCAAAATCCCCCGCACCAGGTGAGAGTCCCGTTCGCCCGGTACAGCCGGGCGGCCGCGACTCCCATCGGGATCCGGTTGGCGTGCCGTCGGCCGGTACGGGCGGGTGTTTTGGTCGCGAATTCGGGTGATCAGGGCAACTCGGGGCAACCCGTGACCGGCCCCAGGGGTGTTCGTTACCGGGATGTTCGGCGGTAATCGGGAGGATCGCGATGACCTGGATGATTTACGGCGCTAGCGGCTACACCGGTCGGTTGGTCACCGACCTGGCGCTGGCCCGCGGCGAACGTCCCGTGCTGGCTGGTCGTGACCCGGTGAAGATCGCCGCCTTCGCCGGGCCGCGCGGCCTGCCCTACCGGATCTTCGACCTCGGCGACCCCGACGCGGTGGCCGCGGGCCTGCGGGACATCGACGTCGTCGCGCACTGCGCCGGGCCGTTCTCCGCGACGTCCGCGCCGATGGTGCACGGCTGTCTGCGAGCCGGTGCGCACTACCTGGACATCACCGGCGAAATCGACGTGTTCGAGGCGATCTTCGCGCGCCATGACGACGCCCGGCGAGCCGGTGTGGTGCTGCTGCCCGGCTCGGGTTTCGACGTGGTGCCCACCGACTGCCTGGCCGCGATGGTCGCCGCCGAACTGCCCACCGCGACGCACCTCGACCTGGCCTTCCACGCCAGCGGCGGGATCAGCGGTGGCACGCTGAAGAGCGCGCTGGAGGGCGCTGCGCTGGGTGGTCGGGCTCGCGTCGATGGCGAGGTGCGCGCTGTGCCGCTGGCGTGGCGGCGGCGCGAGGTGCCGTTCCCGTCCGGGCCCCGGCGGGTCGCCTCGCTGCCCTGGGGCGATGTCAGCTCGGCCTACCGCAGCACCGGAATCGGCACCATCACCACCTTCGCCCACCTGCCCGGACTCGACCGAACCGGGCGCCGCTCATCGCACTTGTCGCAGGTCGTGATGGGTTCGCACGTGGTGCAGCAACTGGGCCGGGCGGCGATCGGCGCGGTCGTGCGCGGTCCCGGTCGGGCCACCCGCTCGCGCAGTTGGGTCGAGGTGTACGCGGAGGCGACGGCATCGGACGGGACGAGCGTGTCGGCGGCCCTGATCGGCCCGGACACCTACGACCTCACGGCCGATGCGGTGCTCCGGGCGGTCAGCGCCCTGCACTCCGAACCACCCGCGCCGGGCGCCCACACCCCGGCGACGGCCTTCGGCGCGGACTTCGTCCGCCGCCTGCACGGCATCAGGATCATCGAACCGGCACACCGCTAGCACCATCCACAATGGACCATCCGGAGAGCTCCCGCGAGAGGCCGGATGCCGCGTGGCGTGGTGGGTCAGCTGCGGCCGCCGAGTTGGCGGGATGCTTCGCGGGCCGCGGTCTGCACTCGGGGCGTCCAGTCGTGGCAGCGCTGCGGGGTCAGGCGGTTGGTCGGACCGGAGATGCCGATCGCCGCGACCAGGTGGCCCTGCGCGTCGAAGACCGGTGCGCTCACCGACGCGGCTCCGGCGTCGCGTTCCTCCGAGGTGATCGCGAAGCCCTGCTTGCGGGTCTGCGCGAGGGCGATCCGCAGCAGCTCCGCATCGGTGATGGTGAAGTCCGTGTAGCGCGCCAACTCGCTTTCGAGGACGACCTCGGCCGCCTCGTCGTCCCAGGCCAGCAGCACGCGGCTGGCCGAACCGGCGTGCAGCGGCATGAGCTTGCCGACGTGCATCTCGCGGCGCACGGCGTGGTGCGTCTCCGCCATCGCGACGCACACCCGCAGGTTGCCCTCGCGGCGGTAGATGCACGACGTTTCGCCGGTTTCGTCCCGCAGCTCCCGCACGATCGGGGCGAGCTGTTGCACCACGTCGAGGCCGGTCGAGGCCGGTGCCGCCCAGTAGGCGAGGCTGAGCCCGATGCGGTACCGGTCGCCGGTGCGGTCCAGGAAGCCTTCGGCGACGAGGTTGGCCACGATCCGCTGGCAGGTGCTGGGCGGGAAACCCGTCGCCCGCCGGATTTCCGGGAGGCTCAGTTCCGGGCGTTCGGTGCTGAACGCGGCGAGCACCTCGCGGATCTTGCCCAGCACCAGCAGCGGTTTGACACCACGGGGCAGCTCCCGCCCCGGCACCCCGGCGACGTCGAGATCAGCGTCCGGGAGGTCGATCTCCGCACCCGAATCGAGTTCAGACATCTGATCTCCAGGTCCTCCTGCGGCTGTTCCGGGGCCAATCGTACCGGGCCGGGAATCGGCGACCTGCGGCGTTGCGATCAACCGGGGCGGCTGCCCCCGAGGGGGCTGGCGCGACCGGGTCCCGCGGCACCCGGCGCCACGGGATCGTCCACATCGGACGTCCTGCCGCGTCAGATCACCTGCTTCCCGCGCAGTTCGCGCCGAGCCTGCTCGTCGAGCCCGAGCAGTTCGCCCAGCACCTCGTCGTTGTGCTCGCCGAGTTCGGGACCGAGCCAGCGGATCTCCGCTGGCTCGCTGTCGAGCCGAGGGACCACGCCGGGGAACGCGACCGGTCCGAAGTTCTCCTCGCCGTCGCGCACCTCGCGGCGCTGCAGCATGCCGCGAGCCAGGAAGTGCGGATCCTTGCTGATGTCGGCCGCGTCGTAGATCGGACCGGCGGGCACCCCCGCCTCGTCGAGCAGGCCGAGCACCTCGTCGATCCCGCGATCGCCGGTCCAGGCGCTGATCGCGGCGTCCAGTTCGTCGCGCCGCTGCCACCGGCCGGGGTTGGTGGCCAGTTCCGGGTCGTCGCGCAGGTCGGTGCGGTCGAGCACGGTCATCAGGCGGCGGAAGATCGCGTCGCCGTTGCCCGCGATCACCACCCACTTGTCGTCCCGGCATCGATAGGTGTTGGAGGGTGCCAGGCCCTCCATCCGGCCGCCGGTGCGTTCCCGCAGCACGCCGTAGGCCTCGTAGTCGGGCAGCAGCGACTCCATCATGCTGAACACGGCCTCGTACAGCGCGACGTCGACGATCTTGCCGGGCTCGTGCTTGCCCTGCTCGCGGCGCAGCAGGCTCATCAGGACGCCGATGGTCGCGTACAGCCCGGCCACCGTGTCGCCGAGGCTGATGCCGACGCGGGCCGGTGGGCGGTCGGGGTCACCGGTGAGCAGCCGCAGGCCGCCGAGGGCTTCGGCGACGGCGCCGAAGCCGGGCCGGTCCCGGTACGGGCCGGTCTGCCCGTAGGCCGAGACGCGCACCAGCACCAGGTCGGGCCGGGCCTGGGTGAGCTGCTCCGGACCGAGGCCCCACTTCTCCAGGGTGCCGGGCCGGAAGTTCTCGATCACCACGTCGGACTGCCGGGCCAGGTCGAGTGCGATGGCCCGGCCTTCGTCGCTGCGCAGGTCGAGGGTGATGCACTTCTTGTTCCGGTTCATGGTGCGCCACAGCATCGAGGTCTCGCCCCGGAAGAGACGCCATTTTCGCAGCTCGTCGCCGGTTCCGGGGCGTTCGACCTTGATCACTTCAGCGCCGAAGTCGGCGAGCAGTCGGCCGGTCGTGGGCGCGGCGATGTAGTTGCCCAGTTCGAGCACCCGAATCCCGGACAACGGCCCTTGCATACCCATCCCACTCCTTGCCACTATGTGGTAGCCAAACCCCTATGTGGTAAGCATAGCTCCCCCCAAACCCGATCAGCAAAGAACCACAACCCGCCGCTCAACCACGCCCCCACCGCACCCTCGTCGGGCTGGAGGAGAGGTGAAGGGCACCTTTCGCCAACTAAGTTGGTAAAAGGTGCCCTTCACCCTTCGCCTGAACGGTGAATCGGGGCGCTCAGTCGCAGTCGTGGGCGGATCGAGTTGGTGGGCAGGTGCTCGGTGAGTGAGGGGCGGATCGCCTCGGGTTGGCGTGTTCAGGTTGAGGATAACTTTCCACGATGTGGTTGATTTGTGGGTTCTTTTTGGTCGGGGGTGGGAAGGGCGGGTTTGTGGTGGTCGTTTCGTGGCGGGTACTCACTCGGCGTGGAGGGGTGCAGTCGGCACGCCCTGGCCGAACTTGAAGCGATCACCAATGCGGCGGCTCGGCGGCGCGACCCGGAGGTGGCCCGGTAGGCCTGCTTGCGGCACTTGGGCGCGAAGGTCGGCCTGGAGCAGTTGCGGCTGCGCGAACCGCAGTGGCCCGATGCACGATCCACTGTGGACCAGTTGGGTTCGGCAGCGGGTGCTCTCCCGGTTCTTGCCGGAACAACCACTCGCGAGCCCCAACACCAAGCACGCCTATCCGCGCAACCTCAGCGCCGGTGTTCGAGCTCGTTTTGCGTGGCGGTGCGGGTGGCGAACCTGGCGATTTCGCGCGAAATCGCCCCCCGCCCCGCATGGGGAACGGCGATTTCGCGCGAAATCGCCCACCTCACCTGAGGCGGTCGGCCCGACACAGCTTCGAAGACAGGCTGCCCGCCGCGCGGAGCAGAACGAGCGGGGGACCGCGCCTCACTCGGCGAGGACGCGCAGCATGCCCTCCGGACCGGACTCGTTCTCCAGGAACTCCACGTAGGGGCCTTCACCGGAGGGCGGTCGCAGCGAGGCGAATTCGCAACGGTCACCGGTGAGCTCCATGCCGGTGGCCGTCGCCAGGGCGCGGGCGTCCGAGCGCGGGTCCGGGGTGTCGATGACGACCGCGGCGACCGGTCCGGTCTCGGCGTAAACCGTCCGAGGTTCGAGCACGCACAGCTCGTTGCCCTCGATGTCGGCCATCACCACCCACGGGACCTCGCTGCTCTGGTCGATGTCGGCGAACCGGGCACCGGCGTTGAACAACCGCTCCACGATCTTGTTCTGGTCGTCGTGCGACTCGCTGCGCAAGTCCAGGTGCACGCCGTTCTTGCGGCTCTTGGCCCGCGCGCTGGCGACGAACCGCAGCGGCACGCCAGCGCCGGACGGCCGGACCGCGATCCCGGCGTGCGTGTCGACGTGCCAGCCGAGCACGTCGGCCCACCACCGGGCCAGCCGTTCCGGTTCCCGCGCCGAGAACTCCACAACGATCGAAGCCATGCCGAGAAGTTACGGCCATTCCCACTGCTGCGCAGTGCTTCGGCGATAACCGGTGGCGATCCGCCGGTCGATCGCGCAAGCTCGCTGTCCATGCGGATTCGCGACGCAAACCCCGCCGACTGGGCGGCGATCTGGCCGTTCATGCACGACATCGCGGTGGCGGGTGAGACGTTCTCCTGGGACCGCGACATCGACGAACAGCGCGCGAGGCAGCGGTGGTTCCCGGCGCTGCCGGGCCGCACGTTCGTGGCCGTCGACGACCGCGGCGCGGTGGTCGGCACCGCGGTGTCCGGCCCGAACCACGAAGGTCCGGCCGCGCACGTCGCGACCGCCAGCTTCATGGTCGCGCCACGGCACTCCGGCCGGGGTGCGGGCCGAGCGCTGGGACGTCATGTGCTGGACCGGGCGCGCGCCGACGGCTTCCGCGCGATGCAGTTCAACGCGGTCGTCGAGACCAACACCCGAGCCGTCGCGCTGTGGCGCTCGCTGGGCATGGAGATCGTCGCGACCCTCCCGCAGGCGTTCCACCACCCGACCCACGGCTACGTCGGCCTGCACGTCATGTACCAGCTGTTCTGATCCCGGACGGTTTCCTTGGGAAGGTCCGCCGATTGGGTGTGACCACAGGTGGTCGTCAGACAAGTGGTGTCAGCCGCGTCCATCCGCTCTCGCGGCTTGCGCCGCCAAGGCCTCCGAGGTTCCGCTACGCACCGTTTTAAGCGTCGGTGCGGGCCAGGCCGGTGCCGTCCCAGGTGGTGTGGGTGCAGGCGATGCCGTGGCCACTGCGGGGGCGCAGCACGTCGTAGATGTGCATCTTCGGGATCTTCGGCGACACGCCCCAGCCGCTGGGCCAGGTGATCAACCAGTCCATGTCCAGGTCCACCAGCAGGCCGAGCATCCGCGCGATCGTCGGGTCGTCCAGCCGCTCGAACGCCTCGTCCAGCAGCACCAGCCGCAGCGGGCCGCGCCCGTCGGAGGCGACGCTGACGGCGTCGTAGAACGCCGCCGCGGCCGCGAAGAGCGTCACGTAGGAGATCAGCCGAGTCTCGCCGGAGGACAGCTGCCGCAGCCGCCGCACGCGCGGCTTGCCGCCCGGCCCGGTGTCGCGAACCCGCACCGTGAAGGCGAACCACGACCGGTAGTCCAGCGCCCGCGCCAGGATTTCCGCGTACCCGCCGGAGGCGCTGTCCCGTTCGGACTCGATGAGATCGGTGAACACCCGCCGCAGCAACGCATCCTGGTCGTCGCTGCGGTTGGCGAAGGGGGTGCGCACCAAGTCGATGGCCTGCTTGATGTCCTCGCCCAACGCCGCCGAGGGCTGCCACTCCAGCTGGACGTGCACGCCTTGGCTGGACCTGGCGCCGTCGAGCACCTCGTTCATCCGGTTGCACAGGTCCTCGGCGATGCCGACCTGACCGCGCAGCCGTTCGGCGAGGTCCCGGATCAGGTAGTCGGCGAAGATCGACTGGTAGCGCTCGTTGAGGTAGCCGCGCTGTTCGCCCAGCCGCTCGCCGACCCGGCGGGCGGCGTCGGCCACCGGCTGCGGGCCCTCCTCCCCGGTGACGGTCACGGTGAGCAGGCCGTGCTGGTCGGCGGCGGTGATGTCGTAGTTGCCGCTCAGCGAGTGCTGCAGGCTTTGCAGCCGGTTGAGCACCGTGGCCTCCGCCGAGCCCCGGCGATCCGCCTCGGCGAGCACGCTCGCCGCTTCGTCCAGGTCCGCTGGCGTGGTCTCGGCGACGTCCGCCGCCGACCACAGACCGGGGATGCGAAGCGCCTGCCGGAACGCGTCGGTCGCGGCAGCCGCGTCGTGCTCCCGGCCCGCGAGCTGGGATTGCTTGTGCTCCAACTGGGTTTCCAGCCGCGCCGCGGACTCGCGCAGCGAGCTGATCTTCTCCCGCGCCTGCGGCAGCCGCTGGCGCAGCTGTGCGCGCTCCCGCTCGAACGCGCCGACCTTGTCGGCGATCTGCTGCGCCTCGCCGCCGACGGCGGAGGTGAGCTCCGCGAGCCCGGTGGCCTGCTCCGCGTACTCGGCGCAGCGCTGCTCGGCCTGTGATTCGGCCTCCATCCGGTCGGCCACCGCCGCGTCGTGGTGCAGCGAGAGGTCCCGCAGGTCGGAAAGGGTCGGCAGGCAGCGCGATTCGATCGCCTCGCGCAGCGCGTCGATCGCGGCGCGGGCGTCGGCGGCGGCTCGGTGGGCGGCGTCGAGCGCGTGGGTGTCGGCGGGCAGGTCTGCTTCCCCTGCCGAGCGAACCAGCTCGCCCTGCGACGCCTGCCAGCGCTGATCGGCATTCTCGTGCTGTTCGCGCACCTGCACGGCCCGCTGCTCGGCGTCCGCCGCGGCCTCGATCGCGGTGGTCAGCTTGGCGTGCGCGGTCAGCAGGTCGCTGTCGTCCGGATACGACTCAAGGTGCTGTTCCAGCGCGGCGGCGTGCTCGCTCACCTCGCGGTGCCGACGCTCGGCGTCGCCGATCTCGGCGCGCAGCCGCGCCAGGTCTTCCTCCAGCTCCGCGATGCGCCGTGCGCGGGCCGCGTCGCGGGCGCCCGCGCCGACGTACTCCGCCGTTTCCTTGCGCCACGAGCCGGAGAGCACCCCGGCCTGCCAGGAACCGGTCACCGAAACCGAAAGTCCAGCGCCGCCATCGATCGGCACCGAGGCCAGCAGCGCGGCAACCCGCTCCGGCGGCACCGGGCAGTCGGCGTCGGTGGCCGGGGAAAGCAGCTCGGCCAATGTGCCGCCGGAGCGGTGTTCGGCCGGTGCGGCGAGCAGGTCGGCGAGGCCGGGCACCGCGCCGTCGGCGGTGACCCATGCGTTGAGCAACCCGCTGGACTGCAACGCTGCTTCCAGCCCGGCCCGGTCGGGTTCGCTCAGCGACGGCTGGAAGTCGACCAGTTCGTGGAAAGCCCGGCCCTGGGCGGCATCCCGTGCTGCGTCGGCCCAGCCGGGGCGGGCTGGGGTCCGTTCACCTCCGGCGCGCAGTTCGGTGAGTTCGCGTTCGCGGGTCTGGGCGTCCGCGCGCAGTTCGGCGATCTCCTGCTCGCATCCGGATACCTGCTGACGGGCCGCGTGCAGCTGGGGCCTGGCCCAGCGACGTACCTGGTCCCGGGCCTGCCTGGTCGCCGACCGGTCCGCGGCGAGCTCTTCGGCCAACGGTGGTTCGGGGCGCGGATCGTCCACAGTGGAGGGCCATTCGACGCGCCACTTCTGGGCGCGCTCCACCCACACCGCGGCCGCGTCGGAAAGCTCCTGCTGGGCCTGGTTGCGCCGCCCGGCCGCCTCGGTCGCGGTCAGCTGCGCCTGCCGGGCCAACCGCTGCAGTTCGGCGACCTCGTCCTGCTCCCCGTCCAGCTCCAAGGCCTGCTGGTGCAGCGCGAGGGTCAGTGCGGAACGCTGTCGGACGACCGCTTCGAGCTGTGCGGAACTTCCCACCACCGCTTGGAATTCGGCGGCCACCACATCGGTGTCCAGTTGCGGCGCGGCGTAGCGCTGCACGGGCAGCGGCTCGGCGTCGGACTCCGGTGCGGTGCGCACCTGAGCCTGCTCGGTGCGCACCTCGGCGGCCGGGATCGCGGGTGGTCGCGGCACCAGGGAGCCGTCCAGGCCCGCAGCGGACAGTTGCCGCGTCGCGCGCGCCGCGGCCGCCGCGGCGGCCTCGGTGTCGCCGGTCAACCGGCGCAGCATGCCCACCACGGATTCGGCGGACCGATGCTCCTGCGCGCGGTGCTTGTTGGCCGTGTCCAGCGCCGAAACCGCTGCGGTGCGGGCGCTTTCGACCAGCCGCTCGCGGTCGCGCAGGTTCTGCAGCTCGGAATAGGCGGGGTGGGAGCGCAACGCGTCGATGCTGGATTCCAGCTCGCCTTCGCGCTGTTCCAGCGCGGCGATCGCGTGCTGCGCGGTTTCGCGATCGTGCTGCTTGCCGGTCACCTGCTCGCCCAGACCGGTCAGCTCCTCGCGCAATGCCCGCAGTCTCTGCCGCGCGCTGCGCATCGCCTCGGCGCGGTCGCGCAGCGCGCCGAACGCGTATCCGGAATAGGTGGCCAGGAAAGCGGTGAGCGCCTTGTCCGCGCCGGTCAACCGGACGATGTTCTCCCGGATCGACTCCAGGTCGTCGAACGAGGTGGCCAGCCGTTCGATCAACCCGGGATCCAGCGGCGGCAGCGCGTCCGAGAGGATCTGCTCCAGCTGTCCTTCCAGGACTTTCAGGCCGACATCGGGGTTGCGCAGGGTGCGCTGCAGGTGCAGCAGGTCGCCGTAGCGGGCGGCGGGCATGCCGTAAACCGTGGCGGCGACCTTCGCGCGGAAGGACTGCTCGTCGAGCACGCAGTCGGCGCCGAGCAGCTCGCGCAGCTGCGCCGAACCCAGCGGAACCCGGTCCGCGCCGACCAGGTAGAGGTTGATGCCGACCCGACGGCCGGTGATGAACCGCCACGAATCGCTGATCGACTGCGAGGTCTTCGACGCCTTCACCCCGATGCCGCAGGTGAGGAATTCCTCGTCGCCGTCCGGGGTTTCCCGGCGGAGCTCGATCCAGGCGTAGCCGATCCGGTTCGGCCCGCCGGGGTACTCGTCGAGCATCAACCGCCGGATGCTGACCGTGTCGAAGCCCTTGGAACCCAACTGCCGCAGGTCGCCGTCCAGGCACAGCGGCAGCAGCAGCTCCAGGGTGCGGGACTTGCCGGAACCGTTGGTGCCCTGGAAGATCGCCCGACCGCCAGCCAGGTCGAAGGTGGTTTCGGCGTACTGCCAGATGTTGACGATCCCGCCGCGGTGCAGCCGCCACCGGTTGGCCGCGGGTACCGATTCCGCGCCGTCTGCGCTCACTGCTGACCTTCCTCTGCCATCTCGTCGAACAGCGACCAGCCCGGAGATTCCGGGGCGGGGGGTTCCGGTTCCCGGCCTGCCGCCGGGGTGGCGTCCGGCTGCGGCAGCCAGCGGTGCGCCGCCGGGCTGAGCAGCCAACCGGCGTCGGAGTCGGGGGAGTCTTGCAGCAGGCCGAGTCGGCGCAGCAGCGCGACGACCGAGCGCACCAGGTCCTGGTGGTCCTCGGTGGCCTGCCGGGACCACGCGGCGGGATAGGAGTCGACCAGGTCCTGGCACACGTCGGTGAAGTCCGGCCAGCTCACCGGGTGCTTGCCCGATGAGTCCGGCGCCGCGCGGCCGAGCAGTTCCGGCAGCGCCAGCAGCGCGATGCGGGCGACCGTGCCGGGACCGGGGAAGACGAGGTCGGTGAGGTAGTCCTCCGGATCGCAGACCACCACACCTTCCGCGCGGCACTCGCTGACCAGCCCGAAAAACCGCTCCAGCAAACGGGATTCGTTCCTCACGTGCTCGCGCAGCCAGTTCGCGTGCTCGGCCGAGAGGTCGCTGTAGAGCACGACCGGGTTCTCCACGAGCCGCCGCCGCACCGAGTGCGCCAGGTCCCTGGGCCCGGCGGCGGAGGCCAGGTCGACCAGCTGCTCGGGACTGTTGGCCTCGGCCAGCGGCGCGGCGATGAGCTGCCCCAGCAGATCGGTGTCGATGGTGATCAGCGCCTCGGCGGTGGATTCCGCGGTCACCGAGCCCTCGGTCTCGGTGATCACCCCGAGCGCCACCAGCTGCCGCAGCGCGGCGGTCAGCGCCCGGCGATCCGCCGGATCGTCGACCACCTGGATCTCCGCTTCCACCGCGGCCGAGCGGACATCGCTGACCAGCCTGGACAGCAGCACCTGGCGGCCGATGCCGGTCAGCGCGGCCAGCGTCAGCGCCAGATAGGTGTAGCCGCGCGGCGACAGCGATGCCTCGCCGCGCGTCGCATCCACCCCCGGCCCGGCCTTGTACAACCGGGCGAACCGGCGCTCCACCACCAGCCGGTAGCCCAGCAGCGTGGCGAACAACTCCTGGAGCACGACGCGCTGCCGGTAGATCATCGGCAGCAGTTCACCGTCCGGGCCACCAGAGCGCAGCAGCGGTCGGCGCAGCAGCACCCGCGCGCAGCGGACCGCGTTGGCCGCGTCGATGTCCGGGAGTTCGTCGAAAGTCGCGATCATCGGGCGGCTCCCCGAACCGGCTCCGGGTTTTCCGGGGCGGTTTCCGGGATGGCGCCGTCGCCGGAGACCTCCAGGACCGCGTCGCGCAGCGTCAGGGTGCCCGAGGTGCTGGAGATCCGGGTTTCCCGACCTGGTTCGGGGCGGACCGTGACCCGCAGCCGGTGCACCGGATCGAGCGCAGTGCCGGGATCCTCGGAACCTTCGCGCTGCGCCATCGCCAGCGTCAGCAGCTCGCACAGCACCCCGAGCGCATCGGTGGACAGCGACCGCTCCGCCAGCCGCGAACTCGCCGCGGCGAGTTCCGCGACCGCCGCGCTGCGCCGCTCGTCGGCCTGCCGTGCCTGCGCCAACAGGGTTTCCTCGGTCATCGGGTCGTCGAGCACCCGGGAGGTCCGGCCGCGCGCCCCGCGGTCGCCCCGGCTGCGCACGCTCACCGTCACGTCGAGCACCGGTCCATCGCGCCACGGCACCTTGTCGTTGTCGCTGTCGTAGTCCGGCGCGGGCAGCAGGTGCCGCGCCGAGTGCAGGCCGAACGCGGCCGAATAGATCTGGTGGGCGGTGGTTTCGTCGGCGCCGTCGAACCACTTCGCCAACTTCAGCAGCTCGCCGCGCCGACCCGGCACCAGCCCACCGCCGGAAGTGGCGCGCTTGACGCTGGCCAGCAGCGAGCCGATCGCGCGGGCGGTGGCCTCGCGCAGCGCGGCCACCTGGCTCGGTCGACCCGGCGAGTCGACGAACCAGTCGGTCAGCTCCTGCCAGTCGGCGGCCGTGCGGCCCCGTGCGCGCTCCACATCGGTGCCCAGCTGATCGGCCGGGCCGAGCAGCCGGAGCAGTTCGGTGCGCACCCCGGCCAGCCCGGCCAGCGAACCGGCGATCGTCTCGGTGTGCCGCAGCACGTCCTCGACGACCATCTGGATGTACTCCACCAGCAGGTTGCGGAACCCGGAGATCTCATCGGGCGCCAACTGGTGCCGGGTCACCACCTGCCCCAGGTAGGCGTAGAAGTCGCGGACCGTGGCGGCCAACTCGGCGTGCTGCAGGAACACCGTGGTGACCTGCTCGGCGAGCCGTTCGACCGCCTGCCGGGCGGATTTCGTCCGCGGCTCGCGCTGTTCGGCGGTCAGGGCATCGGAAAGCGCCGCGCCGATCCGGGACAGCCCGCGGTCGATGGCGGGCAGCAGTTCGCGCGACACCTCGCGGGCGCCCTCCGGAACCCGCAGCAGCGCGTCGACGTCCCGCTGCACCCGGACCGCGAGCTTGCTGACCTGGTAGCGCACGCTGCCGTGCTGGAACTCCGCGATGCTCGACGCGATGGTCTCGCGGCGGCCCACCACCAGGTTGCCCCACTTGACCAGCTGCTTGAGCCGGTCGATCACGGTGTCCACATCGGACTCACCGGGTGCCACCCGGCCGTCCCGCTCGGCCGCGGCCAGCGCCGCGCCCACCTCACCGGCGGACAGGTCCGCCAGCAGCGTCGCGGTGAACAGCCGCATGATCGCCAGGTAGGTGCGGTGCTCGGGCGCCTGCAGGTATGCGAACAGCTGCAGGCGCTGCCCGCCGTCGCGGGTCTGCTCGGGAGCCTGTGCGCTCGCAACGTCCGTCGCGGAGGTTCCCGCGACGCCCGCGCGCAGCACATCGGCATCGTGGTCCGGGGCCGTCACGGTCCGCCACGATATCCGGTCCGGCCGACACGGCCGGTCACCTGGCATGCGGTGGCCGGTCCCACCAGTCCCAGCGGTAGCGTTTCGGGCAACTTCGCGAGGTGCGGGACACCCGTGCCCGCGCGATGTTGCCGGAACTCGGGACCCGGGAACGCGGTTGGTGCCATGCTCCTCGTGTTCCGGGCAGCGGCTCGGGGAATGCAGGTCGATCAGGAGGAACGGCACCGGTGAGCGCGGGACGGGCGGTCGGACTGCTACTCGGGGTGGCCGCGGACGCGGCGATCGGCGACCCGAAGCGCGGGCATCCGGTCGCGATCTTCGGCAAGGCAGCGCAGGCCGCCGAGCGGCTGCTGCACCGGGACCAACGGCTCGCCGGAGTCGCCTACACCGGCCTGCTGGTCGGCGGCACGGTCGGCCTCGGGGTGCTCGCGCAGCGGTTGTCGCAGCGCAGCCCGGTGCTGGAGGCCGCAGCCACCGGGCTGGTCACCTGGGTGGTGCTCGGCGGCTCGTCGCTGGCGGACGAGGGCACGGCGATGGCCCGGATGCTCGACGCCGGGGAGATCGACGCGGCTCGGGTGCGGTTGCGCAACCTGTGCGGCCGGGACTCGGCGGTGCTCGATGGCCAAGGCCTGGCGCGGGCGACGGTCGAATCGGTCGCCGAGAACACCTCCGATGCGGTGGTGGCGCCGTTGGTGTGGGGCGCGATCGCCGGAATCCCCGGCCTGATCGGCTACCGCGCGGCCAACACCCTCGATGCCATGGTCGGCCACCGCTCGCCGCGCTACCGCAATTTCGGTTGGGCCGCCGCGCGGTTGGACGACGTGCTGAACCTGCTGCCGTCCCGGTTCGCCGCCGTGCTCACCGCTGCCTGCGCGCCGGTGGTCGGCGGCTCGGCCAGCGGTGCGTGGCGCACCTGGCGGCAGGACGCCTCGGCGCACCCGAGCCCCAACGCCGGGCAGATCGAGGCGGCGTTCGCCGGTGCCCTGCAGATCCGGTTGGGCGGGCGGACGGTGTACGGCGAGGTCGTGGAGCAGCGCCCGGTGCTGGGCGAGGGGCGCACGGCGGACGCGGGGGACGTCACCCGCAGCGTCGAGCTCTCGCGGGTGATCGGCACGCTCACCGGGGTCCTCACGGCGGGTGCGGCCCTGGCCCGCGGCCTGCGCCGCAAACCCTGACCGAACGGTTCGCCGAGCAGTGCTGGCCGTGGCGAACTTGCCGGTGATATCGGGTATCTGGCCCGTGGTGGCGAGCTCCGACGGGGTCAGCCTTGGCGGGTTGGCTCGTTCTCGTGGGTCGGGGCTCCAGCGCGTTCCGCTGCTTCGCGGCGTTCGTCCGCGGCGATCGCCTCGGCCACCGACATCCTCCGGCGGCGACCGCCCTTGCCCCGCCCGCCGGTCGGCGTCGGGGCGCCGTCTTCGGCGGGGGTGTCGGACTCGTCGTCCTCGGCGGTCGCGTCGAGCCAAGGCGGACGGGATTCGGGGCGCAGCTCCGAGTAGACCAGGTAGCCGATCGCGAGGATCGCCATGATGCCGAAGGTGATCCACTGCAGCGCGTACGAGAAGTACGGCCCGGACTCCAGCTGTGGCAGCGGTAGGGCGTCCAGCACACCCGGCTGTCCCTCGGCGAGCATGAAGTAGCCCGGCCGCAGCGGGATTCCGATGCCGTCGCTGACGGCCTGCGCGTTCACCGCGTAGGCCCACCGGTGCCCGTCGTGGTCGAACAGCGGTCGCTGCTTGCTGTCATGCTCGTCGACTCGGACGCGGGCGGTGAGCGTGACATCACCGGTCGGTGTCGCTGCGAAGTCCGGCGCCTGGGTGCCGTTGACCGGGCGGATGTAGCCCCGGTCGACCAGCACGGTCGTGCCGTCGTCGAGCCGGAACGGGGTGAGCACCTCGAAGGCGGGTTCGCCCTGCACGGTGCGCTGCCAGGCAAGCGTTTCGCCGTTCGGCAGGTACTGCCCGTGCAGCAGGACCTTCGTCCACTCGGTCCGCTGGTCCGGCGCCTGTCCAGCGGGCAGCACCTCGGCCAGCGGTTTCGGTGTCGCGTGGAACGATTCGCTGATCGCGTTGTTGCGCGCCTGCGCCTCGTCGTTGCGGCCGAACTGCCAGGGGGCCAGCAACGTGAAGCACAGCGAGGAGAACACCACGACGAGCCCGATCAGGCCGAGCCAACCGGGGCGTAGCAAGAACTTCAGACGCACGACCCCACCGTAGCTCAGCTGTCCTGACCTGCGGTTTTGGGCTCACTCTCGGCGATCGTGGCAGGTCAGCCCGCTTTCGGCGGCCGGGACGTGCCGTGGCGAGAATGCGCAATCGTGATCAGGAGGGCGCTGAACCGCCCGACGGTTTCGCTACTTTCGAAAGGTGTGGGGAACGCTTTGGACGCGGAGCCGGTGGGCACGCGGGCGCTGAAATCTGACACGTCGATTCGGATCTGGCAGGCGTTGGCGATCGGCGCCGGTGTCGGGCTGGTGGGCGGCGCGCTGACCATGCTGGGGCAACGGGTGCTCAGCGGTTCCGGCGGCTGGTTCATGCTGGTCAACTCGGCAACGCCGTGGGTGGTGCTCGCCTTCGTCGTAGGCGTGTGCATCCCCGGCCGCCACTGGCTGGCCGCTGGCGCGGGTGCGTTGACCGAGGCCGGGATGGTCCTGGGCTACTACGGGACCGCGTTCGCGAGCGGTTTCGCGGTTTCGGCGTCCTCGACCCTGATCTGGGTCCTGGCGGGCGTGATCGCCGGTCCGGTTTACGCGGCGGCCGGGTCCGCCCGGCGGCACCCGCGCACCCTGCCGCGGGTCGCTGGGCTCGGGCTGCTCGGCGGTGTGCTGATCATGGAAGGCTGCTGGGCACTGTGGTTGGCGACGGACGCCAACTCGAACTCCGGACCCGGCCCGGTGGCGGGTTGGTCCGCGATCGCGATCGGTGTGGTGCTTCCTCTCGTCCTCGGTCGCTCGATCAAGGACCGGATCTTCGGCCTGCTGATGACGATCCCGGTGATGGGCCTGGTGCTGGTGGGCTACCTCGGCGTCACATGGCTGTTCATGCACAGCTGAGAGGGCGCGGGGGTTGGTTCGCGTGGCGGTGCGGGTGGCAGACCTGGCGATTTCGCGCGAAATCGCCACCCGCCCCGCGTGGGAGACGGCGATTTAGCGCGAAATCGCCCACCTCGCCCGAGGCGGACGGCCCGACACGACCACTTCAAAGACAGGCACTCAGGCAGTGTCTGTGCGGGGACACCCCGCACCCCGGGCGATCTCGGTCCGGGGTCCCCGACATCATGTATGCCGATACACCACGTCGAGGCAGGCCTCCCAGAGAACGTCAGTGGGCACAGCCTGAGAACCCGCGGCGGTGCAAGCGCCGTAGGCGAGCCAAGCGGCTTCGCCGCTTCAAAGCAAGATCAAAACAGGCACTGATGGCGAACGCGGGCGCCAACCGGCTTCGCTGCTCGGGACCCATTTACACTGCCTCCGATGAACAGCGGGCACGATCCGGATTCGTTGCGTCACCACGGCGATGTCGACGCCGAGCGCGGCCTGCTCGACTTCGCGGTCAACGTCCGCCTGGACCGCCCACCTGCGTGGCTCCGCGACCGCCTGGCGGCGGCGCTGGACCGCCTCGGCCGCTATCCGTCCGCCGCCGACGACCACGCCGCCCGCACCGCTGTCGCCGCTCGCCACGGCCGCGCCGCGGCCGAGGTCCTGGTGCTCGCTGGCGCGGCCGAGGGCTTCGCGCTCCTGCCGTCGCTGCGCCCCCGCCTCGCCGCGCTGGTGCACCCCTCCTTCACCGAACCGGAGCTGGCGCTGCGCACCGCAGGTGTCGAGGTGACCCGGGTTCAGCTCGACCCCGCCGATTACCGACTGCGTGCCGAAGCGGTGCCCGAGCAGGCGGATCTCGTGGTGCTGGGCAATCCGACCAACCCGACATCGGTGCTGCATCCGGCCGCGGAGATCCGGCGGCTGCTGCGGCCGGGCCGCGTGGTGGTGGTCGACGAGGCGTTCAGCGACGCCGTGCCGGGCGAACCGGAATCGCTGGCCGGTTGCCGGGAGCCGGGACTGCTGGTGGTGCGCAGCCTGACCAAGATGTGGGGCCTACCGGGGTTGCGCGCCGGATACGCGCTGGGCGAACCGGAGCTGTTGCGGCGACTGGCCCACAACCGTCCACATTGGCCGATCAACGCCCTGGTGCTGGAGGCGGTGATCGCCTGCTGCGATTCGGCCGCGCTGGCGGAATCCGAGCGGGCCGCGGTCGAGTTCGACGCGCACCGGGCCGGACTGGTCGCCGCGCTGGCCGACATTCCGGGGCTGCGGGTCGCATTGCCCGCCCGCGCCCCGTTCCTGCTGCTCCAGGTGGACGACGGGCCGCAGGTGCGCGAGGCGTTGCGGGGGCACGGCATCGCGGTGCGCCGCGGTGACACCTTCCCCGGTCTCGGCCCCGACCACCTCCGGGTCGCGGTGCGCGATCCGGTACAGAACGCCTTGCTGGTCAAGGCTTTTCGCGATGTCCTTGGGATGGGGGTGAACCGGTGACGGTTCGGCTTCGAGAGGTGATCGAAGCACTGGAGGCGGCGTATCCGACCGGCTTGGCCGAGAGCTGGGATGCGGTCGGCCTGGTGTGCGGCGACCCGGAGTCCGTGGTGCAGCGGGTGCTGTTCTGCGTGGACCCGGTCGAGGCCACTGTGGACGAAGCGGTGGATTTCGGTGCGCAGCTGCTGGTTTCGCACCATCCGCTGCTGCTGCGCGGGGTGCACGGGGTGCCCGCCGACGATCCGAAGGGCCGGATCGTGCATCGGCTCATCCGTTCCGGGATCGGCCTGTACTGCGCGCACACCAACGCCGACAGCGCAGCCCTCGGGGTGTCGGACGCGCTGGCCGAGGCGATCGGCCTCACCGTGACCAGGCCGCTGGTGCCGCACGAGGAAGGCGCCGCCACCGGTCTGGGACGCATCGGCGAGCTGCCCGAAGCCGAACCGTTCCGCGACTTCGTGCGGCGCGTCGCGCAGAACCTGCCGACCACGGCGTGGGGCGTGCGCGGCGCGGGTGACCCGGAGCGGCCGATCCACACCGTCGCGGTGTGCGGCGGTGCCGGTGACTCCTACCTGGCCGCCGCGGCGGCGGCCGGGGTCGACGCCTACGTGACCGCCGACCTCCGGCACCACCCGGCCGGTGAGCACCTCGCGCGCGCCGATGTGCCCGGCACCGAGGTACCGGCGCTGGTGGACGTCGCGCACTGGGCAAGCGAGTGGCCGTGGTGCCAGCAGGCGGCCGACACCGTCGCCGCCGCGCTGCCGGATACAGTCGAAGTCCTCGTTTCCACCCGCCGCACCGACCCGTGGACCGTTCACGCCGGTACGGCACCCGACCCAGGGAGGGCGCTCGCGTGAAAGCCGACCCCGCCGTTCAGCGACGCCTGCTCGATCTCGCGGAGGCGGACGCGGAGCTCAACCGCGTCGAGCACCGCCGCCGCACGCTGCCAGAGTTGGAGCAGATCGGCCAGGCCGAGCGCGACGCGCGGGCCAAGCGCGATGAGCTGGTGGTCGCCCAAACCGCCTACAGCGACCTGGACCGCGAGGTCAAGCGGCTGGAGAACGAGGTCGACCAGGTGCGGGCCCGCGAACGGCGGGACCGCGAGCTGATGGCCGCCGGTGGATCCGCCAAGCAGCTCGAAGACCTGGAGCACGAGTTGCAGACGCTAGCTCGTCGGCAGGGCGTTCTCGAAGACGAGCAGTTGGAGGTCATGGAGCAGCGCGAGGCCCTCGAAACGAACGTGACGAGGTCGCGCGAGGCGGTCGACGCGGCCGAGCAGCGGTTGGTGGAGGTGCAGTCGCGTCGCGACGAGGCGGTCGCCGACCTCGAAGTGGCGGAGTCCCGCCGCAAGGCGGAGCGGGACCTGATCGTCAAGGCGCTGCCCGAGAGCCTCGCCGCGCTCTACGAGCGGATCCGCGCGCAGCGCGGCGTCGCGGCCGGGCTGCTGCAGGGTGCTCGCTGCGGCGCGTGCCGGATCGAGCTGGACCGCACCGCGCTGAACGAGGTGCGCGAAGCGGCGGCCGACGACGTGGTCCGCTGCGAGGAGTGCGGCGCGATCCTGGTGCGGACCGGGGCGAGCCGGTGAGCACCCGCGTCGTCGTCGAGGCCGATGGCGGGTCGCGCGGCAATCCCGGCCCCGCCGGGTGCGGCGCGGTGGTCCGCGACGCCGAATCCGGTGCGGTGCTGGCCGAGCGCTCGATCGGGTTGGGCATCGCGACCAACAACGCGGCCGAGTACCAGGGCTTGATCGCTGGGCTGCGGGCCGCGGCCGACCTCGGTGCGGCCGAGGTCGAGGTGCGGATGGACTCCAAGCTGGTCGTCGAGCAGATGTCCGGGCGCTGGAAGGTCAAGCACGAGAACCTGCGGCCGCTGGCCGCCGAGGCGAGGCAGCTGGTCGCCGGATTCGAGTGGGTGCACTTCGAGTGGGTGCCGCGTGCGCAGAACGCGCACGCCGACCGCCTGGCCAACGAGGCGATGGACCAGCAGACCGGCACCGGGCAGGTGAGCGGCGACGCGGGTCCTGGCGTCGAGGACGGCGGTGCTGCGTCGACACCGAGCACGGCGCGGATCCGCCCGGCCGGGTGGCTCGGTGCTCGCGGGACCCCCACGAAGGTGTTGTTGCTGCGCCACGGGCAGACCCCGATGTCGATCGATCGGCGCTATTCCGGTCGTGGCGACGTCGCGTTGACCGAACTGGGGGCGCAGCAGGTGCGCGCGGCCGGTAAGCGGCTGGCCGCCATGGACGGGGTGGTGGCCCCGGATGGAATCGCGCCGGTGATCGCCTCGCCGCTGACCCGAACCCGGCAGACCGCGCAGGCCGTCGTCGACGCCACCGGCGGCGAACTGCACTTCCACGACGGACTGCTGGAAACCGACTTCGGCGACTGGGAAGGCCTCACCTTCCTGGAGGCCGCCGAGAAGTACCCGCAGCTGCACCGGAAGTGGCTCGGCGACTCCGGTGTCCAGCCGCCCGGCGGCGAAAGCCTCGACGAGGTCTTCCAGCGGGTCACCGCCACCCGCGACGACCTGCTGGAGCGCTACGCGGGTCGAACGATCATCGTGGTCAGCCACGTGACCCCGATCAAGGCCCTCCTGCGCCTGGCCCTGGGCGTCGGCCCGCAGCTGTTCTACCGCCTGCACCTCGACTTGGCCTCACTGTCCATAGTGGAGTTCTACCCGGACGGCAACGCCTCGGTCCGCCTCGTGAACGACATCTCCCACTGGTCCTGACCCCAACCGCGAAAGTCCCGCCCGGTCGTTTCGGGTGAGAGTCCCGCCAGCCTGGAATGCGCTGGTTCGGACCATTGACATCGTGTGGGGGTGCTTCTAGCGTGCCGTGAAACCGTCTGGGAAGTTAACGGTTAGGGGTGCGGGTGGCGCGCGAAGGGCACGCGGCTCGGGACGGTAGTCCGCGGCTGCTGCGGGAGATCAACGATCGAGCCGCGATCGAGGCGATGCTGCGGCGCGGCGCGCTCACCCGCGCCGAGCTCGAAGCCGCCATCGGCCTGTCCAAACCCGCGACCGTCGCACTGCTGGCCCGGTTGGAGAAGGCGGGCATGGTGCGCCGCGGCGAACTGCGCGGCGGCAACCGGGGCCCCGCCGCCCAGATGTGGTCGGTCGACGGCGCGCTCGCGCACGTCGCGGGCGTGAGCCTGACGCCCGCTGACGCGGACATCGTGATCGCCGACATCACCGGCGAGATCCGGGTCGAGCAGCGCAGCGCGCTGCCGGTTGGCAACGACGCACCACAGGCCTTCGCCGACGCGGTGGCGCAGGCCGCCGAACGCGTCGACCTCCGACCCGACCAGCTCACCAAGATCGTGATCGGTTCACCGGGCGCGGTGAACCCGGCCACCGGACACCTCGGCTTCGCCCCGCACCTGCCCGGCTGGGAGGGCTTCGACCTGCCCGGTCGGCTGCGCGCCGAACTGGGCACCGACGTGATCGTCGACAACGACGTCAACCTGGTCGCGCTCGTCGAGATGACCACCGGCCGGGCGCGGCAGGCCCGGGACTTCGTGCTGGTCTGGCTCAGCGACGGGCTCGGCTGCGCGGTCGTGATCGATCGCGTGCTGCACCGGGGAGCCACCGGCGGGGCCGGTGAGATCGACTGGATGCACGTGCCCGACCGAGCCAGGCTGGACACCGGTGTCGACCGCACCGGCTCGCGGCTCGGCGGCCTGCTCAGCTACCGGTCGATCAACAAGCTCGCTCGGGCGCACGGCATGCGAACCCGCAATGGCGCGGCGGCGGTGCGGGCGGCCCACACCGCTGGTGCCGCCGGTCAGGCGTTCCTCACCGACCTGGCGCGCCGCGTCGCGACCGGCGTCGCCGGGGTGGTGAGCGTCCTGGATCCCGAAGTCGTGCTGCTGACCGCCGAGATCGCGCAGGCGGGCGGCCAGCGGTTCGCCGATCTGGTCGCCGCCGAACTGCACCGGCTCGTCGTGCCGCGCACCCCGGTGGAACCGGCGCAGTGCACCGAGCACGCGGTGCGCGCGGGCGCCTTGCAAGTGGCTCTCGGCCTCGCCAGGGAGCAGGTCTTCGGCCTGCCCGCCACCGCGGTGGGAGTCCGATCCGACCCGAACTGACCGGAAAAACCAGCTGGAGGAGGCACGATGAGACGATCAAGGGTCGTGAGTGGTTCTCCTGGTAAGAACCGGAATTATCGCTCACGAATACTGGCGGCAGCGGGTGTGGCGGTTGGTGCGCTGATCGCCGCGTCCTGCACCGCGGGCTCCACGTCGGAGGGTCCGCAACCCGCCCCGGGCCCCGACGAGCAGGTCACCATCACGGTGTCCAGCCAGTTCACCGACCGCGAACTGGACGTGCTGAACCAGGTGCTCGACGGATTCCACGCCAAACACCCGAACATCACCATCAACAGCCAGGGCAACCAGGACGACGACAAGATCACCCAGGCCATCCGCGGCGGCAACCCGCCGGACGTGGCGATTTCCGCCGAGACGATCAACCTCGGCCAGTTCTGCTCCAGCGGCGCGTGGCAGGATCTCGGCCCCTACCTGCAACGCGACCAGGTCGACCTGAACCAGATCCCCAAAGTGGTCCAGGACTACACGCAGTTCCAGGGCAAGCGCTGCGCGATGCCGCTGCTCGCCGACGTCTACGGCCTGTTCTACAACGCCGACGCCTTCGCCCGCGCCGGTCTCACCGCGCCGCCGAAGACCACCTCCGAACTCACCGAGATGGCCAAACGGCTCACCGAGTTCAATCCGGACGGCTCGATCAAGGTCGCCGGGTTCCTGCCGGTGCTTGGTTCGCAGGCCAACCACCCGTGGAACTGGGCCCCGCACTTCGGCGCGCAGTGGACGGACGCGCAGGGCAAGTCGGTGCTCGGCCAGGACCCGGCCTGGCAGGAGATGTTCCGCTGGCAGAAGGAACTCGTCGACTTCTACGGCTGGGACAAGCTCGTGCAGTTCACCTCCGGGCTGGGGCAGCAGTACTCCGCCGACAACGCCTTCCAGCGCGGCCAGATCGCGATGATGATCGACGGCGAGTACCGCACCGGGTTCATCGAGGACGAGGCGCCGAACCTGCGCTTCGGCACCGCGCCGTTCCCGGTCGTCGACTCCAAACCCGAGCTCTACGGCACCGGATTCGCCACCGGCACCATCATCGGCATCCCGCGCGGTGCGGAGCACGCCGGTGCGGCTTGGGAACTGGTCCGCTACCTGACCACCGACACGACCGCGCTGGTGGAACTGGCCAACGGCCTCAAGAACGTGCCGACCACCGCGGCGGCGTTGCACGATCCGAGGCTGCAACGCACCGAGCAGTACCAGACTTTCCTGGACCTCTTCGACAACCCGCAGCTGGTGCCGAGCCCGCCGAGCCCCAACGGCAGCGCCGCCATCAAGTCCACCGAGGACTTCGCGGTGAAGTGGCAGAGCGGCCAGGTCACCGACCTCGGCGGGGCGTTGCGGGAGTTGGACGCCCAGATCGACGCGGCCAAGGCGCTGGGCGGCGGCTGAGGCCATGACGGCGACGTTGGAACGGACGCGGCCGGAGCGCACCGCCCCGGCCCGCGCCCGCGCAGTGCGCAGGCGCCTGCGGGTGCTCGGGTTCATGGCCCCCTGGATCATCGGGTTCAGCTGCTTCTTCGGCTATCCGCTGCTGGCCACCGCCTACTTCTCGTTCACCGGCTACGACCTGCTGAGCCCGCCGGAATGGGTGGGGCTGCGCAACTACGCGTACCTGCTCTTCGGCGACCCGGTGGTGCGCATCGCCGCGGCGAACACGCTGTGGCTGGTCGTGGTCCTCACCGTGCTGCGGGTGGTTTTCGCGCTCGGCGTCGCCGCCGTGCTGGCCCGGCTGCGCAGCGGTGTCGGCCTGGTCCGCACGCTGTGCTACCTACCCGCGCTCGCTCCGCCGGTGGCGGCCACGCTGGCGTTCACCTTCCTGTTCAACCCCGGCACGGGCCCGGTGAACGGGCTGCTCGGTCTGCTGGGCATCGACGGTCCACTGTGGTTCAACGATCCGGCGTGGGCCAAACCCGCCCTGACCCTGCTGACGCTGTGGGGCAGCGGCGAATTGATGATCATCATGTTGGCCGCGCTGCTGGACGTGCCGAGGGACCTGCACGAGGCGGCGGCGCTGGACGGTGCCGGGGCCCTCGGCCGCTTCTGGCACGTCACGATTCCCTCGATCGCCCCGGTGCTGCTGTTCGGCGTGGTCAACTCGATCATCTTCGCGCTGCAGTACTTCACCCAGGCGGTGGTGGCGGGCTCGGTGGCCTCCGGTCAGGCCGAACTGGTGGGCAGCAGCAAGGTGCTCGGTTACCCGGACAACGCGACGCTGACCTTCCCGGCCTGGCTCTACCAGCAGGGATTCCACTACTACAACATGGGCTACGCCGCCGCGATGGCCGTCGTGCTGTTCGTGTTCTCCCTCGGGTTCACGGTGTTGCTGATCCGCCGGATGCGCGGCGGCACCAACGCCGAGGAGGTGGGCTGACGTGTCGCACGGTCGGTTGTATTGGGTGGCTGTGCACAGCATCGGGCTGGCGCTCGGGGTGATGTTCCTGCTGCCGCTGGTGTTCGTGTTCCTCACCGCGACGATGTCCGATCAGCAGGCGCTGACCGCGAACCTGTGGCCGCAGGAATGGCATTGGGAGAACTTCGCGGAGGTCTTCGCCGAGGCACCGATGCTGCGCTACCTCGCCAACAGCGTGCTGTACTCGGGGCTGGCCACCGCGTTCATGCTGATCTCCAGCATCCCGGTCGCCTATGCGCTGGCGAAGCTGCGCTGGCGGGGCCGCAGCACGGCGTTCGTGCTGGTGATCGCGGCGATGATGCTGCCACCGCAGGTCACCGCGGTGCCGCTGTACATCATGTGGACCAGGTTCGACCTAACCGGCAGCCTGTGGCCGCTGATCATCCCGCACCTGTTCGGCGACGCGTTCAGCATCTTCCTGCTGCGGCAGTTCTTCCTGACCATTCCGCAGTCCTACGTGGACGCCGCGAAGGTGGACGGCTGCTCCGAGTTCACCGCGATGCTGCGGGTCGTGCTGCCGATGGCCCGGCCCGGGGTGGCCGCGGCGGCGATGTTCTGCTTCCTCTACACGTGGAACGACTTCTTCGGTCCGCTGCTCTACGCCGGGGAGAGCCAGCAGTCCTGGACGCTGTCGCTGGGGCTGGCGTCGTTTCGCGGCATGCACCGCGTGGAGTGGAACCTCACGATGGCCGCGACCGTGCTGGTGATGCTGCCGGTCATCGTGCTCTTCCTGTTCGCGCAACGCGCTTTCGTGCGCGGCATCACCTTCACGGGAGTCAAGGGATAGCGATGAAACTGACGGTGGTGGGCGGCGGCTCCACCTACACGCCCGAGCTCATCGACGGTCTGGCGACGCGATCCGATCCGGCCATCGAGGAGATCGTGCTGGTCGATCCGGATGCGCAGCGGCTGGCGGTCGTCGCCGGGTTCTGCCGTCGGCTGTTGCGGCAGGCCGGTCATCCGGCGCGGCTGCGCACCACCTCGGATGTCGTGGCCGGGGCCGCCGGGGCGTCGGCCGTGCTGCTGCAACTGCGGGTGGGCGGCCAGCGGGCCAGGCTCGGTGATGAGACGTTTCCGCTGGACTGCGGCTGCATCGGCCAGGAGACGACCGGAGCGGGCGGGCTGGCGAAGGCGCTGCGGACCGTGCCGGTGGTGCTGGACATCGCCGAACGGGTGCGGGCCGTCGCGCCGCGGGCGTGGATCGTGAACTTCACCAACCCGGTCGGCATCGTCACCCGAGCGCTGCTCGGTGAGGGACATCGGGCGGTCGGGCTGTGCAACGTGGCGATCACCTTCAGCCGCTGGATCGCGCGGCTGCTCGACGTGCCGCCCGAATCCGTCCGGCTGGAGCACACCGGCCTGAACCACCTCACCTGGGTGCGCGGCGTGCGGGTCGACGATCGTGACGTGCTGCCGGAACTGCTCGCGGAGCACGCCGACGAACTGGCCGAGCACATCGGCCTGCCAGCGGGCCTGATGCGGCGGTCGGGCATGGTGCCGTCGTACTACCTGAAGTACTTCTACGCCCACGACGAAGTGCTTGCGAAGCAGCGCGATTCCCCACCGCGGGCGACCGTGGTGGCCGCCGTCGAACGCGACCTGCTCAAGCGCTACGCCGACCCGTCGGTCACGGCCAAGCCGGCGGAACTGGCGCAGCGCGGCGGCGCCTACTACTCGGAGGCAGCGGTGCAGCTCGTCCACGCCCTGACCGCGGGCGGCCGGCAAGAGCACGTGGTGAACGTGCGAAACGGCGGCACCCTGCCGTTCCTGCCGGACGACATGGTCGTGGAGACGAACTCCACTGTGGACTCCTCGGGTGCCCGGCCGCTGCCGGTTCGTCCGGTGGAACCCGCCCTGGCCGGTCTGATCGGCCATGTCGCGGGCTACGAGCAGCTGGCCCTGGACGCGGCGTTGCGCGGCGGCCGGGACCGGGTCGCGGACGCGCTGCTCGCGCATCCGCTGATCGGCCAGCACGCGGTCGCCGACCGGTTGGCCGATGAGCTCCTCGGCCGCAACGCCGCGTTCCTGCCGTGGGCCCGATGACGCCCGCGGTGCTGGCCATCGACGGCGGCAACAGCAAGACCGATGTGCTGCTCGTCGCCGCCGACGGCTCGGTGCTGGCGTCCGTGCGCGGACCGGGTGCGTCGCCGCAGCACGTCGGCGTGCGGCGGTGCCTGGACGCCCTCGCCGAACTGGCCGATCGGGCCGCCGCCCAGGCCGGGCTGCCGAGCGGGCCGCCGTTCGCGGCGCACACCTCGGCCTGCCTGGCCGGTGCCGACCTGCCGCGCGAGGAGCACGAGCTGCACCGGGCGATCCGGCAGCGCGGCTGGTCGGGGTCGGTGACGGTGGACAACGACACCTTCGCGCTGCTGCGGGCCGGGACCGAGGACGGGATCGGGGTCGCGGTGGTCTGCGGCGCCGGGATCAACAGCGTCGGTGTCGCACCCGATGGCCGGACCTCCCGATTCCCGGCGCTGGGGCGGATTTCCGGCGACTGGGGCGGTGGGGCGTTCCTCGGTCAGGAGGCGCTGTGGTGGGCGGTGCGCGCCGAGGACGGTCGCGGCGCGCCGACCGCGCTGCTGCCCGCGGTGTTGAGCCACTTCGGGGTGCGCTCCACGGCGGAGGTCGTCGAGGCGCTGCACTTCGGCGAGCTGCCCGCGTCCGCGGTGCACGAGCTGTGCCCGGTGCTGTTCGAGGTGGCCGAGGGCGGCGACACGATCGCCACCGAGCTGGTCGATCGACTCGCCGAGGAGATCGGGCTGCTCGCCACTGTGACCTTGCGGCGACTCGGGCTGCACGACGGTCCGGCCACCGTGGTGCTCGGCGGCGGGGTGCTCACCGGAGCCGGTCGGCGGCTGCTGCCGGACATCCGGCGGCGCTGCGCCAAGGTCGCTGCCGAGGTCGACGTCCGCGTCGTCGAGGCGCCGCCGGTGATCGGTGCGGGCCTGCTCGGGCTGGACCGGATCGGCGCCGATCCCGTCGCGTTGCAGCGGCTGACCGGGGCTGATCCCCGTCCGGCGCGGCGTCGCGGCTAAACTGGACGGTGCGGATGAGTCGGCTGGGTGACCGCGGCGGGAGGTATCTCGTCGAGGAAAGTCCGGACTCCTCAGAGCAGGGTGGTTGTCAACGGCAACCCGGGGCGACCCGCGGGACAGTGCCACAGAGAACAGACCGCCCGGCGAGCTTCGCCGGGTAAGGGTGAAACGGTGGTGTAAGAGACCACCAGCACCTCGGGTGACCGGGGTGGCTCGGTAAACCCCACCCGGAGCAAGGCCAAGAGGACGCCGCTGCGGCGTCTGCGCGGACGTTCGAGGGCTGCTCGTCCGAGGTCCGCGGGTAGGCCGCACGAGTCTGTCGGCGACGGCAGGCCCAGATGGATGGTCACCAACCGGGAGCGCCGCAAGGCCCCCGAGAACAGAATCCGGCTTACAGGCCGACTCATCCGCCCAGCGCTCTTGCCGAGGTTCGCCGCGGCGCCCAGGGGGGATTTCAGGGCGATTTCGCGCGAACGCTCCGTGCTGCACTGATCGGCCTAATGGGTTACGCCGCAGGGCGGCTGGAAATCAGCGGTATCTCGGCAATCGCATGGATGATTCCGATCATCCGTGGTGGATCGTCCACAGTGGGCGCCGCCGATTGGGCCGATCGGGTCGGTTGTCGGATCAGGGTCGCCCTGGGCGGAACCGGTGGCAGTCCAACCGCTACCCTGAATTTGCGTCAAGATCACTTTTCGCCGATCCGGCCGCGCGAGGTCACCTCCGCGTGATCCGGTCGGGTGCATCGTGGCGCGATGTGCGGAAATCCACTGGCTCACCGATCCGTGCACGGTGCGTTACGAAGGGGCTCGCAAGCGGGTGAACAGCCACGAGATTCCAGGCGGGAACCGGCCCGTTGAGCGCGTTTTCTCCTGCGGTACGCCGAAAGTGGCATGCCCGAACAGCCTATTCGCGGCGTGACGGCGACGGCAGTGCGAACACCGTTTCCGCCACTCCCGAACTCGCAACCACTACTTCTGGTCACCATGTCATGTTCTACTCGTACCTGCGTGCCGGGCCCAATCCGGCGCGTTGAGGTACCGGCCCGACGACACTCCGCGCAATCAGGGGTAAAGAGATGACCGCCATGCCACTGGAAACACTGGCGCAACTGGACGTGCTGGCGCAGGCAGAGGTCGGCACCGCTGGTATCCGGACCTGGATCATCGAGAACCTGCTGCCGCTGCTGCTGCTGACCGTCGCGGTCCTGCTGCTGTGGCTGGGCGGCGGCAAGGGCGACAACGCGGGTGTCATGCGCCGCGTCGGTGGGGTGATCGTCGCGTTGGCGATCATCGGGTTGGCCGTGAACGGGGCAGGCGTGAACATCGGCACGTTCATCGCCGGCCTGTTCAGCAGCAGCGGCGGGTGATCCGCGGTGCGAATACGGACCGACGACGAGATCTACCGGGTCGACGCGGTCTGGCTGGGCCCGCCCAAGGCGACGTTCCCGTGGCGGGCCCGCTACGTCGCCTGGGGAGTCGGAATCGTGGTGTTCCTGCTCGTGCTCGCCGTGGAACGCCGGATGAACATCGGTTTCAGCTTCTTCTCCACCGCGTGGGCCGTGGTCATCACGATCGTTGTAACTCGGATCATCTGCTCGCGGATCGGCCACGAACGACCGCTGGGTGCGGTAATGGTGATGTGGCTGCGCGAACTCACCGCGCCCAGGGAGAAGACCGCCGGTACGGGAGGAGCCGCCAGTGCGGCGCGGATCAGGGTGAGGGCGCAGCGGCCCCGTCCGAGGAAGTCCAGACGTGGCCGCTCGCAGCGGCAGCAGCGGCCCGTCCGGTCCACGCAGCCGGTCGCCCGCCGCACGGTTCCCAGCAGTCGCGCGCGTAGCAAGGAGGTTCGCGGTGTTCGGTCGCCGGCGAGGCCGTGAGCGCAACACGCACCAAGTTCCGGGTCCCACCCGCGGTTCGAACGGCAAGGTTCGCGGCGCCAAGGGCAAGCCGCGCAAACGCGGCCGGGGACTCGGCGACGAGCAGTCGATTCCCAGCTACACACCGTCGATCGCCGCGCGGTCCATCGACGGCCACCTGGTGCGCACCGGTCAGGACGTGTTCGCCTGGTACCGGCTTTCCCCGCAGCGCTGGTCCTTCCGCTCCGATTCGCAGCGCCAGGACCTGATCGCCGCGATCGCGGGCCAGTACGCCGAACTGCAGGGGCGCTGGATGCACCTGCGGGTGACCAACCGGCCGTACCCGATCCGGATGTGGGCCGAGGCGCACGTGCACAACGCGCGCAACCCGATGCCGGACGCGCCCGGCGCGCTCACCTTCGACGACTACATGGTCGGCGAGCAGCAGCAGCTGATGGGCCGCTCCATGGCGGAGAAAGAGGTCTACCTGGGTGTCCAGGTGCAGACCCGAAACGTGGTGGACCGGGCCGTCGAACGCGCCGCACCGCTGCTGCGCCGGGTCTTCCCGGAAGCGGTGGACGCCGAACTCGTCGCGCTGGACAGCGAGATCGATCACCTGGACCAGGTGATCGGCTCGGCCGGGCTGGACGGCCGGCCGGTGACCGCCGAGGAGATCTCCTGGCTGATGCACCGATCGTGCTCGCTGGGTCTGCCCGCACCGCGCAACCTGCCCGCGGTGCCCGGTGCGCCGTGGGAGCCCGAGGACCTCGCGTCCTTCACCGATGCCTCCGACATGCACCAGGACCCGTACTCGCCGACCGTGACGGTGCGCGGGCGCACCGGCTCGAACGCGGGCGTCACCCGGCACCTGGCGGTGCTCACCGTCGGGCAGAGCCACGGTCTGCAGATCCCGGAGATCGACGATCCTTGGATGCAGCACTCCGACCGGCTGCCCGCGCCGGTGGAGTGGTCGGCGCGGATCTACGTGCGGCGCCCCGAGGACGTCGGCGGCGAACTGCAGCGGCAGATGAACAAGGTGCGCTCCCAGGTGCGCCACTACACCGAGGAGCACGGTCTTGAGCCGCCCACCTCGCTGGCCCGGCAGGCCGGCCGGGTGCTGGAGGTCGACGACGAGATGACCTCCGGGTTCACCGCGCTGGCGACCCGGGTCAAATCCTGGTGGCGGCTGGCGGTTTCCGGCCCCACCGAGCGGGACGCACTGCGGTTGGCGCAGCAGATCCTCGACCTGTACAAGCCGAAGGTCGCCATCGAGCATCCCGAGGCGCAGTACGCGATGGCCCGCGAATTCATCCCCGGCGAGCCGCTGGCCAACAGCGCCTACCTGCGGCGCGGTTCGGTGGTGTGGGCGGCTTCGGCGGTGCCGCAGGCGACCGCGGAGGTCGGCGACCGGCGCGGCATCCTGCTCGGCGAGACCTGCACCGCGACCCGACGGCCGGTGGCCTGGGATCCGTGGATGGCGCAGGAGGTCCGGGACGCTTCCGGGCTGACCGCGATGGTCGCCGGGCTCGGCGGCGGAAAGTCCTTCCTGGGCGGCGGAATCGTCTACAAGACGCTGCGCGCGGGGGCGCACTGGACGCTGCTGGACCCCTCCGGTCCGCTGGCCGAGCTGTGCAGCCTGCCGGAGCTGCGGCCGTACGCCCGGCCGATCAACCTGCTCAACGCGCAACCCGGCATCCTCAACCCGTACCGGGTGGTCGCCGAGCCGGAGTTGGAGCACTTCGTCGACGAGGACGACCCGGAACGCAGCTGGCGGCGGGAACGCGCGCTGGCCGCGGCCACTCGGCGTCGGCTGGTGCTCGACGTGCTCAACGGCCTGCTGCCCTACGAGGTGGCGCGGTTGCCGCAGACCCGGATCGTGCTGCTGCGCGCGGTCCGCGCCGTCGGCGGTCGGCCGGATGCCCACCCGGGCATGGTCTTCGAGGCGCTGCGCCGCGACGCGAGCGAGCACCACGAACACGCGGTGGTGGTGGCCGACTTCCTCGACGAGATCCGGGAGCGGATGTCGCTGCTGATCCCGGAGGCCAACGCCGACCCGTACTCCGAGCGCCGCGAAGACCGGCTCACCGTGCTGACCATGGCCGGGTTGACGCTGCCCAAGGACGGGGTCGGCCGGGAGCACTGGACCGACGCGGAAGCGCTCGGCGTCGAGATGCTGAACCTGGCGGCCTGGTTGACGCAGCGGTCGATCTACGAGCGGCCCAAGAACGAGCGCAAGGGCGTGTGGATCGACGAGGCGTTCTTCCTCTCCGAGGTGCCGACCGGCCGGGTGCTGATGAACCGGTTCGCCCGCGACTCGCGGAAGTGGAACGTCCGGGTGCTGCTGTCCAGCCAGATCCCGGCGGACTTCCTGCGCATCCAGGGCTTCGTGTCGCTGCTGGACTCGGTGTTCATCGGTCGGCTGGACGACGAGCAGGCGCAGGCCGACGCGTTGCGGCTGCTCAAGGTGCCGGTCGGGGCCGGGTACGAGCAGGTGGTGGCGGCGTTGGGCCGCCGACCGGGCCCGGCCCGCAACAACACCGAGCGGGACCGTTCGCCGCGGCAGTTCATCTTCGGTGACGGCGCTGGCGGGGTGGAGAAGATCCGCATCGACTTCTCCGGCCCGCACCTGGAGCACCTGCGCAACTCGCTGGACACCACCCCGGCCGCCGACGAGAACGTCGAACGCCGGGCGCTGCGACCGGCCCAAGACGGGGCCAACTCCGACTCCAGCGCACCGGTGCTGCGCTCGGCCGAGGAGTATCCGGACGATTTCGAGTCGTTCGACGAGTTCGAGCTTGAAACGGTCGGCATCGGCTACAGCGATGACGGCAGCGAGCGCTCGACCCGCCGCCCGGGCGAGCGGGGTGGGGAAGACGTCCGGTGAGCGCGGCACTGCTGGTGATCGCACCGGCCGCGGTGCTGGTCGCGGTGCTGCTGCGGCGGCGCCGCCGGGGTCGTGAGCGCGAACCCGCTTTCGCGACTCCCAAGCGCCGCGCCCTCGTGCTCGTCGCCGGGCTGCTCGCGATCCAGGCACTCATCGGTGCGCCCGCGTGGGGGCAGGGTTTCGACTGCCGGGAGGCGCCGAACCCGGAGCGCCCCGGCTCCGGCATGGTCGGCGCGATCGACCCGGCGCCGATGGGCGTCGGGAACCCGGGCAGCGCCTACGACGAGGTCGGCTACGCCGGGCTGGTCTGGCACACCTACGACCTCGGCTGCGGTCCGCAAGGTGTGACCAACCCGAACGCGCTGGTCGACACCTGGGTCGGCAACGAGCTGTTCAACATCGCCAAGAACCTCGTCGGTGCCACCAACGGCCTGCACTACGCGCTGCTCAACGGCGATCTGATGGATCCGCTGGACGAGGTCATCGCCACCGGCACCGTCGCGCTCTACGACAGCGTGTTCACGCCGTGGTTCGGACTGGTCGCGCTGGTGCTGGCGATCGTGCTGTTCCGCTACATCTGGTCGGGCGACCTGGCCAGCATCGGCAAGCGCGGCATGTGGGCGCTGGCCGGGCTCTGGTTCGCCTCCGCGACCTACCTGACCCCGCTGGTCTACACGCACGCGCTGGACGACGTGGTGATCACCGGCACCTCGGCGGTGCAGGCCGGGTTCCTGCGCGAGGTCGGCGTCGACGAGAGCAATGCGCTGCCGACGCTGCTGCACGACCAGGTCGTCTACCGGGCCTGGCTGCGCGGCGAGTTCGGTTCGCCGGATTCTCCGCAGGCCCAGCAGCTCGGGCGCGAGCTGCTGCGCGCGCAGGCGTGGACCAAGCAGGAGACGAACGCGGGTCTCGACGCCGGTTCGCCGGAGCCGAAGAAGCAGGCGTTCGAGGACGTCGCCGGGCAGATGGGCAGCGCCTACGGCTACTTCCAAGGCATCGATGGCAGCCGCGTCGGCGCCGGGATGCTGGCGCTGGTGCAGGGTTTCTCCTACGCCTCGTTCCAGCTGCTGGCGAAGGCCACCATCCTGCTCGCGCAGGTGCTGCTGCGGGTGTTGATCTTGGCCGGGCCGCTGATCGGGCTCGTCGCGCTGCTCTACCACCAGGTGCTGCGCACCATCGGCCGGGTGGCCGGTGCCGCGGTGCTCAACGTGGTGATGATCTCGGCGATGGCCGGGCTGCACACCCTGATCCTGACCTGGATCTTCGACCCGCTGCGCGGCTTCTCGGTGCTGACCCAGATCCTGCTGGCGGCCCTGGTGACGATCGTGTTCCTGCTGGTCGGCAGGCCGATCCGGCGGATGGGGCAGATGGTCGAGCTGTCGGTGGGCACGGTCGGCCGCGCGGTGCCGCGCGCGCCGCAGGGGCTGTTCTCCCGGTTCCGCGGTCGCCGCCCCCAGTCCGAAGAGGACGGTGGCGACTTCTGGGACCAGGTGCGCGGCATGGATCCCGACGAGGAGTACGCCGCGCCGCAGCGAACCCGTCGGCGCAGTCGACCCGAGGCGCAGCACCCGTCGTCGATCGCGGCGACCGCGCAGCGGTTGGACCGCGATGCGTCGGTCGCGATGGCAGGCGGTGCGGGCGCCGCGCTGGCCGCCGGGCGGCGACCGGGCGGCGCGCAGGCGCTGCCGGAGGCGCGCAGCACCAGTCGAGTGGTCGATACCAACCCGGTGGCGGATGCCAAATGGGACGGAATGGACGAAGATCCGGTGCTGATCCCGTCCCGCGCGGCCGGTTCACCGACCCCCGGCCCGCCCGAACCACCAAGCCCGCGCCGCGCCGAGATGGAGGTCGTAGCAGGCCGCCCGGTCTACGTGATCTACCGGCCGTCCAGAGGACTGGAAGTGGCCGATGACTGAGGACTTGACGATGAACTCGTTTTGCGTGGCGGTGCGAGTGGCGGAACCTCAGGCGCCGTCTCGCTCCGGGATCCCCGACTCATGTATGTCCGATACACCACGTCGTGGCTGTCCTCCCGAGACGACGTCTGAGAACCCGCGGCGGTGCGAGTTGCGAGGGTGGGCTAAGCGGCTACGCCGCTTCGAAAACCCCTCTGAGCGGAAGAGGGGTTGCTGCTGATGCCGATCCGGACGCACCGCGGCCGAGCGGCGGTGTACCGCAGGTTGTGGGGCTGGCCGTTGCGGTCGCCGAAGCACCTGGTCGCCGCGGTGATCGCGCTCGCCGCGGTGGCGACGGTAATCGGCTTCCTGCTGCCCGAACCGCCCGCGAACACCAACATGGCCGCCCCGCGCAGCAGCACGGCCACCCAGCATTCCGCCGTAGTACCACCGAGTCGGACCAAGTCGCCGCCGACGATCTCGGTGCCGCCGGTCGCGCCGCCGCCGGTCGCCCCGGATCCGGCCGGGCTGGCCGCGGTCGAGGAGTGGGGCAAGGCGTGGGTGGATCATCCGGTCGGCGCCGACCGGCAGCAGTGGCTGGCCAAGCTCCGGCCGTACACCACCGACGAGTTCATCACCGAGATGGCGTCGGTGGACCCGAGCAACGCGGGCAACGTGATCACCGGCGCGGCCACCGCGATCAACTCCACCGCGGGCTCGATGGAGGTGCGTTTACCGACCGACATCGGCGTGCTGGTGATCACCGTGAACAAGACCCCATCCGGTTGGCGCGTGGCCCAGTACGACAAGGAGGGTTGACATGCGAAAACTCGTGGTTGCGATCGTCGTGTTCGCGGGTTTCGCAGGTCTGATCGGTATTGGCGCGGTGACCGCGCTGCTGGGCAGCGGCGGTCGGACGGGCTGGTCGGACTGCAGCGCCGGGCTCGGCCCGTGGGGTGACGGCGCGGGCCGCGGTGAGCAGGATGCGGCGACGCTCACCGACGAGTCGGTCGGCATCGCCAAGCGCATCATCGAGATCGGCGAGCAGCGCGGCCTGCCGCCACGCGCCTGGCAGATCGCGATCCAGGCGGGCAAGACCGAATCGAACCTGGCCAACGTGTTCCACGGCGACCGGGATTCGTTGGGGATCTTCCAGATGCGGCCGTCCATGGGTTGGGGCACCGTCCAGCAGGTCACCGACGTGGACTACCAGATCAACAAGTTCTACGACGTGCTGCTGGCGGTGCCCGGCTGGCAGGAGATGCGACCCGGCGACGCCGCCCAGCGGGTGGAGCGGTCGGCGTTCCCGCTGCGCTACCACAAGTGGGAGCCGATGGCCGCGCACCTGGTGAGCGTGGAAGGCAACGTCGAGGGTGTCAGCGCTTGCGGGAACCTGCCCGGTGCCAGTGTGCTGGCCCAACAGGCGATCAGCTACGCCCAAGCCCAGCTCGGCAAGCCCTACGTGTGGGGCGCGGCCGGGCCGGACTCGTTCGACTGCTCCGGGCTGACGCAGCAGGCCTGGAAGGCCGCCGGAGTGGAGATCCCGAAGTATTCCCAGACGCAGTACTTCCAGGGCGGCGTGCACGTTCCGCTGTCCCAGGCCCAGCCGGGCGACCTGGTCTTCTGGGGCTACGGCCGGGATCCGAACGGAATCCACCACGTGGCGCTCTACCTGGGCGACAACGAGGTCCTGCACGCTCCGCAACCAGGCGAGTCCGTCGAGGTGGAGAAGCTGTGGGACGGCGGCCAACTGCTGCCCACGGTGGTGCGCCCGGCCGCCGACACGCCGCCGCCGGCCGCTCCGGCTCCAGCCGCCGGGGGCCAGCGGTAGGTAAGAATGGCGGCGGCCTGCTGACCTTCGGAAAGGGTTGATCATGTTCACGCCAGACCCGATTCCGCGGCCATCCGGTCCGCCCGCGTCGAGCACTCCGCTCGGGGACTACCTGACCCGCGCCAGACTCGGTGTGGACGCCGGTTACGCGGTGCTGCCGCGGTCGTTGGCCGAGGCCATGCCGCTGCCGTGGCAGCAGCAGATGAGCAATCTGCTCGCCGAGTTCCACCAGGCCTTCGGACATCTGCAGTGGCCGGTTTACCGGGTGGTCCCGTCCCGCTACGAGCGGCTGGTGGACCTCGACGACGACCAGCTGGCCGAGGTCGGCTGCACCGTCGAGGTGGGCGACAACGGCGACCTGGAATACCGGATGCGGGACGGGCGCCGGATCGACAAACCGGAGACACAAAAGGTGCTGGTGTCCTGTCTGGACCCGATTCCGCGGCAGGGTCCGGGCGGCCCGCAGCCGACCCCGGCCGCGCCGCCACCCCCGGCCTGGTGAGTGGTTCGGACATCCCGGTCGTCTCACCGCTCGGTGCGTGACAGGTGCGCGGACTCGTGCGAGGCTCGAAGCATGGGCGGCGGAGGTTGGTACTTCTGTTTGAAGCATCGGCAGGTCGAGTCGAAGGCGGGTTGTCGCGCGGCTGAGCGCCTGGGGCCCTACCCGGACCGGGAGACCGCGGCCCGCGCCCTGGAGATAGCCGAGGAGCGCACCAAGGAGGCCGACGAGGCGGACCGACGCTGGAACAGCGAGGACTGAGCTCGTGGCGGCGGCGGGAACTCCACCGGGTGGCACTGGAGCTGCCGCCGCTTTACCTCCCGGCCGAGCCCGGCCGGAACTGGGGATGGATTTCTCGGCGATCCGCACCGAGCTTGGGTTGCCCGTCGACTACCCGACCGCTGCGCTGGTCGAAGTGGAGCAAACCGTCGCGCAGCCGGTGCTCAACGGGGCACGGGTCGACGCCACCGACTTGCCGCTGGTCACAGTGGATCCACCGGGGGCCAAGGATCTCGACCAGGCGGTGCTGGTGCGGCGTCGGCGCCACGGGTTCCGGATCCACTACGCGATCGCCGACGTCGCCGCGTTCGTAGTGCCCGGCGGTGCGCTGGACGTCGAGGCGCGGCGGCGCGGGCAGACCCTGTACCTGCCGGACGGCAACGTTCCGCTGCACCCGACTCGGCTGTCCGAAGACGCCGCGAGCCTGCTGCCCGACCAGGTGCGCGCGGCCGTGCTGTGGACCATCGACCTGGATTCCGATGGGCTGCCGGTGGGCGTCGACGTCCGCCGGGCGCTGGTGCGGTCGGTGGCGCAGTTGGACTACGACTGCGTGCAGCGTTCGCTGCGGCTCGGTGTCGCGCACCCGTCGATCGAGCTGTTGCCGGTGGTGGGGCGGCTGCGCCGGGAGCAGGCGGTGCTGCGCGGCGCTATCGAACTCGTGCTGCCCGAACAGCAGGTCGAGTCCGACGGTGTTGGTGGGTGGCGGTTGGCGCTGCGGCCCCGGTTGGTGGTCGAGGCGTGGAACGCGGAGATCTCGCTGCTCACCGGGATGTGCGCGGCCGAGATGATGCTGTCCGCCGGGATCGGCGTGTTGCGCACGGTGCCTGATCCGGAGCCGGAGACGGTGGCCGGGTTGCGCCGCTCAGCGGCCCGGCTCGGCGTGCACTGGCCGGTGGACACCCCGCCTGCCGCCGCGCTCGCGGGGCTCGACCCGATCCAGCCGGAAGCGCTGGCGGTGCACGTGGCGGCCACCCGTTTGCTGCGCGGTGCCGGGTACACCGCCTTCGGTGACGGCGCACCCGCGAAGGCCAACCACGCGGGCATCGGCGCCTCGTACGCGCACGTGACGGCGCCGCTGCGGCGGCTGGTCGACCGGTACAGCGCCGAGGTGTGCCTGTCGGTGGCGTCGGACCGGGAAGTACCCGAGTGGGTGCACGCGGCGCTGGCCGCGCTGCCTTCGGCGATGGGCAGTTCCGACCGGGTGGCCGGGCAGGTGGAGCGGGCCTGCATCGCGCAGGCGCAGGCCTGGTCGCTGGCTTCGCGGGTAGGTGAGGAGTTCGCCGCGACCGTGCTGCGCGTGCCCAACGGTTCGGCTGGCGAGGTGTTCGTGGCGGATCCGCCGATCATCGCCCGCTGCACGGGCACCGGGCTCAGCGAAGGCCAGCGGGTCCGGGTGCGGCTCGTCGAGGCCGACCCGGCGCGCCGCGACGTCGCGTTCGAAGTGGCCTGAAGCACACCTCGCGATGGTGGCGGTTTCGCTGTCTCAGGTCGATCGTGGTGTTCCTATGCTCGGATTGTGGCGAAAGGGGCCGGGGTGGCTGACGTGCGTGAGATGACCGTCGGAGTGCTGGGTGGCACCGGGGCGCAGGGCCGCGGACTGGCGATCCGGTGGGCGAAGGCTGGTTTGAAGGTCGTGATCGGCTCGCGCAACGCCGAACGTGCCCAGCAGGCGGCGAAGGAGATCAACGAGATCGCCGGCGGTGACGTGACCGGCCAGGACAACGCCGGGTGCGCCGCGGCCTCGGACATCGTGCTGGCCGCGCTGCCCTGGGAAGGACATGCCGAGACGCTGAAGTCCCTGGCGGCGGAGCTCGCGGGCAAGATCGTGATCGACTGCGTCAATCCGCTGGGCTTCGACAAGTCGGGCCCGTACGCGTTGCCGGTGCCGGAGGGCAGTGCGGCGCAGCAGGCCGAGCAGCTGCTTCCGGACTCGCGCGTGACGGCGGCGTTCCACCACGTCTCGGCGGTGACCCTCGCCGACCTCGGGGTCAGCCACGTCGACCTGGACGTCCTGGTGCTCGGCGACGACCGCGAGGCCACCGACGTGGTCCGCGAGCTGGCCAACGTGATCCCCGGGGTGCGCGGCATCTACGGCGGTCGGCTGCGCAACGCCCACCAGGTGGAGGCGCTCACCGCGAACCTGATCGCGATCAACCGCCGCTACAAGGCCCACGCGGGACTACGCATCACCGACGTCTGAGAACCCGCGGCGAGGGTGGGCGGCGATTTCGCGAGAGATCGACTTCACGGCTGGATGAACGGACATTTCTCGCGAAATTGTCAGCTTGCTCGGGTGGCGGGACCCTGATCGGCGGAGGTGGTCGCGGTGCTGCCGGAGGAAGCGAGCTGCTGGAGCGATGACGAGCGGGAGCGGGCCGACGCCCTGTTCGACGGCCACACCATCGTGGTCAACGTCCGCAAGGGCGGGCCGCACAAGCACCTGGTGCCGTGGCTGGTGGATGCGGGCCTGCTGACCTACGTCGGGCACGCGGGCTCGCGGCATTCCTGGCCGGAGTCGGAGTTCGCGAACCCGTTCCTGACGGAAGCCAAGACCGATCGGGAGGCGATGGTCCGGCACTACGAGCTGTGGTTGGACGAGCAGCCCAACCTGCTGGCCAAGCTGCGCGAGGGCGAGCTGGCCGGGCGCGCGCTCGGCTGCTGGTGCGCCCCCAAACCCTGCCACGCCGACGTCCTCGCCAAACGAGCCGGGTGATGCGACGAGGTGAGGGGCACCCGTGACCCAGTTACTTGGTCACGGGTGCCCCTCACTCTTCACCTGAATGGCCCGGTCACATCTCGGCGCGGCGGCCGCCGTCCACTGTCCAGGCGGCCCCGGTGACGTAGGAAGCCTTGGGGGACAACAGGAATGCGGCGACCGCGGCCAGCTCCGCCGGGTCGCCGGAGCGGCGCAGCGCAGCTTTGTTGATGGCTTCTTCCTGGGCCTTCGGGTTCTTGGCGGCGAGTTCGCGGGCGCGTTCGGTTTCGAAGCGGCCCGGCAGCAGCACGTTGACCCGGATGCCGCGCGACCCGACCTCGTTGGCCAGGTCCTTGATGAAGCCCTGCGTCGCGGGTCGGGCGACGTTCGAGCTGGCCAGCCCGGTCAGCGGCTCCGCGCCGGAAGTGGAGGTCAGCACCACGATCGAGCCGCCCTCGCCGAGTTCGGCGGCGACCTCGCGGGCGATCCGGATGGGGGCGATCGCGGCGATCTCCAGGCCGCGGCGCAGCGTGTCGTCGTCGAGCTTGCTGGGCAGCCCGGCAGGCGGACCGCCGTGGCTGACGAACAGCCCGTCCAGCCGCCCGAACTGCTCGCGCGCGTAGTCGATCAGGCGGCGCGGCGTTGCGGAGTCGGTGATATCGGCGGCGAGTCCGCGAGCACCATCGCCCAACGCGGCGACGGCAGCAGCGGTGTTGTCCTCGGACGAGGAGGACACGACGACGTTGGCGCCCTCGTCGACCAGCGCGCGGGCGGTGGCGAAACCGAGCCCCTTGCTGGCACCGGTGACGAGAAAGCAGCGACCAGACAGATCCAGATCCATGCCCAGAACCCTAATCCGCGCCAGCCCACACCCGAAACCTTCCACCATGCGGAACCCGCTGTCGGGCAGTTCTATCGAAGCGTCCGGCCGGGCCTCGACCGCTGCGGGCAGGACGGGCGATTTCGCGCGAAATCGCCGCCCACCCCACGGCAAAGCGCCGATTTCGCGCGAAATCGCCAACACCGCCACCCGCACCGGTGCGCGAGACAAGGCAGGCACTGGAACTGACAAGGTGTTCCGTCCGGTTCGGTGGTGGAGATCCTGGTCGAAACCGCCACCGGGCCCTGTGTCGGGACTTCGCATCCGGCGGCGGGCGAGCCTAGGGTGGGGTCATGGTCAAGGCGCAGTTCGGGACGGAGACCTCGAAGCGGGGCGAGTGGGTGCGGCAGGCGAACCGGTTCACCGAGCGGATCACCGCGGACGGTTCGTCCGGGTGGCCGGTGCAACCGGACCGGTACCGGCTGGTGGTCAGCCTGGCCTGCCCGTGGGCGCACCGGTCGGTGATCGTGCGCCGCCTGCTCGGGCTGGAAGACGTGCTGTCGCTGGGAATCGTCGATCCGGTCCGCGACGAACGCGGCTGGCGCTTCACCCTCGACCCGCAGGGGAAGGACCCGGTGACCGGGATCTCGTTCCTGTCCGAGGCATATCTGGCCGCCGACCCCGAATTCGACGGCCGCTACACGGTTCCCGCGGTGCTCGACGTCGCCGAGCGCAAGGTGGTCACCAACGACTACCCGCAGCTGACCCTCGACCTGTCCACGGAATGGGCGCAGTACCACCGAAACGGCGCCCCGCAGCTGTACCCCGAACACCTGCGCGCGGCGATCGACGAGGTCAACGCGGTGGTGTACGCGGATGTCAACAACGGCGTCTACCGCTGCGGTTTCGCCACCTCGCAGCAGGCCTACGAGGAGGCCTTCGAGCGGCTTTTCGCCCGCCTGGACTGGCTTTCCGAGCGCTTGGCCGATCGCCGCTACCTGGTCGGCGACGCGATCACCGAGGCCGACGTCCGGCTGTTCACCACGCTGGTCCGCTTCGACGCCGTTTACCACGGCCACTTCAAGTGCAACCGCCAGAAGTTGGCGGAGCTGCCGGTCCTGTGGGCGTATGCCAGGGATCTGTTCCAGACGCCGGGTTTCGGCGACACGGTCGACTTCGACCAGATCAAACGCCACTACTACGCCACCCACCACCAGATCAACCCGACGGGCATCATCCCGGCGGGCCCGGACTCCTCGGGTTGGCGAACCCCGCACGGCCGAGAAGCCCTCGGCGGTACGCCGTTCGGCACCGGAACGCCGCCCAGCTGGCCGCCGTTCGGGTGCAGATTCCGCAACCCGCCAACTGACGCCGCCGAGCGCCGTATCTTCGATCTTCATGGTGGTCGGCCAGGGCAGTTCGACACCCGCCGAACCCGAGCCGTGGCACGTCCGGATCTTCGACGTCACCGCGAACGTGGTCCTCGGATCCGGTGTGCTGCTCGGTGGGCGGCAGGTGCTGACCTGCGCGCACGTCGCCAACGCCTGCGAACCCGACCGGCTGCGGGTCGACTTCCCGTTCAACGCCGAGCGCGACCCGTGCGGCGTGCAGACCGTGCGCGGTTCGGACGGGAGTTCCGCCGATGTCGACCTGAGCCTGCTGGATCTGGCCGAGTCGCAACCGGAATCGTGGTCGGCCCCGTTGGCGGCCACCCCCGGGGTACCGCGGGATTCGGTGGTGTGGGTCTACGGCCATCCCAAGGACGGCACGGACAGCCGCTGGGTGCGGTTGCAGGTCGCGGGTCCGACCGCGCAGGGCCGGGTGCAGTTGGACGCGGACCCGCACGCGCGCGTGGTGGTGCCGGGCTTCAGCGGGGCCGCGGTGTGCGCCAACGACAACAACGCGGTGCTCGGGATCGTGGCGATGACCGACCCGAACCATTCGCAGGGCCTGGCCTGGATGATCCCGATCGAGACGATCCGCGAACACCTGCCGGTGCAGGAGTTCCTGGTGGCCGAACCGCCCCGGGTGAGTCGGCGGCGTCGGTTCGGCCAGCTGGAGACGCGGGTCGAGGACCTGCGGGACGCCGAGATCGAAGCTGAGCGGCAGCAGTACGCCAGCCGCCGGGTGTCCCCGGTGCGGCCGTTGGCGAAGAAGGCGTACGCACTGCGGATGCAGCTGACCGGGCTGCGCAGGCAGGAGCACGAAGCGCCGGGTTCGGTCCCGCTGCACGAACTCGAAGCCCTGGAACGGACCGTGGAGCAGGCGCTGGACGTGTTGGCGCTGCGGCGCAGGCGCTGGGACGAGCTGATCGATCAGCCGGAGTCGGGTGTCACCACGTGCCGTCGCCCGGGATGTTCGGGTGAGGTCGAGGAAACCGGGTTCTGCGACACCTGCGGCCGTCGGCCGGAGAGCCGCCGAGTGCCCCAATCCGCGATCCCGAACCCGTCGGACCACTGGACCTGCGCGAACCTGATCGAGTTGCCGGTGCTGGACTTCCCCGACCCCGGCGACCGGATCATCCGCGATCCCCGGGTGCCCGAGCACGAGCGGTTCTGCGGCAAGTGCGGGTGGGCGGTCGGGCGTGCCACACCGGAGAAACCGGGACTGGACAAGGGATTCTGCCCGCATTGCCGAACCCCGTTCTCCTTCGTGCCGAGCCTGCGCAACGGCGAATGGGTCGGCAACAACCGCTACCGCGTGCTGGGTTACCTGGCGCACGGCGGGTACGGCTGGATCTACCTGGCCGAGGACACGAACCTGCATGGCCGTTACGTCGCGCTGAAAGCGCTGATCGACCAGCAGGGCGAGCACGCGGCGGCCGAGTTGCTGCGCGAGCTGCAGTACCTGACGAAGTTGGATCACCCGAACCTGGTTCGCGCGCTGGATTCGTTCCGGCACCAGGCCGCGGGGGAGGAGCCCACGGACTACATCGTGATGGAGTACGTGGAGGGCGTGCAGCTGGCCGAGCTGCCGGAGTTCCAGCAGCGGGTCGATACCGGGGCCGCTCTGCCCCGGATCGCCGAAATCGCCGCGTACGGCTGCGAAATCCTGGCCGTGTGCGAATACCTGCACCAGCGGGACCTGCTCTACACCGACATGAAGCCGGAGAACGTGATCCGCAGCAGGGACCGCATCAAGATCATCGACCTCGGCGGGATCCGACCCGTCAACGACCAGGTTTCGGCGGTGCTGACGTCGGGATTCCACGTGCCGTGGTCGGAGATCGAGCAGTACGGCTTGTCGGTGGGCTCGGATCTGTACTCGGTGGCCAAGACGTTGAAGGAAATGGCCAGGTGGGGCACCGACGGCGGGGCGGAGCTGGATTCCGGCATCGAGTCGTTCCACTGCGTCTTGGACCGCGCGCTGCAACCAGATCGTCAGCGCCGGTTCGCCTCGGCTGAGGAGATGGCCGACCAGCTGAAAGCCGTGCTGCGGGAGATCTTGTCGTTGCGCGATCACCGGGCGCGCCACGAGGCGTCCCGGTACTTCCAGCCGATCGCGAGCCTGTTCGACGCCGGGCTCGGTGTGGTACCTCCGCTGGAAACCTGGACCCGGCAAGGTGGTGCGCTGCGTGACTTCGGCAGGCCGAGCCCCGAACAGGTCGCCCTCGACCTGCCCAGGCCGAACATCGATCCGGCCGACCCGTATGCGGGTTATCTCGCCCGGGTCAGCGGTAGCGACCCGGGTCGCATCACCGGCCGATTGCCCGAGTCGCCGGAAAGTCGGCTGCTCGAATGTCGGATCCGGCTCGCCTCCGATGTGGACGGTGCGCAGCGGTGTCTGGAGCAGGCCCGGGAGTTCCCGACCGTGACGCAGTGGCGGCTGGACTGGCATGCCGGGCTGATCGCGCTGGTCCGGGACCAGATCGCGGTCGCGCGAAGGCATTTCGAGCGGGTGCACGCCGTGCTGCCGGGCGAGATGCTGCCGAAGGTCGCGATGGGCTTCTGCTGGGAGCAGCAGGACCGGGTGTCCGACGCGCGACGCTGCTTCGAGGCGGCCTGGTGGCGGGATGCCGCACCCGCCTACGCCGCGTTCGGACTGGCCCGCATGTGGCTGGCCGAAGGGCAGCGCGCGGAAGCGGTGCGGGTGCTCGACGAGGTTCCCGAAGTCTCGCGCCACTACGACGCCGCCCGGATCGCCGCGGTGCGCGCGCTCACCACCTCCTTGGGCGATGCGGCGCGCCCGACGGCCGAGGACTTCCGGCAAGCCGCTCGTCGCCTGCGGGATCTCGAACTGGACGACGCGGCCGCCCACCGCCGGTTGACGACGTCGGTGCAGCAGGCCGCGTTCGACTGGCTGAAAACCGCGGAATCGGGCGAAGTCCTGCATCGCGGCGGCGAGATCCTGGGTGACCCGCCGGACGAGCCGACGCTTCGGGACCTGCTCGCCGAATCATTCAGCGCGCTCGCTGAACAGGCCCGCGACGCTGACGAGCACGATGCGCTGATGGACGGCAAGAACACGATTCGTCGCGTGACCTGGTGGTGAGGAGGGCGAGATGGACCAAGAACCGGTCTGGATGCGACTGTGGCAGGACCCTTATCTGACCGCGCAGGAGCGGGTCGTCCGGGTGCGGGTGGCCGTCACCGTCGCGGAGCCGGGCCCGCCGCTGCGGCTGCGGATCCGCCTGCGGCTGGCCAGGCGGGTGCGGTCGGTGCGGCAGGTCGAACCGACGGCGGACCTGACTGCGCGCCTGGTCGGTGCGATGGGCAGCGTCGAACTCCCGCTGGGTGCGGGCTGGTCGGGTGACCGCGAGTACGAGATCGGCTTCGACATCGATCCGTCCGCCGGTCCGCATGGTGAAGACCTGCAGGCCGCCGTGATCGAACTCGGCGAGGTGACCGACACCGGGTTCCGGCGAATGGGGCGGGGCAAGGCGGTTCGGGCGCACTGGTCGGATCCACCCGGCCCCCATCCCGCCACGTCGACCCGGGACGGGGGTGAGCTCGGCAACGCGATCTGGGCGGGTTGCGAGGCGTACGAGGCCGGTGATCTGGAGCGGGCGCGGCGGCATTGGCAGCTGGCGCAGAACCTGGCGCGGCGTTCCGGCGACGAAGACAGCCTCCGGCGGCTGAACCGGTTGGTCGAGCCGGATTGGCTGCGGCCGGATGACCTCATCGAGGCGGGCCGGGTGCAGGCATCGGCCGAACTGTCCGCTGCGGCGCAGGTGCTGACCTGCCCTGGCCCGGATTGCGGCCGTCCGGCGGCGGAGTCCGACGAGTTCTGCGAGCAGTGCGGGCGGCCGTTGCGCGCGGTTGGCGCGACATGAGCAACGCGCCGGTCAGCCGGACTTGGAGATCCCTGACGATCTGGTGCGCCATCCTGCTGGTGTTGGTGTTGCTGGCAGTGCTCTCGTCGTTCTGGTACTTCCGCGAGGTGCACGGCACCGCGGAATCCATCCGGGACCGCGACGGGGTGATGATCGTCGACGTCTCGGTGGCGCGCAACGCCCTGGTCATGGCGAACGGGGCGGCGATCGGCAGCTTCTACTCCGGGCAGGCCAGGTTGGCAGGCCCCGGCCAGGACTACTACAGCCAGATGTCCATCGTCAGCCAGAGCCTCACCCAGGCGGCGGAGTTCAACTCGCTTGACCGGCGCGGTAGCGATGCGCTGCAGACCGTTGAAAGCCTGCTGGCGTCCTATTCGGACTCGATCAACCAGGCGGGCGCGTACTTCCGGGCCAACGACGATCTGCTGGCCACGGTCGCGCTGTGGAACGCCTGGCGAACCCTGCATGACGACGGCGCGATCCTGGGCAAGCTCCAGGAACTGCGCGACGAGCAGCACGCCCTGCTCGGCGCCCAGGTCCGCGACGGCCTGGGCACCACCTGGAAAACCAGCCTGTGGTTGGCGGTGAACGGGGTGGCGCTGTTCGGGCTGATCGTCGTCCAGGTCTACTTCCGCCGGAGGTTCCGACGGGTGTTCAACGCGCACTTGCTGATTGCCAGCGCTGTGCTGGTGGCCCTGTGCGCGACGACGGGCTATGCGGTGGCCAAGGCGAGCGAGGATGTCGTGCGCACGGCCGGGAGTCTCGATCTGGTGCTGCGGCCGAGCTTCGCCGAGGCCCCGTACGACCTGCGCGAGTACAGCAGGAACGCCTTGGCGGCGATGGTGAACGCGCATTGCGGCATCCAGGACGGCAGTTGCGGCGAAACGGTGGGCAAGCCGCAGTACCTGCCGCGCGTTCCGCAGCCGGAGCTGACCAGTGATGATCATGGTCTCGCGGCCGTCGACAAGGACGAGCGAAACGCTCAGCAGGCGATTCGAGGCGCGGCGCAGCGGTCGGATTGGTGGCCGATCTTCCCGCTGGCCGGCGGCCTCGGGCTGCTGTTCGTGTTCCTCGGATTCCGCCCGCGCCTCAACGAGTATTGGTTCAGGAAGCTATGACCCACGGCAAGCTGCGCTGGTTGGCGATGGTCGTCCCGCTGCTGCTCGCGGCCTGCACGGCTCCGGAGGCCGGGCAGCCGAGCGTCACGGTGCTCGCCTCGTGGACCGGGGTCGAGGAGCAGCGCTTCCGGCAGGTGATCGACGCGTTCGAGCGGGAGACCGACATCACGGTCAACTACCAGGGAACCCGTGCGCTGGAGCAGGTGCTGCTGGCCGATGTGCAGAAGGGCACGCCGCCGGATGTGGCGATCGTGCCCAGCCCGGGGGAGTTGCAGCGCTTCCTCGACGCGGGCCTGCTGCATCCGATGGGGGATCAGCGACCCGACGAGGACTACTCGTCCCGCTGGTGGAGCGTGCTGCGGCTGGGCACTGACCTGCGGTACGCGGTGCCGGTGAAGGCCGATCTGAAGAGCATCGTCTGGTACCACCGCTCCGGGCCGGAGCTGGCGCCGCAGACCTGGGAGGACATGCTCGAACTAGCTGCGGAGCCCGGGTCGTGGTGCATGGGGATGGGCGCGCCACCGGTGTCGGGTTGGCCGGGCACCGACTGGATCGAGGACATCCTGCTCCAGCAGTCCGGCGTGGAGGCCTATCGGCTGTGGGCACAGGGCGAGTTGTCGTGGCAGCAGGACCCGGTGCGGCGGGCCTGGCAGGCGTGGCGGCAGATCGTCGGCGATCCGGCGGCCATCGGTGGGACCGCATCGGCCCTGCTCACCGACTTCGGCGATGCGGGCAGCGGCATGCTGGCCGATCCACCGCGGTGCTCCTTCGACCACGCCGGTTCGTTCGTGTCGAGCTATCACGACAGCGCGGACCTGGATTTCTTCTGGTTCCCGCGCTTCCCGGACCAGCCGAGCAGGCAGCAGCCGATCGTGACGGCGGACCTGGCGGTGATGGTGAAGGCGTCACCGGAGGCCGCCCCGACCCCGGAGGCCGTCGCGTTCATGAACTTCCTGGCTTCGGAACGCGGCCAGCGGATTTGGCCGTCGCAGCCCGGCAGCGGGGCGTACTCGGTGAACCTGGGTGCCGCGGGCGACGAAGCGGCCAGCGGCGATGCGCGCATCACCCAGGCGCTCAGCTACCCGAGCCAGATCTGCCTGGACGCCTCCGACCTGATGCCCGCCGCGATGCGCAACGCCTTCTACCGCGCGGTGCTGGAGTTCGTCCGCGACCCGGATCGCATGGACGAGATCCTCGCCCAGCTCGACCAGGTCCAGGGCGAGCTGAAAAATCGCGGCGAAAGCTGGGCCCGCTTCTCCTGCGGCTGAGGTCGTGAGTGCGAAAACCGGCTCCAACCGGTTTTCGCACTCAAGACCCGTCAGTGGAAGGAGTGCTCCGCGGCTGGGAACGCGCGGCCGCGGACTTCGGTCGCGAAGCTGGTGGCCGCGTCGGCGAGGATGCCGCCGACATCGGCGTAGCGCTTCACGAACTTCGCGGTGCGCCCGGTGTTCATGCCCGACATGTCGGTCCACACCAGCACCTGGGCATCGCAGTCCGGTCCCGCTCCGATGCCGACGGTGGGGATGCGCAGCTCACCGGTCACCCGCTTCGCCGCCTCCGCCGACACCATCTCCAGCACCACCGAGAACGCACCGGCCTCCTGCACCGCTCGCGCGTCCGCCAGCAGTTCGTCGGCCTGGTCGCCGCGGCCCTGCACCCGGTATCCGCCGAGGCCGTGCTCGCTCTGCGGGGTGAACCCGATGTGCGCCATCACCGGGATGCCCGCCGCCACCAGCGCCTCGATCTGCGGGGCGTAGCGACGGCCGCCTTCCAGCTTGACGGCGTGCGCGCGGCCTTCCTTCATGAACCGCGTCGCGGTCGCCAGCGCCTGCTCCGGCGAGGCCTGGTAGGAGCCGAACGGCAGGTCGGCCACGACCAGCGCGCGTTCGACCGACCGGGTCACCGCGCGGACCAGCGGCAGCAGTTCGTCCACGGTCACCGGCAGCGAGGACTCGTAGCCGTAGACGTTGTTGGCGGCCGAGTCGCCGACCAGCAGGACCGGGATTCCGGCCTGGTCGAAGATCCGGGCGGTGTACATGTCGTAGGAGGTGAGCATCGGCCAGGGCTCGCCGTGCTCCTTCAACTGCTGGAGGTGGTGGATGCGGACCCGCCGCTTGGTCGGTGTGGAACCGTACGGCGCCGCCGTCTCGCTCTGGTTCTGGGCAGCAGTCATCGTGGACCGTCCTTCTTCCTCGAAGCCCGCGAAAGCGGGTCCCCGGGTCGTTTCGGATGGTTGCGCGAAAAGCGTGCCACGCACGCCACCGCTGCGGCACAGGCAGCGGGGCAACGTCACAGTTGCGAGGTCAGCCGATCCATGGCTGGGCGATCCGCGCGTACGTGCCGTCGTGCAGCACGAGGTTGAGCCACTGGTTCACCCACTGCTGGAACACCACGTCGCCCTTGGGCAGCAGGTACGCCTTCTCGCTGAAGGTGAACGGCTGGTCCGGGTGCACCGAGCACAGTTCGAGGTGCTGCTTGGCCTGCCACTTGGTCTCGGCGGCGTCGGTGATCATCAGATCGGCGCCGCCGTCGAGGATCTGCTGGAAGATCGTGTTGTTGTCCGGGTGCTCGACGATGGTGGCCTGCTTGAGGTGCTGCTTGGCGAATTGCTCGTTGGTGCCACCCGGGTTGACGATCGCCCGGACGCCAGGTTGGTCGATCTGCTGCACCGTCTGGAACCGCGAAGCGTTCTCGCAGCGGGTGATCGGCGTCTTGCCATCGACCACGTAGGCGGTGCTGAAGAACGCCTCCTTCGCCCGGTCCAACGTGATCGACACCCCGCCGACGGCGATGTCGCACTTCGTGTTGAAGTCGGCGACCAGCGTCTTCCACGTGGTGGGCACGATCGTCGCCCGCACCCCGAGCTTGGCGGCCATGTCGTGCGCCAGGTCGATGTCGATCCCGCTCCACGCGCCGCCCGCGTCCCGGTAGGTGAACGGACGGTAGTCGCCGGTGCTGCAAACCCGCAGCTCACCGCGCTGCACGACATCGTCCAACCGACTCGCGGCCGGTTCCCGCGGCGCGGCAGGCGGCGGCGCGGAGCACGACGCCCCCACCACGACAACGCTGGCCGCGACCAACCCGACACCGATCTTCTTCCACCGCATGGCGCCCGCCTTTCGATCTTCGCGGCACATGCATAACCGCTCGAAGCCCCGAAAGCCAGTGCCGATCGCCACCGCTCATCCGGCAAAACTGGGAAAAACACCTGGGCAACCGGACGACCGATCAGGCGTCTTAAGGCAGGGAGAGCGTGGGAAGCCCGGGAGGGAGGCAACTGGGGGTGCCTCCCTCCCGTCGATCAACCCCTTCCACCCTCCCAACACGCGCAGCCGCCCCGATCGGGCGAGAGGTGAAGGGCACCTTCTACCAACTAACTTGGTGAAAGGTGCCCTTCACCTCGCCCTGATCGTGTGGCGGTGCTGGTTGCGCCGGTTCTCGGGAGTGGGGTCAGGGTGCGGCGCCGAGTCGGATGATGTGGGACTCTCCCTGGCCGAGTGGTTCTCCGCAGTGCGCGCACACGATTTCCGGGTGCAGTTCGGCGCCGCAGCTGTGCTCCCAGATCGTCGGAGGCGGGCCGGTGGTGACGTAGCGGTCGCCCCACGCCATGAGGCCCAGCAGGATCGGCTGCAACGCCCGACCGGCCTCGGTGGGCAGGTACTCGCAGCGCGGCGGCCGCTGCTCGTACTGCCGCTTCTCCAGCACACCGGCCTCGACGAGCTTGCGCAGTCGGGCGGTGAGGATGTCGCGGCTGGCTCCGGTGTTGCGCGCGATCTGGTCGAACCGCCGCACGCCCAGCATGACTTCGCGCAGCACCAGCAGGCTCCAGCGTTCGCCGACGACACCGAGCGCATTGGCGATGGAACACGCGCGCCCCTTCGCGCTCATGCCGCACCTCCTAAGTCTTGAAATCCAACTTAACAGATGAGACAGTGAGTCTGATTTTCCAACTCGCTGTCCGGGAGAGATCATGGCCTCGGAGAACTCCGCTGTTCCGCGAAAGCTCGCCCAGCACCCGTCGGTGCGCGCGGTGCTGTCGCGTCAGGCGGACCGCCCGGCGAAGCCCGCGGTGATCGATGCGCAATGGCTGCGCCAGGTGTGCCTGGACGCGGGCGCCGACGACGCTGCCGCGGTGTCCCTGGACCATCCGGACCTCGCCAGCGAGCGCGAGCCGGTCCACACCGCGCTACCCGGCACCCGCAGCCTGGTTTCCCTGGTTGTGCGGATGAACCGGGACAACGTGCGATCGGCCGTGCGCAGCGTCGCCAACCAGGAGTTCCACCGCAGCGGCGAGATCATCAACGAGGCGGCCCGCACCGTCGTCCGCACGTTGCAGGACGCCGGTTATCGGGCGGTGAACCCGTCGGCGACGTTCCCGATGGAGATGGACGAGTACCCGAACCGCTCGTGGGTGGTGGCGCACAAGACGGTCGCGGTGGCGGCGGGCCTGGGCGCGATCGGGATCCACCGCAATGTCATCCACCCGAAGTTCGGCAACTTCGTGCTGCTGGCAACGCTGCTGGTCGACGCCGAGATCAGCGAATACGGCCAGCGGTTGGACTACAACCCGTGCCTGGAGTGCAAGCTGTGCGTCGCGGCCTGCCCGGTGGGTGCCATCTCGAAGGACGGGGAGTTCGACTTCCGCGCCTGCTTCACGCACAACTACCGCGAGTTCATGGGCGGCTTCACGGACTGGGTCGAGACGATCGCGGACAGCGCCGACGGAGCCGACTTCCGCGCCCGCGTGACCGATGCGGAGAACGCGTCGATGTGGCAGAGCCTGTCGTTCAAGGCCAACTACAAAGCGGCTTACTGCATGGCGGTCTGCCCAGCGGGCGAAGACGTCCTGGAACCGTACCTGGAAGACCGCAAGCAGTTCATGAACCAAGTCCTACGCCCCCTCCAAGACAAACGAGAAACCCTCTACGTCGACCCCAACTCCCCAGCAAAGACGTACGCAGAACGAAGATTCCCCCACAAAACCATCAAAGAGGTAACCACCAACAGCCGCCGCAAGGCCGACTAGCCACGCCCCTCCCGGCCGGTTTTCGGAGTGAAGGGCACCTTTGACCGGCATACTCGGTCAAAGGTGCCCTTCACTCTTGCCCTGAACGGGTGGTTCACCTGTCGAGGCTGTGCAGGAACCGCTGCCAGGCGGCGCTGCCGAACCGGAGGATCGGCCCGTCGGGGTCCTTCGAGTCCCGGATGTCGATACCACCGCCGGATAAGCGGGCTTCGACGCAACTGTTGTTGTTCGGGCCGCTGTGGCTGCTCTTGAACCAGCTGTGTTTCCTGGCGTCATTGGTCATGCTCTAGCTCCTCTGCCCGTTGAGCGATGAACGACCGTGACTCCTCCGGCCCGAGCGCTACCGCGCGGAGCTGGTCGAAGGCGCGCATGCACTCACCGATGTCCGTTTCGTCGACGACATAGACACCGCCGCCTATGAAGGTTGGCTGATGTACGAGGTCGGGAGCAAGGCCGCCGAATCGGAGGATTTCGATCGATCCGCCAAGCAGCGGATGGTCCACGATGGACAGTGGGGCGACTTGGATGACGACGTGCGGATGCTGCTCGACTAGGTCGAGTAGTCGCTGGAGCTGACTGTGGAGCACCTTCCAGCGTCCGATGGGGCGCCGTAGGGCTGCCTCGCCGATCACAAACCACATCTGCGGAGGGTTCTCGCGGTCGACGAGTTCTTGGCGGTCGAGCCGAAATTGGACTCTTGCCTCGATGTCCTCGCGACTTGAGCCGAGCACGGCCGAACGTCCGACGCTCATCATGGCGCGTATGTAGTCCTCGGTCTGCAATAGGCCGGGAATGAGCTCGCTGTCCGAGTAGTAGATCTCCGTGGCGTCCTGTTCGTGGTCGCTCAGCCTGCGAAACGCCCCTGGGAAGGCGTCGGAGTACATGCGACGAGGTTGGCGCTGGCGAGCAACCTGCGCCAGATGCGTGATCTGCGCACGAGCTTCCCTTGGGGCGCCGTAGAAATCGAGGAGTGCTTCGATTTCCAGCACTTTGAAGGCGCGTTCGCCGCGCTCGACTCTGCTGATCTGGCTGACGTCGCACTCGATCGCCGCAGCGGCTTCCTTCTGCTGTTTCCCTGCTGCTTCCCGGAGCCTGCGGAGTTCTGCGCCGAGCTGGCGTCGTTCGAGCGTGGCGCGCGGTTTGCCCATGTCGAAGATCAGCCTTTCGTGGACATGTGTCCCTGTCAAATGTCAGTTAGCCTTGAAGTGTCTCAGAACACAACTCCGTCGCGGTGGCGACGGGAGTTTATCCGGTGGGTAGGGGAGTGGTGACGGTGCGTTTCGGGTACGTGCTTGATGCCGTGCGGTCGGGTTCCGAGGTGGATGTCGAGCTCGCCAGGGAGGCGGTCGATCCGGAGGCGCGCGACCCCGAGGAGCTGCGGCAGGAGTTGCGACCTTGGGCCGAAGCCGAGCTCGCCCGTCTGAAGTGCGAATTCGGGCTCTACACCGCCGAATTCGGTTCCTGGAACGACGGCCGATCCGCCTACTACCTGCGCATGCTCTACATCGTCTGGGGCGGTGACGACATCATCTCGGTGCACGTCGACGACAGCCCGGTGAACTACGCGGGCGTGCGCGTCCTCGCCAACCAGGCCGAGGCTTTCCGAGCGCTGCGGGCCAGCGAGCGTCAGGAAACTCCGGAAACCGCCTGGAGTTCCTTGTCCGGTGCGTCGTCGTAGCGGTCCGCCGAACTCCTGAACAGCAGTCCCTCCCCGGTGGGTTGCTTCCGGAGTCGGGTGTTCGTTTGATGTTCGTGGTCGGGTGGGCGACCGCTACCGGCTCGGTCACGTTGCCGCTCAAGGCTGGGGCTCCATTCACTGACTCCATTCGGAGGAGCCACCATGCGCATCACCGGGTTCCGCCTGGGCGCAACCGCTGTTTCGTTGGCCGCGTGCCTCGGCCTGCTGATGTCCACCGCGAACGCCGCAGGCGGGCGCGAAGACCTGCGGATGAACCAGATCCAGCTCATCGGGACGCACAACAGCTACCACCGCGAATTGTCGTTCGCCGAACAGCAATTCCAGTCCGCCGCCAACAACCTGTGGTACTCGCACGCATCGCTGCCCGTGCAGTTCGACCGCGAGCCGGTGCGGGGCATCGAGCTGGACCTGATCCCGGACAGCGACCAGGGCGGGTTGTACACCTACCCGCTGATCCGCCGGGACGCCGGGCTGGGACCGCTCACCGATCCGGACCTGGCCAAGCCGGGGATCAAGGTCATGCACGTGGCCGACCACGACTACAACACGACTTGCTCAACGCTGGTCAACTGCTTGCAGCAGCTCCATGACTGGTCGGACGCCCACCCGCGACACGACCCGATCCCGGTCATGATGGAGCTCAAGCAAACCGATCCGGTGCTGGAACAGCGCGGCGGCGCGGTTTCGCCGCCGTGGGACGCAAAGCGGTTCGCCGACCTGGACGCCGAGATCCGGTCGGTCCTCCCGGCGGACGAGATGATCACGCCTGACGACGTCCGCAAGCCCGGCCTGACGCTGGAGCAGTCGGTGTTGCGCTTCGGCTGGCCGACGATGGCCGACTCCCGCGGCAAGTTCATCTTCCTGATGGACAACGACGATCCGCAGTTGCAGGCGCCGTACCTGGAGAACCGCCCGAACCTGGAAGGCAGGGTCCTGTTCACCAACGCCACCCCCGGTCGGCCCGACGCGGCGTTCGTGAAGCGGAACGACCCGACCGGTGCGAACACCGCGCAGATCCAGGACTTGGTGCGCCGGGGATACCTGGTGCGCACCCGTGCCGACGAGCCGTTCGCCCAGGCCAGCACGGGCAGTACGGAGCAATTGAGCGCTGCGCTGGCCAGCGGAGCGCAGATCATCAGCACGGATTTCCCGGTACCTGGACTGGCCGCCCGCTACGGCTCGGACTACGTCGCTGAACTCCCCACCAGAACCCCGGTCCGCTGCAATCCGCTGAACGCCCCGAAGTCCTGCTCGACCGACCAGATCGAACGACGTCCATGACCGCCGAGTCCCGTCCATAACCAGAGCGCCCGCATCACGCGAAGCGCGCTCTCGGCCTGCGTCGAGGCAGAGCGATTTCGCGCGAAATCGTCGCCACCCGTGAGGGAAAGGTGCCGATTTCGCGCGAAATCGGCGTGTCCACCGCCTGGGTTTCGCTGGTTTCTCGCGAAATCGGCATCCCGCTGTCTTCGCGGTCTTGCGCGAACCCACCAAACGGGTGTCGCGAGTTGTCCACAATGGGCAGGTTTATCCACAGATTTGAAAACCCTCGGTGACAGCCGGTGAGCTGACCTGCACGGTGGACGGCATGACAGCTACAACACTCGCTATCACACCGGCAGACCTCGGACTTCTCACCCGCACCCAGGCGCTCGCCCAAGGCATCACCGATCGCCAGCTCAGGAAGAGCGGCGAATACCGGCGCGTCGTCCACGGCGTCTACTGCAGCAGCGCGACGGAGATAACCCATGAAATGCGCTGCCACGCCGCAGCTCTCGTCCTTCCACCAGCGGCTATCATCACCGGTCGCTCCGCCGCCACCTTGTACGGAGTGCCGTTGGCGAGGGCCAGTGATCGGGTCGAAGTGCTGGTCAGCGGTCAGAAATACGTGAACAGGCGTTCCGGCCTGCGATGTTGGTCGGTCAGGAGTTCGGCGTTTGAGCGGGTGGAGTGGCGAGGAATCCACCTCGCGACCATCGAACGCACGGCGTTCGATCTGCTCGCCCGGAACCCGCAGCGACTCGCCGTCGCGGCTGGCGATGCGCTGATCCACGCTGGGTTGATCGACCAGCAGACGATCGACGCCTTCCTCGCTGGGCGTCATGACCACGGCATAATCCGGGCGCGTTCGGCGGCCGCGCTGCTGGACGGACGAGCGGAGTCACTTCCCGAATCCGAACTGCGCGTTGTCCTGGTGCAGGCGGGTTTTCGCCCGACCCCGCAGGTGGAGATCCACGACGACCGAGGATTCGTAGCTCGGGTAGATCTCGCCTTGGAAGAGGCGAAGATCGCAGTTGAATACGACGGCGCTTGGCATGCTGATCCCGTTCAGCACGCGCTCGACCAGGAACGGTTGCGTCGAATCCGGCGGTCCGGCTGGCATGTCGTCGTGGTGACGGCGGAGCGCCTGTACCAGCGTTTGCCAGAGCTGCTCGCTGAGATCCGAGCAGCGGTGGCCGCGCGTCGGTGAAGACGGCGATTTCGCGCGAAATCGTCGCCACCTGTGAGAAGCCGGTGCCGATTTCGCGCGAAATCGGCACCTCACTCCGGCGACGTCATGGCGCGGTAAGCGGGGCGGAGGAGGTCGACGGCGTTCTTGGCGCCGACCTTCACCGGGAGGGGGTCGAGTTCGTCGAGCAGGGCATCCGGGGCGGTCGGTTCCGGTTCCGGCATCGTCGCGGCGGCCGGTGCTTCCGGGGCCGCCCAGAAGGTCTCCAAGCATTCCGACAGGGGCGCGACATCGTCGGATTCCTCCGCCACCGGTCCGGAAGCGCTCCCGCGCAGCGCGCGCAGGCGGTCCAGCAGCTCTTCCCGCCCGCGACCGCGCCAGGCGAGGATCTGGAACGGGTCTTCGTCGAAGGACTCCGCCAGCAGGTAGCAGGTCGCCGCCAGGTGCTTGCACGGGATTTCCCAGTCCGGGCAGGAACAATCCATCGTCAGTTCGCGCATCGTCGTCGGGAACAGCTGCAGCCCGAGTCCGGCGAAAACGCGCTCGATGTCCGTCGGCATCTCCCCGGCCAGCAGCTTCGCCGCGTACAACGCCTGCCCGGCCAGCTCCTGTTCGATCCGCTCCCATTCGGTCGCGGTGAACGACTTGATCGCGATCCGCGCCCGGTACGGCTGCGGCCGGGAGCCCTGCACCAGCCCGACCACCACGTTGGTCGACAACGTCAGGCTCAGCACCTGACCAGCGCGGGCGTAGTTCTTGCCGCGCTGCAGCCGCCCGCCCATGCCGAAGGACTCCAGCACCTCGATGAACCGCCGCGACCACCAGGTCTGCGCGATCTCGCCGCGTTTGCTGCGGGCCTTGATGCCGCCCTCGACCCGGATCGGCTTGGCCGCCGGTGGGAATCCGCGCCAGCTATTCACCGATGGCCTCCGCGTCCAGCGTGATCAGCTCGCGCAGCTCGCGGGTGGACAGCTCGGTCAGCCAGTTCTCGCCCGTGCCGACCACCAGCTGCGCCAGCGCCTTCTTGTCCTCGATCATCCGGTCGATCTTCTCCTCCAGGGTGCCGAGGCAGGTCAGCTTGCGCACCTGCACGTCCCGGCGCTGGCCGATCCGGAACGCCCGGTCGGTGGCCTGGTCCTCGACCGCCGGATTCCACCAGCGGTCCAGGTGGACGACGTGGTTGGCGGCCGTGAGAGTCAGCCCGGTACCACCGGCCTTCAGCGACAGCAGGAAGATCGACGGTCCGTCCGCGGCCTGGAACCGCTGGACCATCTCGTCGCGGGCCTTCTTCGTCGTGCCGCCGTGCAGGAACAGCACCTCGGTGTCGAACCGCGCCGACAGGTGCGGCACCAGCATCCCGCCGAACTCGGCGAACTGCGTGAAGCACAGCGCCTTGTCACCGTCGGCCAGCACCGATTCGAGGATTTCCTCCAGCCGCAACAACTTCCCCGACCGGCCGGAGAGCGCGGAGCCGTCGCCGAGGAACTGCGCCGGGTGGTTGCACACCTGCTTCAGCTTGGACATCGTCGCCAGCACCAGCCCACGGCGCTCCATGCCCTCGCTGTTCGCGATGCGCGCCAGCATGTCGTCCACCACCGCCTGGTACAGCGACGCCTGCTCGGTGGTGAGGTTGCACAACTGCTTCATCTCGATCTTGTCGGGCAGATCGCTGATGATCGCCGGATCGGTCTTGAGCCTGCGCAGCACGAACGGTCCGGTGATGCGGCGCAGCCGGGCCGCGGCGTCGGTGTCGCTGTCGCGTTCCACCGGCACCGCGAACCGCGCGCGGAACGTGCTCAGCGAACCGAGCACACCTGGATTGGTGAAGTCCATGATGGACCAGAGCTCGGCGAGCCGGTTCTCCACCGGCGTGCCGGTCAACGCGATCCGCTGCCGAGCCGACAGCCCGCGCACCGCTTTCGCCTGGCGGGAGGAGCTGTTCTTGATGTTCTGCGCCTCGTCGAGCACCACCCGGTCCCAGCGGATCTCCCGCAACGCGGCCGAATCCCGCGCAGCCAGCGGATACGTCGTGATGACCAGGTCGTGCGCGCCCACCTCCTCCTGGAGTTCCGCGCCGCCGAGCCGGTTCCAGCCGTGGTGGACGTGCACCTTCAGCGACGGCGCGAACCGGGCCGCCTCCCGCTGCCAGTTGCCGACCACCGACATCGGGCAGATCAACAACGTCGGGGCGCGCGAACCCGCCGAGCGGGCCAGCGCCTCCAACGCCAGCAGTTGCACGGTCTTGCCGAGACCCATGTCGTCGGCGAGGCAGGCACCCAGTCCCAGTCGGTCGAGGAACGCCAGCCACGCCAGCCCGCGACGCTGGTAGGGGCGCAGCGTCGCGGTGAAGCCCTTGGGCGGCTCCACCGGTTCCAGGTACTGCTCGACCTGCCCGGACAGCAGATCACCGAGCCAACCGCGCCCGCCCACCTCGATCACCGGCATCGGCAGGCTGCCGTCGTCCGGGTGAAGTCCGGCCTGCAGCAGCACGTCACCGGCCGTCATCTGCCCGGTTCCGGCGCGCTCCAGGTACGCCAGCCCGGCCGCCAGCCGCTTGCGGTCCACCTGAACCCACTTGCCGCGCAGCCGCACCAGCGGAACCTTGGCGGCGGCCAGCTCCGCCAACTCCGACTCGGTCAGTTCCTCGTTGCCCAGCGCGAGATCCCAGCGGTAGTCGACCACGGCATCCAGGCCGACCCCGGATTCCTTCGTCACCACGCCCGCCGTGCCGGAACTGCTCGCGGTCAACTTCAACCCGAGCTGCTCGGTGCGCCCCCACCAGGACGGCAGCAGCACCCCGAAACCGGCCTGGTCCAGCAGGTTCGCGTGGCTGAGGAACTCATACGCGCCGGAGGCGTCCAAGAACAACTCGGCCGGATGCGGTACCCGCAGCGCCGCGTCGAGCGCTGGCAGGATGCGGCTGGCCTTGCCGAGGTCGGCGAGCAGCAGTTCCTGCGGCTGGGCGACCCAGCGCTGCAGAACCCGGCTCTCCTCCCGCCAAACCTCGTTCGCCGACACCAGGACGCTCGGATCGTCCGACGCTTGCAGCAGGAACTCCAAGCACCACTCCGCCTCGTCGTCGTCCTCGGGCGCGTGCAAACGGAAACAGGTCCGCACCGGACTCTCCTGAACGCCGCTGGCGTGCCAGGCGTCCAACTGTCGAGCCAGCCTCCGCACCTGCACGGGATCCGCGTCGAACCGCGGCTCGCGAGTCAGCGCGTTCAACCACGTCGCAGCCACGGTCCGGCCGCTGGAGAGGCGGACGTCCGCGACTCGGCTGCGGGCGATGCCGTCGACGAGCGTGTCCAGCGCCGTGCGCAGGACCTCGGCGGGCGGGGCGTCGTGCGCGCAGCGGAACGCCGGTGGCATCGCTTCGCGAAGCGCGACGAACCGCGCGGAATCCGTGCCGGACAACGACGGCCGCCAGCGGGCCGCAGGCCGTTCCGCCTCGAAGACCAGCGCGGGCAGCACCCGGCCCTGCGACACCATCTGCTCAGCCAACTCGGCGACGCCGCGCAGGAAGTGCGCGGACGCGCCGAGCCGACATCCAGGCACACCTTCGGCAAGCACGTCGATCGCCGCCGCTGGCCCGCACGACACGGCCGGGACCAGCCAGGAGCGCAGCCGCGGCTTCCCGCGCGGTGCGGGCCCGGCGGTCAGCGGATCCCGCACCAGTTCGGGAGACGCCACCGGCGCGGAGGCGTAGGAAGGCAGTTGCAGCGGCACGGAATCGACCTTGAGCTGATCGACCGGCAACGCATCGCGCAGCGCCTCGCCCGGCACCGCGAACGGGTGTGCCACCGGGCCGCGCGGCGCACGTCCGGGCACCCGCTGCGGCAGCTCCGAATCCTCCGCCCACAGCACCAGCCGCCCGTCTTCGGTGCACGTTCCGTGCACGACCCACACGGTCAAGCCTCCTTCAGCGGTCGTGAGTGGTCATTCCGGTGAGAGCCGGGACAACCGCTCACGACCTCACGGTGCGGTCTCGCGCCAGCGGTTGGTCACCGGCAGCCGCCGGTCCCGCCCGAACGCCTTGAACGTGATCTTGGTGCCCGGCGGGTACTGCCGACGCTTGTACTCGGCGCGGTCCACCATCCGCAGCACCCGCTCCACGAGCTCGGCGTCGAACCCGTCGGCGATCAGGTCCGCGTAGCTGCGATCACCTTCTACGTAACCGTCCAGCACCACGTCCAAGACGTCGTACTCCGGCAGCGAATCCTGGTCCACCTGGTCCGGCCGCAGCTCCGCCGACGGCGGCTTGGTGATCGAGTTCTCCGGGATCGGCGGCACTTCGCCGCGCTTCTCCGCATCGGCGTTGCGCCACTTCGCCAACTTCCACACCAGCGTCTTCGGCACGTCCTTGATCGGTGCGAACGCACCCACCGCGTCGCCGTAGATCGTCGAATAGCCAACCGCCAGCTCGGTCTTGTTCCCGGTGGCCAACACCAGATGCCCGTGCTGGTTCGACAGCGCCATCAGCAGCACGCCCCGGCACCGGGCCTGCACGTTCTCCTCGGCCAGGCCGGACAGCTCCAGCTGCCGCACGAACACCTCGACCATGTCGGGGATCGGATGCACCTCGAAGTGGCAGCCGATCCGCTGGGCCAGCTCGGCGGCATCCGAACGGGAGTGCCCCGACGAGTAGTTCGACGGCATCGACACGCCGTGCACCGCGTCCGCGCCGAGTGCGTCGGCGGCCAGCGCGGCGCACACCGCCGAGTCGATGCCGCCGGAGAACCCGAAGATCACCGAGCGGAAACCGTTCTTCTGCACGTAATCCCGCAGCCCCGTGACCAGCGCCCCCCAGACCTCGGCCTCGTCGTCCAGCGGCTCCGCCGGAGGCGTGGTGGGGCGCGGCTCGTAGCTCGGCAGCGGGTCCGGCTGCAGCACGATCCGCTGCACGTCGAAGGCGGGCATCCGCATCGAGCCGGGCTCGGCGGGCACCGTCGTCGAGGTGTACCCACCGGCGGGCAGGTCCAGGTCCAACACCATCAGGTGCTCGGCGAACTGCGGCGCCCGCGCGATGACCTCGCCCTCCGGCGTGGTGACCATCGAGTCGCCGTCGAAGACCAACTCGTCCTGCGCGCCGACCATGTTCACGTACGCCATCGGCGCACCGGCTTCGGCGGCCCGCCGGGCGATCAGCGGCGTGCGCACGTCGTCCTTGGCGCGCTCGTACGGCGAGGAGTTGGGGCAGATCACCAGGTCCACCCCGACCTTGCCCAGCGCCGCCACCGGACCACCGTTCTGCCAGATGTCCTCGCAGATGACCACCCCGATGTCCAGGCCGTGCAGCCGCACGATCGGCAGGTTGGAACCGGGCGCGAAGTAGCGCGCCTCGTCGAAAACGCCGTAGTTGGGCAGGTGGTGCTTGTGGTAGGTCGCGACGATCTCGCCGCCGTACAGCAGCGACGCCGAGTTCCGCGGACCTTCGTCGTCGCGGCCGAGGTGACCGACCACCACCAGCGCGTCCCCGCAGCCCGAGTCCTGCAGGCGCCGGGCGAGCTGCTCCAGCTCGACGAGGTTCGCCGCGGCGAACGACCTGCGCAACGCCAGGTCTTCGATCGGGTAGCCGGTGAGCATCATCTCCGGGAACGCCACCACGTGGGCGCCGTCCTGCACGGCCCTGCGAGTCCAGTCCAAGACCATCGAACCGTTACCGGCGATATCGCCGACGCATGCGTTTACCTGTGCGAGTGCGATCCGCAACTGGGGCATGGGCCCATCTTCGCGCACGCCGCCACGCAGCGTCGTCCCGCCTGCTGTGAGCCGCGCCGCTAAATGCATGTCACCATTCGGTAGTGAACCGCCTACTGCCCGTGCTGGCCGTGCTCGCTGTGCTGAGCCTCGTAGCGTGCGCCCCGCCAGCACAAGATCCCCAGCCGTTGCAGCCGCACACCGAGAGCAAAGGACCGGTCGGGCCCGTCCCGGCAGGTCTGGAGCGTTATTACTCGCAGACCTTGTCGTGGGGACCGTGCGCCCCGTTCGCCACGACCGACAGTGATCAGACGGCCTTCCGGGACCCCAGCCTGGAATGCGCGCGGCTGGAGGTCCCGATGGACTACGCCGACCCGCAGGGCCAGACGATCACGCTCGGCGTGCTGCGCGTCCCGGCCACCGATCCGGCGCATCGGATCGGCTCGCTGGTGATGAACCCGGGCGGCCCGGGCGCCTCCGGGATGAGCGCGGCGGTCAGCCTGTCCTCGCCGTTCTCGCAGAGCGAACTGGGCAGCCGATTCGACATGATCGGTTTCGACCCACGCGGGATCGGCTCCTCCGAACCGGCCGTGCGATGCCTGACCGGCCCGGAGCGCGACGCCGAACGGCTGGACCCCGACTCGGACGCCACGCCGAACGGGGTGGCCCGCACCGAGCAGGAGGAACGCGACTACGCGGCCAAGTGCACCGAGCGCACCGGCGTCAAGATGCTGGCCAACGTCGGCACCCGCGAGGTCGTTCGGGACATGGACGTGCTGCGTTCGGTGCTCGGCGACCAGAAACTCACCTACCTCGGCTATTCCTACGGAACCCGGATCGGTTCGGAGTACGCCGAGGAATTCCCGGGCAACGTGCGGGCGATGGTGCTGGACGGCGCGATCGATCCTGGGCAGTCCCCGACCGACGCCGAGGTCGCGCAGGGCGTCGGGTTCCAGCACGCCTTCAACGACTTCGCGGCGTGGTGCACGGCGCGCGAGCAGTGCTCGCTGGGCCACGACCCGGCCCGCGCGGTCACCGCGTTCCAGCAGCTCACCCGCCCGCTGGTGCAGCACCCGGCGCCGGCGGGCCCCGGCCGCCAACTGTCCTACACCGACGCCACGATGGCGGCGATCCAGGCGCTGTACGCACCCAGCCTCTGGGAGCAGCTCGACACCGGGCTGACCGACCTCCGGCAGGGCAGCGGTAGGGGCCTGCTGACGCTGGCCGACAGCTACTACAGCCGCGGCGCAACCGGCCGGTACTCCAACACCACCGATGCCTTCGACGCCGTGCACTGCGTCGACGACCAGCGGATCGAAGATCCGGCCGCGGTCCGCGAGGGAGACCGCCGCTACCGCGAGGCCGCGCCGTTCCTGAACGACGGGTACCCGCCGAATCCCGCGCGGGAGGTGTGCGCGTTCTGGCCGGTGCCGGTCACCGGCGAGACCACCCAGCCGCAAGTGGGCGCCCTGCCGCCGATCGTCGTCATCTCCACCACCGGCGACCCGGCCACGCCGTACGACTCGGGGGTGAAGCTCGCGGCGGCACTGCACGGCAACCTGCTGACCTTCGAGGGCACCCAGCACACGATCTTCCTGCAGGGCAGCAACTGCGTGGACGACATGGTGACGCGGTACCTGATCGACCTGACCCCGCCAGATCCAGGCGCCCGCTGCAAGTCCTGACGGCCAGGTTTGCGCTGGTGCAGGCCGGTGGGCGTGATCAGCTCGGCAGCACGTCCACCGGCACTGGGCAGCGCATCCCGAACAGGGCTGCCGTGCGACTTCTTCCGATCGACCTCTAGTGAAGTCGATCACAGGATCCTATGGTCTGGGCATGGACAAAGCGGGTGATGCAGGCCAACCGGCCGAGGCGCAGAGCGTGACATCGGTGTTGCTGTCCGGCAGCACGTATCGAGGTCTGGGTGAACAGGTGCTCTCCCCGGCCGAAGAACGGTTCGAAAGGGGTCGCCGCACCGTTGGACTGATCCTCGCCCCGGTGCTGACCATCCTGTTCCTCCTCCTACCGATCCAACTCGAACCAGCCCAGCACAGCCTCGCCGCCGTGCTGCTCGGCGTCGTCGTGCTGTGGGTGTGCGAACCGGTGCCGATCCCGGTCGGTGGCCTGATCGGCGTCGCGGCCATCGTGGTCCTCGGCGTCATGCCGCCCGACGACGTGCTCGCGCCGTTCGGATCCTCGACGGTGTTCACCTTCATCGGGGCGTTCATCCTCGCCCAGGCGATGCTCCGGCACGGTGTGGCCAGGCGCTTCGCGTTCACGATCCTGTCGCTGCCCGGTGTCGGCCGCAGCGCGGCGCGGGTGATCATCGCCTTCGGTGCGATCACCTGCCTGCTCTCGTCGGTGGTGTCCAACACGGCCACAGTCGCGATGCTGCTGCCCACCGCGGTCGGCATACTCGCCGTGATCGCCGACCTGGTCCGCAAGCAACTGCCCGAAGGCGCCCCCTTCGACCCGCTGCGACTGCGGGTCGGTGTGGCGCTGATGCTGATGCTCGCCTACGGCGCCAGCGTCGGTGGCCTGCTCACCCCGATCGGCTCGCCGCCGAACCTGATCGGCCGCGGCCTAATCGAGGAGGCCACCGGGCAACGCATCTCCTTCCTGCAGTGGATGGCCATGGCCGCGCCGGTCTGCGTGCTGATGTTCCTGGTCTTGGCGGGCGTCCTGCTGCTGCTCAACCGCCCGGAGATCAACAAGCTCTCCGGAGTCGAGGAATACGTGGCGTCCGAACGCGCCAAGCTCGGCCCGCTGTCCAGGGCCGAGAAGAACACGCTGATCGCCTTCGCCGTCACCGTCGGGCTGTGGGTGACGCCGGGTGTGGTCGCGCTGATCGCGGGCAACGACTCGGCGGCCTACGACGCGATCAGCAACCGGCTCGACGAAGGCATCGTCGCGGTGCTCGGCGCATCGCTGCTGTTCCTGCTGCCGACCGACTGGTCCAAGCGCCAGTTCACGCTGACCTGGACCGAGGCCAGTCGCATCGACTGGGGAACCGTGGTGCTGTTCGGCACCGGCATCATCTTCGGTTCGCTGCTCGCTGACACCGAGCTGGCCAAGACCATCGGCGAGGGCACCGCGCACAACCTCGGCTTCACCAGCGGTGTCGCCATCACGGTGTTCGCCATCGTGCTCGCGGTGCTGGTCTCGGAAACCACCTCGAACACCGCCGCGGCGGCCGTGGTGGTGCCCATCGTCATCCCGATCGCGGTGGCGGCGGGCGTCAACCCGTTCGTGCCCGCGCTCGCGGCCACCTTCGCGGCGTCGTTCGGGTTCATGCTGCCGGTGTCGACCCCGCAGAACGCCATAATCTACGGCTCGGGCGCGGTCCCGATCACCAAGATGATCAGGTCCGGAGTGGTCTTCGACGTCGCCGGTGCGATCCTCATCGCGCTGATCCTGCCCCTCATGATCGCCGCGCTCGGGTTCGGATGAGCGCGCCTTTCGGCGAGGTTCATGGACCAGTTACGCAATTCGCGCTCGGAACTCTTAGGCTGCGTGCATGAACCGCCAGCAGGAGTTCGTGCTCCGCACCCTGGAGGAACGTGACATCCGCTTCGTGCGGCTGTGGTTCACCGATGTCCTCGGCATGCTCAAGTCGGTGGCGATCTCGCCCGCCGAGCTTGAAGGCGCCTTCGCCGAGGGCATCGGGTTCGACGGCTCGGCCATCGAGGGATTCGCCCGGGTCTACGAGTCGGACATGGTCGCCAAACCGGACCCCGGGACCTTCCAAGTGCTGCCCTGGGAGACCCCCGACGGCGAGCACTACTCGGCCCGGATGTTCTGCGACATCCACATGCCCGACGGCTCGCCGTGCTGGTCGGACCCCCGCCACGTGCTGCGCCGCACGCTGGCCAGGGCCACCGAGTCCGGCTTCACCTGCTACGTGCACCCCGAGATCGAGTTCTTCCTGCTCAAGAACCTGCCGGACGACGGCAGCGAGCCGCTACCGGCCGACTCGGGCGGCTACTTCGACCAGTCCAGCCACGACGCCGCACCGCACTTCCGGCGCAACGCCATCGAAACCCTGGAAGCGATGGGGATCTCGGTGGAGTTCAGCCACCACGAGGGCGCGCCCGGCCAGCAGGAGATCGACCTGCGCTACGCCGACGCGCTGACCATGGCCGACAACGTGATGACCTTCCGGTACGTGGTCAAGGAGGTCGCGATCACCCAGGGCGTGCGCGCCTCGTTCATGCCCAAGCCGTTCAGCGCACAACCCGGCTCCGGCATGCACACCCACTTCAGCTTGTTCGAAGGCGACCAGAACGCCTTCTACCACCCGGAGAACCCCTACGAGCTGTCCGACATCGGCCGGGCGTTCGTGGCCGGGATCCTGCACCACGCCCGCGAGATCAGCGCTGTCACCAATCAATGGGTGAATTCCTACAAGCGGCTGGTCGTCGGCGGCGAAGCCCCGACCGCGGTCTGCTGGGGCCACGCGAACCGGTCCGCGCTGGTCCGGGTCCCGATGTACTCACCGGGCAAGGCGTCGTCCCGCCGCGTCGAGGTCCGCAGCCTCGACTCGGCCTGCAACCCGTACCTGGCCTACGCGGTGATCCTCGCGGCCGGACTGCGCGGCGTGCAGAAGGGCTACGACCTGCCGCCCGCCACCGAGGACGACGTGTGGGGGCTCACCGAGCGCGAGCGCAAAGCGGCCGGCTACGCCAACCTGCCGCAGAACCTCAACGAATCGCTGTCCGAGATGGAATCCTCCGAGCTGGTCGCGGAAACCCTCGGCGAGCACGTGTTCGACTTCTTCCTGCGCAACAAGCGCGACGAGTGGAACGCCTACCGCAGCCACGTCACGCCCTACGAGCTGCGCACCCTGATGCCGATGCTGTGAGCGCCTGACGTGCGGTCGAGCGAGCGGCCGGTGGACTCCTGGGGTTGGGCGTGTTGTTGGGGCGCGAGGAGCGATAGGTTGCGCGCGTGACTGATTCGCAGGCGCGGCCCGACCCCGTGACATCCGGGAGTTCCGATGGCGAGACCGTCACGGAATCCACTCTGCAGTCCGGTGTTCTGGAACAACCGGCGGAGCTGTTCGGCGAGCCGGAGTGGCCGGCCGAAGCCCCGGACGAAATCGACGCGAGCACGCTGCTCGGCTGCACCGTCGCGTGCCGGGACCAGCTCCCGGCCGCGCGGGTGCTCCGGGAGACGTTCCGCCGACACCATCCGGACGCCCAGTTCGCGCTGCTGGTGGTCGACCTGCCCAGCTCGGTCCGGCCGGAAGCCGACGGGCTGACCGTCGCGGACATCGAGCTCGACCTGCAGGAGTTCGCCAGGCTGGCGATGGGCTGCACCGCCGAGCAGCTGCGCAACGTGCTGCGCCCGAGATTCCTGCAGCACCTGCTGGCATCGGGCTCGACCGTGCTGTACCTCGAACCGTCCGTCCAGGTCTTCGGCCGGTTCGACGATCTGCTGACGGGCCTCACCCAGCAGCGACCGGTCGGCCTGGTGCCGCGAGTGCTGCGTCCGCTGGCGGTGGACGGGCTGCGCCCCAGCCCCACCGACCTCGCCGAATCGGGCACCTTCGACCCCAGCGTGTTCGCCGTCCGCCCCGGCGCCGAGCCCCTGCTCGCGACGTGGGTGGAGCAGCTGGCCGCCGATCCCACCATGGCAACGCCGATGCTGGACGGCGTGCCCGCCCTGGTCGATCACCAGGTGATCCGCGATCCCGGAGTGGGCCTGTCGGTGTGGAACGCCGCGCAGCGCGAAGTGACGGTGGCTGGCGACGGTCGGCACGACGTGGATGGCGCTGCGCTGCGCAGCGTGCACTTCGATGGCTTCCAGCCGCAGCGGCCCTGGCTGCTGTCCACCAACTACGCCGACCGCCCGCGGATACTGCTCTCCGAGAACCCGGTGCTCGCCGGGCTGTGCGCGGGTTACCGAAATGCGCTGGTCGGGGCCGGTTACACCCGTGAGCAGCCACATCCGTTCGACGTGCTGCCCGACGGTGTCGTGCTGCCAACAACACTGCGCCGCGAGTACCTCGACGCCTGGATCGCAACCGGCCACCCGCCGCCCAGCCCGTTCGAACCGGACGGGCCGCTGGCGGAGTTCCGGGAATGGGCATGTGCACCGGTGGACGACCGCCAACGCGCGGCAGGCGGGTCCCGCTGGACCGCCGCGGTGTGGGCAGACGATCCGATCCTGCGTCGCGACTACCCGGAGCCGTTCGGCAGCCACGCGGAGACCTTCCGCGAATGGTGCGTCGGGGTCGGGGTGGCCAGCGGCCGGGTCCCCGCCGAGGCGGTGCACCGCCGAGTCGATCACCGGGCCGCGCTGGTCGACCAACTCGGCGTGGCGGTCTTGGGTGACGGGCAGCTCGCGGAGCTGATGCGCACCGCCGTGCGCGCCTCCGGCTTGCCCTCGGCGGACACGGCCTACTACCCGGTGGTGCTGCGCTGCGAACCGGGCCTGCCGGTGCCCGCGGGCCGGTACGTGATCGACATCCACCCCGGCACGACCGACGCCGCGACCAGCGACGTGGCCGAGACCTGGGTGCTCTCGGAGAGCAGCCGCGCCGCAGCCCGCCGGGGCGGCACGAAAACACGGGTCGTCGCGCTGCCCGCGCCGGAGCGCGAGCGGGTGGATCTTCCGACCCGCAAAGGGGCCCGAGCCCGGTTCGGGCTGTCCGACGAGTTCGTGTTCGGTGCGTTCGTGGACCACGCCGCCGAGCGCGCGGACAACGCACTCGGCGTGGTCAGCGCCTTCCTCGCGGCCTTCCCGGAGCGCGATGACGTGCGCCTGCTGATCGGCGTCGCCGGTGCGGTCGAGCATCCGGAGGCGGCCGAGCGCCTGCGGCTGGCCACCGTGACGGACCCGCGCGTGCTGTTGGTCGAAGAAGACCTCGACATCCACCCGCTGCTGTCCGCGTCCGACTGCTTCACGTCGCTGCACCGGGGCGAAGCGGGCGACGAGCACGTGCTGCGGCTGCTGGAGGTCGCCGCGCACGGAGTGCCGGTGATCGCGGGCGAGCACGGCGCGGTCGCAGAGCTCTTCGGAGCGGAAGCCGCCCGCCTGGTGCCCTGCCAGGGACCCGGTGAACCGGACATCGACGCGGCCGCCGAGCTGCTGCGCGCGGCTGCCGACGACCCCGAGGGCACCGCGGCTTTCGGTGCGGCGGCAAAGGAAAACCTGCTCGCGGCGCACACCGTCGCGCGTGCGGGCGCGCGGCTGCGCGAGCGCGTGGAGCACGCGTACCGGAACTGGCGCACGAAGTGGTCGCGCGACAGCCACGGCCAGTTCGACGACCCGTTGCGTCCGCTGCTGGTGGCTCGCCATGCGCTGCACCGCGCGCCGGATGTGGGCGTCAGCAGCCGGAACTCGATGGCCCCGGCCCTGCGCAAAGCGGTGCTCAAGGCGCTGAGCCACTACGACGAGCACATTCGCGACGTGATGCGCTCGCTCGTCGACGGCGTCGAGCAGACCGCTTCCGAACTGCTCCGCCGCCAGTACGAGGCGGATGGTGAGGGCGACCTGGAGGCGATGCGCACCGAGCTGGCCAAACTGGTCCAGCGCCACGAGCAGCTGACCGCCCAACTGCTCGGCACCGATGACGGCATGGTCCGAGCCCGCGCTGACCTGGCCGAACAACACCGCAGGCTCCGCAAGCTCGAAGACGGCGCGGGTGGTGACCAACGCGTCGACGCCCTCGCCGAACGCCTGGACAGCCTGACCGGCGCGGTCGAGCGAATCCTCGACCGGATGGACGCGCTGGAACAGCGGCCGACCACCGACCGGGGGGTCGAGGCGGGACTGCGCAGCGCATCGCACGATGCCGCGAACGCCTTGCAGCGCACCGACGTCCTGCAGCGCATCTTGCTGCGGGAGCACGAGCGCAACACCGGCGCGGGCGATGGCACCACGACGCCGGTGCTCTGCGATGCGGGCCTGCTCCGGCTGCCCGCGGACGACAGCTTCATGCTGCCCTGGCTGTCGTCGCATTCGACCTGGGATTCCGAGGTGTCGACGCTGATCGACTCGCTGCTGGAACCGGACGGCGTCTTCATGGACGTCGGCGCCTACATCGGCTACCAGACCGTGCGCGTGCTCAGCCGCCTCGGAAACAGCGGTGCCGTCGTCGCGGTGGAGCCGTGCCCGCAGAGCACCGCGCTGCTCAAGCACAACGTCGAGGTCAACGTTCCAGCTGCGTGGGGGCACCGGCTCGTGGTGGTCGAGGGCGCGGCATGGGACGGGTCCTGCCACTTGGCGGCCGAGCCGTCGCTCACCGGCGGCTTGTCGGTCACTCCGGTGGACCAGGACAACGCCCCAGCGGTGCGCGGCATCCGGCTCGACCGCGAGCTGGAGAACCACGAAGCCATGCGGAACCTGAAGCTGTCGGTCGTGCACGTCGACGTGGGTGGCCGAGTGCACCGGGTGCTCGGCGGTCTGGTCCGGTTGCTCCGCCGCGACCGTCCTTCGATCGTGTGCTCTTTCACACCGGACTCAATACGCCAGCTGGGTGATGACCCGGCGGCGGTGCTACGCGAGTTCAGCACCTGGGGTTACGAACTCGTCCCGGTCGGCCGGGCCGAGCCGGTAGCCGCCCCTGACCTGCTGGAAGCGATCAACGCGACCAGTTCGGCGAGCACTGTGAAGCTTTGGCTGCGGCCGAAGCGCAAGTAACCGAAATCCGCCAGACGAGCGACGTCAAGAGTCTGACCAGGCGATTTGACTTTGACGCAGAGTGTGCGTAATTTTCTTTTCACCGCACGGAAGGCCGGACGGAACAGGACGCAAGAGCCTGGCGAGGACGGCTGCGGGAGCGCCCCGGGGTTCGGATACGAACTTCGCGGAGCGCACACCGACCGGGGCGCGCGATTTGACACTGCGGAGCGCACCGGGTAACGTAAAGCGGTCGCCGAGTAGACGACAAAGCTACGAAGCGCGTTGATAACTCAAGTAACAGGCTCGACCTCCGGGACGATCAGCGCGGGGCCTACCCCCCTGAAAACACCGAAAAGAAGGCCTGCTAGAGTTACCAACACAAGAAAGCAACGAGGAAATGCTCCGCTAGATGTTTGTTGTCTGGTGTGGGTGTGTTCTTTGAGAACTCAACAGTGGACTGTTTTGGTTAGTGTTCTTGTATGCCCCTGACCATGATGTTTGTGGTTGGTGGTTTCTTTGAGTAGCACTCGCTCTGTGGGGTGGGTGTGCTGGGATTGTCCAATTTTATGCATTGTTGGAGAGTTTGATCCTGGCTCAGGACGAACGCTGGCGGCGTGCTTAACACATGCAAGTCGAACGCTGAAGCATCTTCGGGTGTGGATGAGTGGCGAACGGGTGAGTAACACGTGGGTA